>NZ_JBMHFZ010000024.1:0-70276 GCF_049166755.1 Halomonas terrestris | reverse complement strand
ATCAAGGAACTATGCCTGGAGCCCCTTGGTTTGTCTGTGACCGCCGCGGCAGAAGCGCTGGGCGTAAGCCGTAAGACCCTGAGTGCGATACTGAACGGTTCTGGGCGGCGGGAATGCACAGTCACGTGATGGGCCGGTGGCCCGTCCCTTTGAACAGGGCGCCTGCGGCGCCAATCGCCCCACGGAGCGTGGCTCCCATAGGGTGGATGATGCCGGCGCCTGGACGGTGGCCACCCCCCTGGCGGATGCCGGCCCTGCAGGAGCGCAGATCTTCTGCGCGATTGGCGCCGCCAGGCGCCCCGGCGGATGCCGGCAACGAGGGAAACGACCGCCCAGCGTGGCTTCGCGCCGCCATCGCCCCGCAAGCGTGGTTCCTACAGGGGGAAGGTTTTGCGCCTGGTGGGTGCAGCAGGGTTTTCATACCGAGTATAACGCCTTGCGACATATGACGTGATGCGTTATATTTGATGCATGCGAACCCGGGGTGAGACATGATCAAGTCCTTCAAGGACAAGCAGGCCGAAACCATTGCCCGGGGCAAGATATCGCGAAAGCTGCCACACGACATGCAGCGCAGCGCCTTGAAGAAGCTGCGCCAGCTCGATGCCGCCGCGACCCTCGATGATCTGCGCATACCGCCTGGCAACCGGCTCGAGGCTCTCCAGGGAGATCGCAGCGGGCAGCACAGTATTCGCATCAATGACCAGTGGCGCCTGTGCTTTCGCTTCGAAGACGGCAATGCCCACGATGTCGAGATCGTCGACTACCACTAATCGGAGGCGATATGACTGACCAACTGCCCAACATCCATCCCGGTGAGATCCTGCTCGAGGATTTCATTGAGCCCCTGGGGCTTACCAAGAATGCCTTGGCCAAGGCTATCGGCGTGCCGGCCACGCGGATCGGCGAAATCACTCGCGGCGCGCGGGCCATCACGGCGGATACCGACATTCGTTTGTCGCGGTTCCTCGGTACCAGCGAGGGCTACTGGCTGCGCCTGCAGAACGCCTACGATCTCGAGCAGGCGCGGCGCAGCGGGCGCTACGATGGCATTCGCCCCCGTGCCGCATAGCCTCAGCCACTGCATTCGCCAGTGCCTTATTCCCGTCGCCGCGGCCTTGCCCGCGGCGATGTCGGTTCTGGGCGGGAGAAATTGCCGGTTTCAGGTGGCGAGGGTGAGGTCTTTGATGCCAGTGTTGTTCACAGTCGGGTTACATTTTAAGTGATAGGTTAGGTTACCAGCGTCTGTGGAAGGGGCGCCTACGGCGCCGATCGCCCCGCAGAGCGTGGCTCCCACAGGGCCAGCCTATCGCCCCGTGGAGCGTGGCCCCTACAATAGGGGCAGGAACCAGTAGCGATTGCAGGAGCAGGGACATGAGAATCACCATTTTCGGCACGGGGTATGTGGGCCTGGTGACGGGCGCCTGCCTGGCCGACGTGGGCCATGAGGTGCTGTGCATGGACGTGGATGAGGCCCGGATCACCCGGCTGGAGGCCGGCGAGATCCCCATCTACGAGCCGGGCCTCGAGCGGCTGGTGAAGGCCAATGTCGAGGCCGAGCGGTTGCAGTTCACCACCGACCCCACCGACGCCGTGGCCTTCGGCGTGTTGCAGTTCATCGCCGTGGGCACGCCGCCGGACGAGGATGGCAGCGCCGACCTGCGCCATGTGCTGGCGGTGGCCAACACCATCGGCGAGCAGATGTACGACTACAAGGTGGTCGTCAACAAGTCGACGGTGCCGGTGGGCACGGCCGACCGAGTTGGCGAGGCTATCGCCGGGAGGCTGGAGGCCCGCGGGGTGGAGGTGGACTTCGATGTGTGCTCGAACCCCGAGTTCCTCAAGGAGGGCTCGGCGATCGACGACTTCGCCCACGGCCCGCGGATCGTGGTGGGCACCGATTCCGAACGGGTGCGGGAATTGATGCGCGAGTGCTACGCGCCCTATATCCGCCTGCAGGAAAAGCTGATGTTCATGGACGTGCGAGCGGCGGAGCTGACCAAGTACGCCGCCAACGCCATGCTGGCCACCAAGATCAGCTTCATGAACGAGATCGCCAACCTGGCCGAGCGGCTGGGGGCCGACGTGGAGCAGGTGCGCCGCGGCATCGGCTCGGATCCGCGCATCGGTTACCAGTTCATCTACCCGGGCTGCGGCTATGGCGGCTCCTGCTTTCCCAAGGACCTGCGGGCCCTGGCCCACACCGCCGAACAGCTGGACTACTCGGCCGAGCTGCTCAATGCCGTGGAGGCGGTGAACCAGCGCCAGAAGCAGGCCATGTTCGCCAAGCTGCGCCAGGCTTTCGACGGCAAGCTCGAGGGCAAGGTGATCGCGCTGTGGGGCCTGGCCTTCAAGCCCGACACCGACGACATGCGCGATGCTCCCAGCCGCGACCTGATGGAGGCGCTGTGGGCGGCCGGTGCCCGGGTGCAGGCCTACGACCCGGAGGCCATGAAGGAGTGCCGCCGGCTCTACGGCGAGCGCGACGACCTGGTGCTGGTGGCCGACCGCATCCAGGCGGTGAAGGGCGCCGATGCCCTGGCGGTCTGCACCGAGTGGAAGGAGTTCCGCACGGTCGACTTCGCCTGGCTCAAGCAGCAGCTGGCGCTGCCGGTGGTGGTCGACGGGCGCAACCTCTACGACCCGAGCCTGATGCAACAGGCCGGCCTGCTGTACTACGCCGTGGGACGGGGGGACTCGCTGACGGCCAGAGAGTGAGGATAACCGCCCAGCGACGCTTCGCGCCGCCATCGCCCCGCGGAGCGTGGCTTCCACAGGGGCGGGCGCTACAGGTGCGGCGGTCGCCACCCGAGTGGATCATGCCTGCCCTGTGGGAGTGCAGATTTTCTGCGCGATTGGCGCCGATAGGCGCCTCGGCGGTTGTCGCTGAGGCTGCGGGTAACCGCCCAGCGCCGCTTCGCGCCGCCATCGCCCCGCAAGCGTGGCTCCCACAGGGTGGTAGATTCCTTGCCGGTGGGAGCTCCACAAGGTAGGCAAGGGAACGCCGGGCGGGCTTGCTGTCCAGCTTGGATGAATCCGTGACGCTGTCAGAGTGGAGATCCACGTGCTACGTTGTACTTACGACGTAACACATGAAGGGCAGACCCATGGCCGAAACAACCTTTACCTTTCGTGTCGATGACGCGCTGAAAGCGGAATTTGCCCAGGTGGCCAAGGCCAAGGACAGGACAGGAGCCCAGCTCCTGCGCGACTTCATGCGCGATTTCGTGCGGGAGCAGCAGGAAGCGGCCGCCCACGATGCCTGGTTTCGCCGTGAGGTTCAGGCCGGTATTGACGCGGCCAATGCCGGTGATGTGATCCCGGCAGCTGAGGTCGAAGCCGAAGCTGCGGCGTGGCGCGCTGAAACGCAACGGAAGCTGACCGGCTCTGCGTCGTGACGCTGGTTTGGACACGCCTGGCACGCCTCGACCGGAAGGAAATCCGCGAATACATCGCGCAAGATAACCCCGCCGCCGCGCTGGCTCTCGATGAGCTGGTGTCAGCGAAAGCCCAGCGGCTGGCCGATCATCCCAACCTCGGCCGTCCCGGTCGTGTCACAGGCACACAAGAGCTGGTCGTGCACCGCAATTACCTACTGGTCTATGACGTATCCGGTGATACGGTGCGAGTCCTCCGTGTCCTGCATGCGGCACGCCAGTGGCCACTCCCCCCGAAGCTTTAGGGCGTCCCGGCCGCCCACAAGATGGCGGTGGCCGGCAACCTCGCCGATAACCGCCCAGCGCCGCTTCGCGCCGCATCGCCCCGCAAAGTGCGGCTCCCACAGGGTGGTGGATTCGTTGAAGGCCAGGGAGTGATCCCGACCAGTGTGACAAGTGGTATCATCCTCGCGGGCGCCTTCGGGCGCTCGTCGTGTTTCTTGAGCAGGCTTGTGACAGAGGATAGCCATGTCAGGGGTATTTGTGCGCGATCGCGCCTTGATGGTGAACCAGTGGGCATTGTGGCTGGTGCTGGTCACGCTGATTGCCACGCCGCTGCGCAGCCAGGCCGTGGTGGCGGTGCTGATGCTGTATGCCATCGGCTACCTGGTGGCCCATCGCGCCACCCTGCGGGTCACCCGCTTCGACTGGGCGGTGGTGGGGCTGTTGAGCCTGCTGCTGCTGTCGCGGGTGCCGATCTTCGTGATCGATGACTATTCGTCACGCTACCTGAGCCCGGGCTTTCACATGATCGCCGTGGCGCCGATCTACCTGATGCTGCGTCACCTGTTGGTGCCGGTGGACCTGCGCCATGTGCGGGGCTTCATGGAGTGGGGGCTGATCATCGGTACCCTGGGCGCTCTCGCCGTGGCGCTCTATCAGACCCAGGTGCTGGGCGCCTACCGGGCCGATGGCTTCCTGTTCAGCATCAACCTGGGGTATCTGAGCTGCGCCATGGCCTTCCTGGCGGCCAGCCTGATCCGCGGCAGCCACCGCAAGACCTGGCTGCTGATAGCGGCGCTGGCCGGGGCGATCACCTGCCTGCTGACCCTGGCGAGAGGGGCCATCCTGGCGGTGCCGCTGCTGCTGATCCTGCTGCTGCTGCTCAACGCCGACCGCCTGGGCTGGAAGGCGATCACCGCTTCCTTCGTGGCGCTGGTATCGCTGGCGCTGGTCAGCTATGCCACCCTGCCGGCGGTGGAGCGGCGGGTGGACTACAGCATCGCCGAGTTCACCAATATCGCTCAGGGTGATATCGGAGCGGCGGTCTCCAGCGGCGGGCGCCTGCAACTGTGGGCGGCGGCCAGCGATGCCTTCATGGAACGCCCGCTGGTGGGGCTGACCTACGACGAGCGCGAGGCCCGGATCGCCGAGCTGGTCGAGCAGGGCGTGCTCACCGACTGGGTGCTGGGTGTCGGCCGTGGCCATGCCCACAGCCAGTACTTCGAGATGGCAGCCACCGGGGGCGTGCTGGGGCTGCTTGCCCTGCTGGGGTATCTGGTGGCGCCGGGGATCTACCATTGGCGGCTCTACCGCCGCGACCGGAGCAATGCCTGGGCGCAGGTCGCCCTGGTGTTCACCGTGGGCTTCGCCATCTACGGCCTCACCGAGGCGGCGATTCACCACGAGATGATGACGACCTTCTATGCCTATATGCAGGTGATGCTGTTGGCGCTGGCGCTGTGTCATCGGTATGGCGCCGTGGGGGTTCCAGAGAGAAGGGGGTGAGGCGCTGAACCCTTCCCGCGAATGGCTCGATGATGGCAGCGCGGTAACCGCCCGGCGCTGCTTCGCGCCGCCATCGCCCCGCGGAGCGTGGCTTGCATGTTTGAAGTGATAAAAAAATCTCCATTCCATTGCGTTGTGAAGATTTTCTTGGTGAAGTGAAAGAAATCCCTGGGTGAAGCGGGTGCTCGATGAAATTGCTGGGCTATGCCTACCTGCGAGAGGGGCTGCGGCTGGGCGTATGCGAACCGGTCCGGCCTGCGGTGGTGCGCCCGGTTACGCGGATCATGGAGCTGGAGGATAGCCTGGCCGTGCCGGCAGAGCGTGCACCGGATGATGACCTGCTGGCCCATCTTCTCTTTGCCCTGAAACACGAGGGCATCGACCTGGCCATACTGGCCGAGGCCTTGCCGCATCTCCCGGCGGCGGCCCTGATCCAGGCCCTGCAGGGGGCTCCCAATGGTATCTACCTGCGCAAGCTTGCCTTCCTCTACGAGGCCTTCGTGGCGCCGCTGGACCATGCACCAGACGTTCGCGGACGTGCCGTGCCGCTGTTCGATCCGGCGCATTACGTGACAGGTCCCGCTGTGCGCAACAGCCGTTGGCGGGTAGGTTTCAATGGACTGGGGACCTTGCGATATTGTGCCGTGGTGCGCCGCACGCGGGAGATCCAACGACTGCTCGACGAAGATATCCTGGCCCAGGCTCGGGCCTTCATGGCGACCCTGCCTGCTGGCATGCTGGATCGCGCCATTCAATGGGCCTATCTGAGCGAAACCCAATCGTCCTTCGCCATCGAGCGCGAGTCGCCATCGCCAGACAAGCAGCAGCGCTTCATGCAACTGCTGCGCCAGGCTCATGAGGGAAAGCCTCTGGACGAAGGCTATCTGGTCGAACTGCAGAACAGCACGGTCAACAACCCCTTCGACAAGGCGGCCGCATTCCGGCATGAGCAGAATTATTTGCACAACGGCCTGCCCGGCGCCCTGGGCGTCAGCTACCTGCCGCCTCCACCCGGGCTATGCGAGGCTCTGATGGGCGAGTTGTTGGCGTGGGGCAATCAGCTGCCGGAAGACGTGCCTGCGCTGGTAACCGCGGCGGTCGTCTCTTTCGGCTTCGTGTTCCTGCATCCCTTCATGGACGGCAATGGGCGGATCTCTCGATTCCTGATCCACCACACCCTGTGTCGAGCGGGAGAGCTGCAGCAGGGCAACCTGCTGCCGATGTCCGTCGCCATGAAGCGTCACGAGGCAGATTACCTGGCGGCATTGGAAGCCTTCTCCAAGGCAGCGCGCGATCATTGGCAGGTCGACTGGATCGATGCCGACCATCATGAGTTCCGCTTCAAGGGCAGCGAGGCCATCTACCGTTACTGGGATGCCACGCCTGCCGTGGCCTTCACCCTGCGGATGGCCAAGGTGGCGCTGGAAGAGGACCTCAAGGCGGAAACACGCTATCTGGCCTGCTTCGACCGCGTCTACTGTACGATCGATGAGCGCTTCGATGTCCGCGGAAGCGACCTGGCCCGGCTGGTGATGATGTGCCTGAGCAACGAGGGGCGGCTGTCCAGGAATCGTCGTCGGCAGTTTCGTTATCAGGTGCCTGAGGAGGTGCTCGATGCCATCGAGCGGGAAGCGTTCCAGGCGCTCGCGGCCGAGCCAACCGGCCACTGAGCCCTGTTGCAGTGATAGGGCGCTTTACCGAGGCGATGGCCGCCAGCGTTGCCGATGACCGCCCGGCGCCGCTTCGCGCCGCCATCGCCCCGCGGCGTGGCTCACAGGGGGGGGCGCTGCAGGTGCGGCGCAGCGGGCGCTACGACGGCATTCGCCCCCGCGCTGCGTGACGCCTGCCGAGTGAGGCCCTGAACCCTGCCCGCCGCGTACCCGACTTGCCGATGCTTATCGCAGCAGTGGGGTCTGCTCCAGCCTGGCATGCCTGGCATGCTCGCGAATCTCGTTCAGCATCGCCTTGGCGGCGGCCGAAAGCGGGGTGCGCGTGGGGGTGATGATCCCCAGCTCTCGCGGAACCCTGGGCGATACCAGCGGCCGCCACCCCAGCCCCTCCTTGGAGATCTGCAGGAAGCTCAGCGAGGGCAGGGCAGAGACGCCCAGCCCTGCCGCGACCATGCGGCCGACCGTGCCGATCTGGCTGACCTCGCAGAACAGGTCCATCTCGCGCTCCAGGTCGCCGAGCACCCGCTCGATGGCCTGGCGGGTGCTCGACATCCGGTCGAGGTCGATGATCGGGTAGCCCAGCAGGTCATGCCAGCTCACTTCCTCCTGTTGCAGCAGCGGATGCCCGGTGGGGCAGACCGCCACGAAGTGATCCTCGATGAGCGGCTCGAAGTGCATGGCCTCGCGGTTGCGCGGGCGAACGGAGAGCCCGATGTCGGCGCGCCCCTCGCTGACCAGTTCGTCGATCTGGCTGGCCAGCAGGTCATGCACGCTGATCTCGAGGTTCGGGTACTGCCGCTTGAAATCGGCCAGTACCGCGGGCAGGAAGCCTGCCGCCAGGGTCGGCAGCGCCGCCACCGAGACGCGGCCGACCTGCTTGCTGAACAACCGGGAGACATCGTCCAGCGCCGTGTCCCAGTCGCCGACCAGGCGCCGCGCCACCGGCAGGAAGCGCTTGCCCTCCGGGGTGAGCTGGATCCCCTTGCGGGAACGGTTGAACAGCGCGCCCCCCACCACGCCCTCCAGCTTCTTGATGGAGAGGCTCAGGGCCGGCTGGGAGAGGTGCAGCTTCTCCGAGGCCTCGATGAAGCTCCCGCTGGCGGCGACCTCGATGAAGGCCTTGAGCTGCCTGATGGAGATTGACATAAATAAAACAAAACCAGCCTTCGATTATTTAAATTTGAAAAATACATCTGCCGGAACACATAGTAAAGCCACACAAGAACAACAGGATCACGCCATGACCCTCAGGCTCAGCGAGGCCAACCCCCTTGCCATCGTCGGCAGCGGCACCATCGGATCGAGCTGGGCGGCCTACTTCCTCTCGCGACAGCTTCCCGTGGTGGTGTACCACCATGGCGATCAGCCGCAGGAAGCCGTGTTCGACAGGATCGCGGCGCACTTCCCCAGCCTGGGCAGTCCGGTCCGCAAGCCGCGTATCTGCAGCGATCTCGAGGAGGCGGTCTCGGGTGCCCCGTTGATCCTCGAGTGTGCGCCCGAGGACGTTGCGCTGAAGCGTCGCTTGATCGCGGAGATCCAGGGCTGCGCCGATCCCGAGGCCATCATCGCCAGCAATACCTCCTCCCTGACCCACTCCGACCTCACCGTCGGCGTCCCCAGGCCCGACAAGGTGGTGATCGCGCACCCCTACAATCCCCCGCATCTCGTGCCGCTGGTGGAGATCTACGGCATCGATGCCGCGACCTGTGATGCGGTCAAGGCGTTCTATGCGCGCCATGGCAAGTCGCCGGTGGTGCTCGACAAGGAGATGGTCGGCCACCTGGCCAACCGGCTGAGCTCCGCCCTGTGGCGCGAGGCGCTCTACCTGCTCCAGGAGGGGGTGGCCAGCGTCGAGGACATCGACCGGGCGGTGACCGATGGCCCCGGGCTGCGCTGGGCCCTCAACGGTCCCTTCCTGACCTACCACCTGGGGGGTGGCAGCGGTGGCATCCGCCAGTACCTCGAGAGCCTGGGCGACAGCCAGATCTATCGCTGGAACTCCCTGGGCACCCCCGAGGTGAACGACGCCCTGGTGGCACGCATCATCGAGGGGGTCGAGGCCGCCTACGGGGCCAAGAGCCCGGACGAGCTTTCCCGGCGGCGTGACCGTCAGCTGACGGCGTTGCTCGAGTCTCGACGCCCCGTCGACTAGGCAGTGTCCGGCAAGTGCCTGCATGCGGCCATACGGCGTTGGCAATCAGCTCAAGGGACTCGCGCCGTAAACCCCGTCTTCTCGCTCATTATTGCCTTGTCTGACCATCGCTCGCCGACTGTCCAGACAAGGCCTGGTCAAGGACAACACCGTCACGCGGTGAGAAGGACCTGCTGCCCCCTGAGGCAGCGCGACTCCCCCTTGCCTGTCGCAGGCAAGGGCAACCAGAAGCACAACAGCCAAGAGAGAAATCAGATGATGCACACAACAACAAGCTCAATGGCCTTTCTCAAAGGGTCGGGTCTCGCTGGCTTGACCGCACTCGCGCTGGCTTTCGGCTCCACCGCCCAGGCCCAGCCTGACAACCTGAGCTGGCTGAGTGGCTCTCCCGGGGGGACGTGGTATCCCATTTCGGCCGGCATCGCGGAAATCTTCAGTAGCGAAGGTACGCGCACCAATGCCGAGGTCGGGGCCGGCCTGGCCAACGTCTCGCGGGTCAGTGCCGGTCAGGCGGAGATCGGCGTGACCACTTCCACCGTTCCACCGGTGGCCCAGGCGGGGCAGGAGCCCTTCAAGGAGCCGATCAACAACGTGCGGGCGCTGGCGGCGCTGTTCCCGAGCTATCAGCATGTCGGGGTCACCCGGGCATCCGGCATCGAGTCGGTGGAGGAACTGGTCGGGGTCAGCGTCAACTGCATGGCGCTGGGCAACTCCACCCAGGCCGCCTTCGTGGATCGGCTCGAGGCCGCCGGCATCAGCGAGGAGGACCTGGACTGCGCCCGCGGCAGCCACAACTTCGCCTCCGATGCCATCAAGGATGGCAACCTGGAGGGCTTCACCCTGCTCTCGGGCTACCCCAACGGCACCTTCACCGAACTCTTCCATAGCGTCGACATGAAACTGCTGCCGCTCTCCGAGGAGGAGTTCGAGCGGATCAGCGAGATCAACCCGGGCTACGCCTACTCCGCCATTCCGGCGGGGAGCTATCCCGGCCAGGAGGTCGATATCCCCACCGTGACCTCGGACCTGATCCTGTTCTCCCATGAGGACATGCCGGAGGAGGATGCTTACTGGATCGTCAAGACCATGCTGGACAACCTGGAGCGCATCCGCGGCGTGCATGCCGCCATGTCGCCGTTGAGCGGGGAGTACATGGCGAACATCTCTGGCATCGAGCTGCATCCGGGCGCCGTGCGGGCCTATGAGGAAGCCGGCGTCGAGATCAACAACAGCTTCTGATCGCGCTTCGACAACTGCCAGGGCAAGCCCATGACACTCTCACACGACACGTTCCGGACAGGGCTGAAGCACACGGTCACGGCGCTGGCCGTCGCCATGTCCTTCTACCACCTCATGACGGCCTTCTTCGGGACGCCCATCTCCGAGGTGCACCTGCCCGTGCACCTCGGGTTTGCCCTGGTGATCATCTTCTGGACCTATCGCAAGCCCGCGACGGGGCCCCTCGGGGCCCTGCTCATCCTGCGGGATCTGCTGCTGACCGCCATGGCGGTCAGTGGTTGTGCCTATCTCGCGCTGAATTCTGCCGAACTGCAGCAGCGGATGCTCTACTTCGATCCGCTCACCACGCCGCAGCTGCTGTTCGGCTCCATACTGATCGTCTCCGTGCTCGAGGCGGCACGCCGCGTGGTCGGCTGGCCCCTGGTGATCCTGGGGGCGACGGCCATCGCCTACGCCCTGTGGGGCAACCATCTTCCTTCGCTGCTGTGGCATCGCGGTTACAGCTTCGAATCGATCATCGAGTCCACCTACCTGACCCAGGATGGACTCTGGACCACGCCGCTGAGGGTCACGGCAACCTACGTGTTCCTGTTCGTGCTGTTCGGTGCCTTCCTGGTCGCGTCGGGGGCCGGGACCTTCTTCACCGACCTGGCGCGCAGCCTGACCGGCCGCTTCACCGGCGGCGCGGCCAAGACCGCCGTGGTCTCCAGCGCCCTGATGGGCTCGCTGTCGGGCAGCTCGGCCGGCAACGTGGTGGTGACCGGTTCCTTCACCATCCCGACCATGAAGCGGGCCGGCTTCCCCGCGCGCTTCTCGGCAGGGGTGGAGGCCGTCTCCTCCTCGGGCGGGCAGTTCATGCCTCCGGTGATGGGCTCCGCGGCCTTCATCATGGCCGAGTTCATCGGCATGCCCTACATCGAGATCGCCCAGGCGGCCATCATCCCGGCGCTGCTCTACTTCGTCTCCGTGATCGCGATGGTGCACTTCGAGGCCCGGCGCCTCGAGCTCGCCCCCGAGGTCGCGGATGTGCGCGCCTTCCAGGTGCTCAAGCAGCGCGGGTACCTGCTGCTTCCGGTGATCGTCATGCTGGGCGTGCTCTCCAACGGCTATACGCCGACGCTGGCCGCCCTCTATGCACTCGGCTCCCTGGTGCTGGCCCAGGTGGTGTTCGAGCGGGAGTCCCGTGCGCTGCTGTTCAGGAACTGCCTGAAGGCCATGAACGACGCTCCGCGGATCATCGGCCAGATCACCATCGCCAGCGCCGTGGGGGGCATCATCGTGGGGGTCGTCACCCAGACCGGCCTGGGACTGCGGATGAGCTCCATCGTGCTGGGCATTTCCCAGGGCAGCCTGCCCTTGCTGCTGGTCCTGACCATGCTGTGCGGCGTGATCCTGGGAATGGGCATGCCGACCCCGGCGGCCTATATCATCCTTGCCGTCCTGCTGGCTCCCGGGCTGGTCGAGTTCGGCGTGCCGATCCTGGCGGCGCACCTGTTCGTCATGTACTGCGCCGGGGTCTCGGCGATCACGCCGCCGGTGGCGTTGGCCTCGTATGCCGCCGCTGCCATTGCCGACTCCGATCCGTGGCGCACCAGCCTGACCGCCCTCAAGCTCGGCCTGGCCAGCTTCATCGTGCCCTACATGTTCGTCTTCGCCCCCGCCATCCTGGGGATCGGTTCCGGGTGGCAGATGACGCTCGACTCGCTGGCGGCCGCCGTCGGGGTCATTGCCCTGGCGGCCTCGCTGATCGGCTGGTTGTGGATACGCATGAATCCCTATCTCAGGGTGCTGCTGTTCGCCGCCGCGCTGATGATGATCATGCCGGGAATGCTGGCCGACGCCGCGGGCGGTGCGCTGATCGCCGTGATTGCCACCTACTGCTTCGTGGCGAGCCGGCAGCAGGGCAGGAGAGAAGCCCTCAGGCCGCCCGTCGAACAAGACCTGTAACAACGCTGGAGACACGACATGCAATCAAGGATCGAGTTGCCCTCGGCACATGACATGGACCCACGGCAGCAAGCCATCTATCAGTCGGTGCTCGCGACCCGCGGCAATGCCGATGGCCCCTTCCTGGCCTGGCTGCACAGCCCCGGGCTGGCGGGCCCCGCCCAGCAGCTGGGGGCCTTCTGCCGCTACGACACCCAGCTTTCCCTCGTCGAGAGCGAGCTGCTGATTCTCTGTGTCGCCGCGCATTTCCGGTGTGTCGGCGAGCAGCAGATCCACGAGCCCATCGCGATCGAGGCCGGGCTGCCGGAAGAGGCGGTGGCGACCCTGCGGGCGGGCGACCGGGCCGACCTCGGCACCTCCCGGCTGGCCCTGCTGCAGACCCTGGCCCGCCAGCTGTTGGACGACAGCCGGATCGACGACGAGACGTTCGAGGCCGGCCGGCAGGCCCTGGGGACCCAGGCGCTTGTCGAGGTGGTGGGCATCATCGGCTACTACTCGCTGGTGGCCATGACCCTCAACGCGTTCGAGATGCGGCTTGGTGCACTCGATGTGACATGACCCCGGCAAGTCTTCTCGATACTGCCCTTGTCCGGTCACTTCCAACTTGGCCCCGGTATCAGGATGAGTGTGGCAGGCTGCCGACGACGCTGGGGCGCCTGCTCGTCCGAGGCCATGAACGTCAAGGCGGGGCAGGTTCGGGTGCCGAGGCGGCCCCTGTCGGGTCAAGCCCCGGGCCCTGAACGGCCTCGATGACCGGGGGGGCTTGGGGGGCGTTCCCCGCGACGGTCAGGCTGATTCGGTATCGAATGCCACGATCTGGCGCTTCTCGCGGGAGAACTCGACGCCGATCAGGTGAATGGGTTTACCCTGAGCGCGGTACTTGTCGGCGTAGCCCTGGTCTTTCAACTGCTGAAGCGCCTTGCCCTCCGGTACCTGCTCCACCACCTTGAACTCGAAAAGATACAGGTGGCCGCCGAAGTCCACGGTCATGTCGACCTTGCCGGTATTGCTGGCGTCTTCCACGGTCACGTCCACGCCGAGCGCGGCAAAGTGGCTGTAGAACACGCTGGCATAGTGTCCTTCGTACTTGGCAATTGGGTTGTTGCGGTACCAGTCGTGTGGCAGCCCGGCGTAGAGGGCCTTGAGATGCGCCTCCATGCCTGCAAGATCGTTGGCGCGAAGGTGCGTGAACAACGTCTTGCGGTGACGGGGCGCATTGTCTACCCCAAGTGACGGCAGCAAGGCCTGGTTGAGGCTGGTTTCCACTTCCTGGTTGGGAAAGCCCAGGGTGTAGAGCCGGTATCCCGTCATGGGCTCTTCCGCTTGCTTGATGGTCAGGTAGCCCGACTGGAACAACAGGCCCTCCGTGGCGATCTCGTCTACGTCAAAACGACTGAGGAGTTCAGGCTCGGTTTCCCACTGTTCCAGTCTTGGGGTGTAGAGGCCGCGCTGCCGCAGCAGGTCTACCAGGAAGGTGGGGGTGGCCGATTCGAACCAGTAAGGGCCGAACTGACGCTTCTGCAGGAGCAGTAGGACGTCGAAGGGGTTATAGACAGCGGTGACGTCTTGGCCACCCCAGCGGTAGCCGTTGTACCAGCGGCGGATCTCGGCGCGGTCCAGACCGGGCAATTCGGGGGCGAACACCGTGTCCAGGTCCTCGTCGGTATAGCCGCAGATGGTGGCGTAGGGCGCATCCAGGGTGACGTCATTGAGGTTGTTCAGCCCCGAGAACAGGCTGACCTTGCTGAACTTGGAGACACCCGTGAGCAGGCAGAAGCATAGGTGAGGATCGGCGTCCTTCAGCACCGAATACAGGTTGCGCAAGCCATCACGCAACGTCCTGGCTCGCCCGACATCCGTGATGTTGTCGAGCAGCGGTTTGTCGTACTCGTCGATGAGCACCACCACGCGCTGGCCATGCCGTGCATGGGCTTGCTGGATCAGTTCCTCGAATTCGCCGGGAATATCTGTTTCTCGCGAAAGGCTGATGCCCAGCCGCTCCCGATTCTGGTGCAGCAGGTCACGAATCCGCTGGTCCAGGGCGTCACGAGTTCCCAGGTGACCACCCGCAAAGCTGAGGCGAACGACAGGATGTTGGATCTGCCAGTCCCACTTGTCGTGTATGTAGAGCCCCTCGAACAGGGCTTCTCGCCCTTCGAACAGGCAGCGCAGGGTATCCACCAGCAAGCTCTTGCCGAAGCGACGGGGGCGAGACAGGAAGTAATACTTGCCTGCCTCGATGAGTCGATGGATGTGCAATGTCTTGTCGACGTAGTAATAGCCATCTTCGCGGATATCGGCAAAGGTCTGAATACCGATGGGCAGCTTGCGGCGATGAGCGGTTGTCAAGATGACCTCCCGAGGCAGGGCGCTGGCCTGTCGAGCGCCTAGCATAGCATGCAAGGGAGGCGGTGTTGGCCAGCCACGAAAGGCGCCGAGGCCTGCCCCTATGGGGTCAGACCCCAGCCAAGTCACGATGCCCGTCATGGTGCGCCTTGCGAGCGGATTCGACACCGCCGGGGTCTGACCCCATAGGGCCTCCCAGCGCTGGTGGTACGCCGCTTTGCGTGGGGGCTCCGATCATTGGCGGTTGGCGGTCAGCCATTGCCAGTAGTCCTGGAGGCCCTCGCGGATATCCGTGAAGCGGGGGGTGAAGCCGAGCTCTCGCCGGGCCAGCGAGATATCCAGCGGTGCCCCCCTGACCACGAACGGGCCCGGGCCGAGCCGCACGTTGGCGCGGTGGCCGATGATGTCGGCGACGTGGTCGACGATCTGCAGGTGGTCGACGGTCACGCCGCTGGAGATGTTGAAGTTGCGGTGGGTGACACTCTCCTTCTCGAACAGCTTGACGATCCCGGCGGCGGTGTCGTGGACGTGGGTCCAGTCCAGGGCCTGCTCTGAGCCGTTGGGGGCCTGGATGTCGTCGAGCCCTTCGAGTGGACCGAACAGCGCCTGGTAGACCTGGTGCATGTGCGAGGGGCGCTTGCCGGGTCCGTAGACGAAGAACAGCCGCGCGTTGCGCACGTCCATGCCGTAGGTGTCGCTGTACTGCAGGCCGTAGAGTTCGCCGGCGATCTTGGTGGCGCCATAGAGGTCGGTCGCCTTGTAGGGGGTCGTTTCGGCCTGGGGGCCGGGGGCGTCGCCGTAGACGGCGCCGGAGCTCATGTTGACGACCTTGTCGATGCCCAGGATGCGGCAGATCTCGAGCACGTTCAGGGTGCCGGTGGCATTGATCGAGATGTGCTTGAAGGGGCGCTGCTGGAAGTGCGGGCCGGCGATCACCGAGACGCCGTGAATCACCCCTTCGAGGTCGTCGCGATGACGCAGCAGGAGCTCGAACATGCTGTGATAGTCGAGCACGTCGACGCTTTCCAGCACCAGCCGGTCACGCACCTCTTCCAGGTAGTCGAGCCCCAGGCGGTCGAAGTGGCCGGCGGCCATGTCGCAGAGGATGACGCGCTTGCCCTGCTCGGCCAGTTGGTGGGCCACCCAGGAGCCGACGTGGCCGAGCCCTCCGGTGATCAGTACGGACATGGTGGGAATCTCCTTGGTTGTCACGGGCAGGCGATGCCAGCCCTAGTTGAGGACCAGGTTGGGCAGGAACATGACGATCGCCGGGAAGCTGATGATGATCAGCAGCACCGCGACCAGCGGGATGTAGAACGGCAGGGTCTCGCGGACGAGGCCGGCGAAGGACATGCCGGTGATCTTCTGTATCGTGAACAGCACGGTGCCGACGGGGGGCGTGATCAGGCCGATCATCAGGGTGAAGATCATCACCACCCCGAAGTGCACGGGGTCGATGCCGTACTGGATGACCACGGGCACCAGCAGCGGGGTGAGCAGGAACAGCGCCGGCACCGAGTCGATGAACAGTCCGATCAGCAGGATGAACAAGGCCAGCAGCAGCAGCAGGGCGAGCGGGTCGGTCACCGTGGCGAGCAGGGCGTCGGCGACCAGGGAGGTGACCTGGTAGCGGGCCAGCACCCAGCTGTAGAGGGCACTGCCGGCGATGATGAACAACAGAGCGGCGGTGTCGATGGCGGTGGCGCGCAGGATGTCGAGGAACTCGCGGAAGCTGATCGAGCGATAGACCAGAAACGAGATGATCATGCAGTAGAGCAGGGCGACCACCGAGGCCTCGGTGGGGGTGAACACGCCCGACAGGATGCCGACGATGATGATCAGGGGGGTGAGCATCGGCAGCAGGCCGCGGGTGATGGCGCGGGTGAAGTCGCTCAGGCGCGCCCTGGCCCGGGTGGGGAAGCCGCGGCGATGGGAGATGATGGCGACCATCACCATCAGGCCCAGCCCCATGAACAGCCCGGGGATGATCGAGGCCAGGAAGATCGCGGCGATCGAGGCATTGGCCAGGGCCCCGTAGATGACCGCGGGAATGCTGGGCGGAATGATCGGGCCGATGGTCGCCGAGCTGGCCGTGACCGCGGCGCTGAAGCCGGTCGGGTAGCCGTCGTCTTCCATCGCCTTGATCTCGAGCGCCCCCAGCCCGCCGGCATCGGCGACCGCCGAGCCCGACATCCCGGCGAACAGCATGCTGGCGACGACGTTGACGTGCCCCAGGCCCCCCTTGAGGTGGCCGACCATGGTGCGGGCGACATCGAAGACGCGATCCGAGATGCCGGCGCTGTTCATCAGCCGGCCGATGAGCAGGAAGGCGGGAATGGCCAGCAGGGTGAAGCTGTTGACCCCGTAGAGGGTCCGCTGGGAGATCATCTCCATGGGGATGGCATCGAAACCGCGGGTGTAGCCCAGCACCAGGGCCGAGGAGGCGATCATGGCGAAGGCCACGGGCACCCCCAGCATCAGCAGGACGATCAGGCCGACGAACATGATGACGAAGACTTCCATGGTCAAGCACTCCTGCCTGCTTCGGGGGTGGGGGGGCCGCCGGCGATTCGCCGGTAGAGATCGCCGAGCAGCAGCCCGATCATCAGCAGCGCGGATATCAGCTGGATGAGGTAGATGTAGGAGAAGCTCATGCGGAAGGTGCTGGCGAGCACACCGGCCGTGCGCCCCATCATGTTCCAGGCGCCGATCACCAGCATCAGCAGCACCAGGATGCAGATCACGTCGGCCAGGCTGGCGGCGAGGTTGCGCAGCCGGGGGCCAAGGGCGTCGGTGACGACGGTGATGCGGATATGCGCCTGGTAGCGCAGCGCGAGCACGGCGCCCAGGAAGATCTCGGCCAGGAACAGGTAACGAGCGGCCTCGTCGGTCCAGGGCACCGCGATGCCCAGGGCGTAGCGCGAGATGACCTGGATGGCCATGATGGCCAGCATCAGCGCGAAGGCTGCCATGACGATGCCGGTCAGCAGTTTCCAGAAGAGTTCGACCGCACGGGTAACGCGTTCCGCGGTGTTCACGGGCGCCTCCGGAGAAGGTGGTTCGGAACGAGTGGGTCTGGGCGATCCGCCGGCATCCCGGCAGATCGCCCGCTCGATCACTCGACGAGCGACAGGACGTATTCGCGCACGGCGGGGTGGTAGCCCTCGGCGATGCGGCGAATGGCGGGTTCGGCGGCGCTGCGGAAGGCGTCGACGTCCGGCTCGATGACGGTCATGCCGAGTTCCTGGAGCTGCTCGTACATGTTGTCCTGGCCATCGGCGACCATCTCGTTGCCCCAGGTGGTGGCCTCCTCGATGGCGCCGAGGATGATCTCGCGGTCGTCGTCGGAGAGCCGCTGGTAGAAGTCCTCGTTCATCAGCCAGTGGAAGAAGGAGTAGACGTGCTCGGTGCGGTTGACGTGGCTCTGCACCTCGTAGATCTTGCCGGCGTGGATGAGGTCGACCGGGTTTTCCTGCATCTCGATCACCCCGGTCTGCAGCGAGGTGTAGACCTCGGGCCAGGCGATGGGGCTGGGCAGGGCGCCGATCTCCTCCCAGATCTGGATCCAGGGCGCGATCTCGGGAACGCGCATGCGCACGCCTTCCACGTCCGCCGGCGTCTCGACCGGGAAGTTGGAGGTCAGGTTGCGCGGGTTGCGGGCGGAGAGCCCGACCAGGCGCATGTTGCCGTTGGCGATCAGCTGCTCGTTGAGCAGTTCGCCGGTTTCCCCTTCGTAGACCTGCCGGGCCTCCTCGCTGGCGCCGTAGACGAAGGGCAGGTCGGCGGCGGCGAACGCCTCGGCATAGAGGGTCATGGGCATGGAGCCGCCCAGGGCGATGGCATATTCGCCGTAGCTGGCCCCTTCCAGGTGGTCGCGCTCCCCGCCGACCTCGGTGCCCAGCAGGGTGACGGTATACGCGCCGTCGGTCTGTTCCTCGATGCTCTCCTTGAGTCGCTCGCCGACCTTGAACATGGCGTGCGAGGGCTCCACGTGGATGGCGATGGCCAGTTCCTCGGCCGCGGCATTCGTTGCGGTGCCGAGGGTGACGAGGCCGGCGAGTACGATGCCACTTGCTGTTGTTGTCTTCATGTCAGCGTCTCCTGGACGGGTAGGGCTGGGTTGGCGTTCATCCTGAAAACGGGCTTCGAAAGGCCCGCAGCGCGACGGCGAGGTCGGGTTCCTGTCTGGCGTGTTCCTCCAGCGTCACGCCGCTGGCCGTGGCCTCCCAGGCGGCGCGAAGGCTGCGGCACCCGGCGGCGACGCCGTCGGGGTGCCCCATGATGCCGCCGCCGCAGGTGTAGATGAGGTCGGTCGACTGCAGGGCGGCGTAGGTGGCGGGGGCCTGGTGGATGGTCTGTGCCGAGGAGAAGACCGGCATGGCGCGGTCGTCCCGCCCGGGCGCGTCGAGCAGGGGGGTGAGACAGGCGCGGGCGGAGTCGATCACCGAGGCGTCGGCCTCGGCGAACTTGCTGCCGAGCCCGTTGACGTGCAGGTGGTCGGCTCCTGCCAGGCGCAGCAGGGACTGGTAGGCGCGATAGTCGATGCCGATCTGCGGGTGACGGTAGAACAGCCCCCAGCCGTTGCGGTGACCGTGGATCGGCAGCTGCGAGTGGCGCCGCAGGGCCGCCAGCGAGGCCAGGCCGATCCAGTTGACACTGGCCATGACGCAGGTGCCGCCGTGGTCGCGGACCAGGTCGTGTCGCCGGCGCATCTCGTCGAGGTCGCCGGTGATGTTGAAGGCGTACATGGGCTTGCGGCCGGTGCGCTGGGCGTGCGCCTCGATGACCCGCATGACGGCGGGAACGCGTTCGGCCAGCGGCGAGTAGGGCGGGTCGGCGATCAGTTCGTCGTCCTTGATGAAGTCGATGCCCGCCTCGACCAGTTGCGCGACCAGGTCCGCGGTCTGCTCGGGGGTGAGCCCCACGCTGGGCTTGATGATGGTGCCGATCAGCGGGCCGCGCTCGACCCCGGCCAGCCGCCGGGTGCCGGGAACGGAAAACTGCGGCCCGGGGCACGCCTCGATGAACTCGCGGGGCAGGGCGACGTCCGTCAGGCGGATGCCGGAGAGTTCGCGCAGCTCTGTGAGGTTGCCGAGGACCGTGGCCAGCAGGTTGGGCAGGCTGGGGCCGATGTTCTCGAGCGGCCAGGAGAGGGTGACCTCGGCACGGGTGTAGGACTCGCCGGGCAGGGCGCCCGGCAGTGACGGGGCCGCGGCGGTGTCGAGGCGCGTCACCGATTCGACCCGGGCGGCATGGCGCTCGTGCAGGGCGTCGGTCTCGCCGGCGACCTTGAGGAAGGTGCCGGAGGACTGCTCGCCGGCCATGGCCGCGGCGGCCAGGTCGGGGTCGAGCGGCGTCTCGATGCGGTAGCGGGCACTGAGCCGGGCCATGCCCAGCGGGGGCCGGGTGGAGGCCATGTGCGTGCTCCTGCCGGGGTGAACCCGGTCGACGTTGTTGTTTGAGGAAAGCTAGCACGGGTTGTTTGGTAGCGCTACCATCATAGGCATTGCGTGTAGACTGACGGCGACACAGCGAGGAGCGGGTGAGGAGCATGCCATGACGACAGAGAAGTCGGGCATTCGGGAGCGGCGCCGTCATCGCGGCGATGATCGGGTGACCATCGAGGACGTGGCGAGGCAGGCCCAGGTGGCGCCGATCACGGTGTCACGGGCCTTGAATACCCCTGAGAAGGTGTCGGCCAGGCTGCGCGAGCGCATCGAGCGTGCGGTGAACGGGCTGGGTTACGTGCCGAACCTGATCGCCGGGGGACTGGCGTCGGCGGGTACGCGGATGGTGCCCGTGGTGGTACCGTCGCTGTCGATCCTGACGTTCATCGAGGTGATACACGGGATCCAGCAGACCCTGGAGGCGGCCGGCTACCAGGTGCTGCTGGGGTCGACCGACTTCGACCTGGACCGCGAGGCGGCACTGATCGACTCGGTTCTGGGCTATTCGCCATCTGGGGTGATCATGACCGGCCTGCGGCATCGCGACAGCGCCGTGGAGCGGCTCAAGGCCTGGCAGCGCCCGGTGGTCGAGATCATGGAGCTGGGCGACGCCTGCATCGACATGAACGTGGGCGTGGACAACACCGAGGCAGGCGCCTGCATGGCCCGGCACCTGCTGGCGCGCGGCTATCGTCGTATCGCCTTCCTGGGCGCCGGGATGACCCGCGATTACCGGGCCCGCCAGCGCTACGAGGGGCACTGCCAAGTGCTGGCGGCGGCCGGGGTGGAGAGCGAGTTGCTGTTCCATCGCGAGGAGCCCTCGTCGTACGAGGTGGGGCGGCGTATCTTCCTCGAGGCGCTGGCGGCGCGCCCCGATCTCGAGGCGCTCCATTTCGCCAACGACAACCTGGCCGCCGGGGCGATCCTGGAAGCCAACCGGCGTGGCATCCGGATCCCGGATCAGATCGCCATGGGCGGGTATCTGGGGCTGTCGCTCGGGGAGCACCTGACCCCGCGCCTCACCACGGTGGCGGTGCCGCGCTTCGAGATGGGCGTCGAGGCGGCCAAGTTGCTGATGGCGCGACTGGAAGGCCGGATGCCGCCCTCGCCGCGGATCGACATCGGTTTCGAGTTGACCGTGCGCGAGAGCACCTGATGCCCCCGGTCCCCCAGTGTCAGGAGGAGAGCGAACCATGACACGACTGCTGGCAGCCTTCTATGGCGACGATTTCACCGGCTCCACGGAGAACCTGGCGCAATTCTGCCGCCATGGTCTGCGCGGCCGACTGTTCTTCTCCAGCGCCGATCGGGACGCGATCCAGGCCATGGCGCCGGGGCTGGACGTGGTGGGACTGGCGGGTACGGCCCGCGGGCTGGCGCCGCCGGCGATGGGCGACGAGGTCGAGCCGGCCCTGGAGGTGATCGAGGCCCTGGATCCGCGCGTCAGGCAGTTCAAGGTGTGCTCGACCTTCGACTCGTCGCCGACGGTGGGCAGCATCGGTCATGTCATGGAACTGGCCCGGCGACGCTGGCCTGGGTGCGCCCTGCCGGTACTGCCGTCGACACCGGCCTTCGGTCGTTACACGGCCTTTTCCCATCTGTTCACGCGCTACGGGGGCGAGATCTGCCGGCTGGACCAGAACCCCGCCATGGCCCATCACCCCTCGACCCCGATGCGGGAGGCCGACCTGCGACGACACCTGGCGGTGCAGACGTCCATCCCGCCGGCGGCGGTGACACTGCTCGACTATCGCGCGGCGGATGGTGGCTGGCAGGCGCTGGCGGCGGCCGCCGAGGAGGGGCGCTTCGTGGTGCTGGATGCGACGGACCGGGAAGAGCTCCGGCACGCCGCCGAGTTGATCCTCAGGCTCGCCGGGGAACGCACCACGCTGGCGGTGGCCGCCCAGGGGCTGGCCGACGCCCTGGGGGAGATCGCCGTGCGCGACGAGGCGGGGCGCCGGCCGCTGCCCACCGGCTACCCGGGGGTGTCACGACTGCTGGTGCTCTCCGGAAGCTGTTCGCCTCAGACACGCGGCCAACTGGCCCATTTCGAGGCGCAGGGAGGGGAGGTCCTGGCGCTGTCGCCGGATGATGCGCTGCGCGATCCGGCGGCCCTGGCCCGACGGCTGGCCGGCCAGGTGCTGACGCGCTTCGAGGCGGGGTGCGATGTCGCCGTGGCGACCACGCGCGGGGAAGCGGACATCGTCGCCGGCATGTCGGCCGATCGCCTGGCGCAGGCCGTGGGGCAGGTGTTCGCCGGCCTGGCGCGCGAGCTGCGGGACGGCGGCGACATCCACCGCCTGGCGTTCGCCGGTGGCGACACCTCGAGCCACGCCATGCGCCGGCTCGGTGCCGGTGCCCTGGAACTGGTGGCCTTCGACGAGGCCCAGGGCGGCCACCTGTGCCGGCTGGTCGCCACCGATTCCACGGTCGATGGGCTGGAAGTGGTGCTCAAGGGGGGACAGATCGGCGACGAGGACTTCTTCTCGCGGGTGAAGCACGGTTCGGGACACTCAGCTTCGTAGGGATGCTCCCATCCCGCGGCATTGTCGTTTCTGCACCCGGGGGATGATGCAAAGCATTCGCCTGATCAGGGGAAATGGTCCTACAGGCTGCATTCATGGGAGTTACCTTCGAATACATTCCGTTGCAATGGAGTGTGTACGATGACCACCCTCGTGACCGGTGCCGCCGGCTTCATCGGCTTTCATGTGTCGCGGGCGCTCTGCCGGCGTGGCGAGGCGGTGGTGGGCCTCGACAATCTCAACGATTACTACGATCCGAGCCTCAAGGAGGCGCGGCTGGCGGTGCTGGCCGATTACCCGGGGTTTCGCTTCGAGCGGCAGGACCTGGCAGATCGCAAGGGCATGGAGGCGCTCTTTGCCGCCTGGCGTCCTGAGCGGGTCATCCACCTAGGGGCTCAGGCCGGGGTGCGCTACTCGCTGGAGAACCCCCACGCCTATATCGACAGCAACCTGGTGGGCTTCCTGAATGTGCTGGAAGGGTGCCGTGCCCACCGGGTGGCGCACCTGACCTACGCCTCCTCGAGCTCGGTGTACGGCGGCAACGTGCGCACCCCCTTCGCGCTGGAGGACAGGGTCGACCATCCGCTGAGCCTCTATGCCGCCACCAAGAAAGCCAACGAACTGATGGCGCACTCCTACAGCCACCTCTATGACCTGCCGACCACGGGGCTGCGCTTCTTTACCGTCTACGGGCCCTGGGGGCGGCCGGACATGGCGCTGTTCACCTTCACCCGCAAGATCCTCGCCGGCGAGCCCATCGAGGTGTTCAACCATGGCCACCATCGGCGGGATTTCACCTATATCGACGATATCGTCGAGGGGGTGCTGCGGGTACATGACCAGGCGCCGGTCGGTGACCCGGCATGGCAGGCGAGGGCGGCGGAGGGCGATACCCCGGCGGCCAGCAGCTCGGCGCCGTGGCGGCTCTACAACATCGGCAACCAGACCCCGGTGGCGCTGATCCGCTATATCGAGGTGCTCGAGGAGTGCCTGGGTCGCAAGGCCGAGAAGCGCCTGCTGCCGCGCCAGCCCGGTGATGCCCTGGATACCCACGCCGATGTCCTTGCCCTTCAGCAGGCGGTGGGGTACCGCCCCTCGACCACCATCGAGGTGGGCGTGAGTCGCTTCGTGGAGTGGTACCGGGCCTTCTATGAAGTTCCTGCCGAGGCGCCGCTCGGGCGAGAGCCCCTCGTGCCGGCCAATGGGATGCTGTTTCAGGCGCTGGGGAAATGAGCATTTCTCCCTGCCTGGGGCATGCCGCTCTTCCATTAGCTTCCGTTGATTACCGAATCCGATGATCAAGCGACAGCGCCGCGGCTATGCCGCGGCGCTGTCGTTTGGTCATGTCTCAGCCCAGGAGATGAGATTCCTCAGCTTGGAGATTCAGGGAATGGCCATTAAAAAACATTGTTCCTTAATCCCATATCTCAGCATGGTGCGGCCAGCAAAATAGGAATGTGTATTTTCTGTAACTATGTAAGCTGAATGTATCGACCAGATCCCTATGACCTGAAAAATGTTGATCTTCTCGTGAAGGTAAAGGGGAGCTCTGCACCTAACGAGAAGTCGGCGGCTATTGGTCGATGGAGTCGTACAGAGAAAGATGATAAGGGCCTCGGATAGATGCCAGTGAAATCCGGGGCGGTAGCGTGTCAAGGGAACAATCTGTGGGAGAAACGAGATGGTGCCGCTAACAGATACTCAGGCCTACAGAGCCGATACCGGGACTGATGGCCATGTCGACAGTGTCGCAAGGCCGTTGCGCCTGGTGATGTTGCTCTCGCTGGTATTGGTGATGTCGGTCACCGCCGGTTGTGCGATGGCGCCGGGTGGGCATATCAACGAGAAAAAGCTCGAGGAATCCCTGGACTCTCAGGTCGATATCATGGAGTTGACGCCGGAGATGGTGATGGGAATGCGCACGGAGGAGGAGTCGCTCGCACGACCGACACCGGAGCCACTTCGCAGCCAACTGCTGGATTACGAGTATCGCATCGGCCCGGGAGACATTCTCAGCGTGATTGTCTATGACCATCCAGAACTGACCATACCCGCCGGGAGCGAGCGACCCGCTTCAGAGACCGGCAACAGGGTGCGGCCCGATGGCACGATCTTCTATCCCTATGTTGGCAGGGTGCGAGTCGCAGGCATGACACTGGAAGAGGTGCGTGGCCTGCTGACTCGTCGACTTTCGAATGTGATCACCGACCCCCAGGTGGAAATCGGCATGGGGGCCTTCCATTCGCAGAAGGTTCATGTGAGCGGGGCAGTGGAGTCTCCGGGTACCTATCCGTTGACCATCGTGCCCATGACGATACTGGACGCCGTGAGCCAGGCGGGTGGAGCCACGGACAAGGCAGATTGGCACAATATCATTCTCACTCGCGATGGTCGTGAGGAAAGAATCTCACTTTACGCCATGCTGCGTCAGGGAGACATGACTCAGAATCGCCTCCTGCGCGATGGCGACCTTTTGCATGTGCCAACCTCCGAGAATCAGAACGTCGTTGTGCTGGGCCAAGTGTTGAAACCTGGTGCCATTCCGCTGGGCAATGAGCGACTCACCCTGACCGACGCCCTGGCGCGTGCTGGCGGGGTAAACGAGAGCCGGGCTCAGCCATCCGGTATCTTTGTCGTGCGTGGTAATGCACCGGAAAGCGATAAGCTGGCCACGGTCTATCAGCTCGATATCAGCGATGCCACACGGCTGATGCTGGGTACACGGTTCCCGCTCCAGCCACAGGATGTCGTCTACGTCACCTCAGCACCGCTGGCCCGCTGGAACAATGTGATCTCGCTGCTGTTGCCGACGGTCACGCTGCCGGGTGACGTGGGCAGGTCTGTTGACCGTGCAGGCAGCCTGTGATCATGCTGGCAACCGGATGGCTCGAGACACTGGTGCGGCTACCGCGCTGCACGAAGCGCCGGCTGCTCAGGGTCGCGGATACGCTGCTGGTGGCTATTGCCATGCTCATGGCCATCCTGCTGGTGGGCGATGCCCAGACCCTGCAGGATGGGCAGATCGGTGCGGTGATGGTGCCGGTGGTGCTGGCTGCGCCGCTCTGTTTCGAGCTGTTGGGAATCTATCGGGTAGTGTTGCGCTACATGAACCGGCGCGTGATCCAGGCCATTACGGCCGGGGTGGCATTCGTTACGGCTGCTTTGGTCCTGATGAATCTGATCATGGGACAGCCCCTAGCCATGCGTGTAGTGCTGGTATTCGCCATCCTAGCGCTGGTGGGAATCGGGGGCCTTCGGCTCGTGCTTCGCGAACTCTACCAATTGAGCTGCCGGAGTCAGCGCAGACCCGTGGTCATCTATGGTGCTGGGGCGGCTGGTTGCGAGCTGGCGCGGGCACTGCAGCAGGGTGGGCACTACTGGCCACGCGTCTTCGTGGATGACTGGCGTGGGCTCCAAGGCTCACTCGTCGAGGGGTTGCGCGTTTATTCGCCCCAGGAGTTGGCCGGGTTGGTGGTTCGGCTGAAAGTGGAGCTGGTACTGTTGGCGATTCCCAGTGCGCCACGCTGTCGGCGCAGAAAGATCCTCGAGGACCTGGCCGAGCTCTCCATTCCGGTGCAGACCATTCCAGGGACGGAGGACCTGGTCTCCGGGCGCGCGCTCGTCAATGAAACCCGTGACGTCGCCGTTGAGGATCTGTTGGGCCGTGAACCCGTGCCGCCTTTCCCGGACCTCATGGCTCAGGACATCCGGGGCAAGGTCGTCCTGGTGACCGGCGCCGGAGGATCGATCGGCTCGGAGTTGTGCCGGCAGATCCTGTGGCAGGGGCCACATCGACTGGTGCTGGTCGACAGCTGCGAGTTTGCCCTCTACTCCATCGAGCAGGAATTGCTGTCGGCGACGATTGGCGATGGCTTGCCTGTGTGCCGTGCAGTGCTGATGTCGATCCACCAGCAGGTGCCCCTTGAGGCGCTGATGCGTCGCGAGGGGGTGCAGACGCTCTACCATGCTGCCGCCTACAAGCACGTTCCGCTGGTGGAGAGCAATCTCACCGAGGGCATCCGCAACAACGTGTTCGGTACTCTGGGCCTGGTGAAAGCCGCCGTATCTGCCGGCGTGGAGAGTTTCGTGATGGTCTCCACCGACAAGGCAGTGCGCCCCAGCAACGTCATGGGAGCGACCAAGCGACTCACCGAACTGATCTGCCAGGCCTTCGCCAGCCGCTATCCGGATACAGTGGCAACCCGCTTCTGCATGGTTCGTTTCGGTAACGTGTTGGGCTCCAGCGGTTCGGTGGTACCGCGCTTCCAGGAGCAGATCGCCCGGGGAGGCCCGGTGGAGGTGACCCATGCAGACATCTCGCGCTACTTCATGACCATTCCTGAGGCGGCACAACTGGTGATCCAGGCCGGGGCCATGGGGGAGGCCGGTGAGGTGTTCGTGCTGGACATGGGTGAGCCCGTGCGCATCGCGGACCTGGCCATGAGCATGATCCGGCTCTCCGGGTTGGAGCTGAAGAGTGCAGAGAATCCGGGGGGCGATATCGAGATTCGCTACACAGGCCTCAGGCCTGGCGAGAAGCTATTCGAGGAACTGATCATCGGCGACGATGCCAGCCACACGCGCCATCCCCGGATCCTCACTACGCGCGAGCGCTACTGGGCCTGGAATCGATTGGAGCCCTTCCTGGGCATGCTGGAGGAGGCAGTCGAGGGCAGTGATGAAAAGAGGATCATCACCCTCCTGAAGCAGGCGCCACTGGACTATCGTCCCGCTCCAATTGGACCACTTCATGCCCTGGCTTCCGATCACGAGCCCGTGCAGGTGGATGCGGTACCGGCTTCCGGTGCGTCGGAAGGCGGCGACGAGGCATGGCGTGGCGTAGGCCATGCCGCCAGGTCACGGATGTAGCAAACCGACCATCAAGGAGCAGGGACACCATGGTCAATGATCTCAGGGCGCTTTATTCGCTGCTGACACCCGCCCAGCGAGCGCGGCTGTTGCGCTTGCAGGGGCTGATCATCGTGATGGCACTGGCCGAGATTGCCGCCGTACTTTCCATTGGCCCGTTCATGGCGGTGGTGGGCGACATGAGCCAGCTTCAGGGAGAGGGATGGTTGGCCACTGCCTACCAGATGAGCGGGGCCAGCAGCCCGCGTACTTTCCTGTCGCTGATGGGGCTGGGGGTGCTGATGGTGCTGATCCTGGCGGCGGTGGTCTCGACACTGACGACCTGGCGGCTATCGCTGTTCAGCTACAGCGTCGGCGCCGAACTCTCCTGCCGCCTCTATCGGCACTATCTCTACCAATCCTGGTTGTTCCACTGCCAGGAGAACAGCAGCCGGCTGATCAACAAGGCTTCCCAGGAAGTGCAACGCATCACCCAGAAGATCATCAGTCCTGCCATGCATGCAAATGCTCGACTGGTGCTGGTGACACTGATGAGTGTGGCGATCTTCACCTATAACCCGGTAGTAGCAGGCGTTGGCCTGCTGATCTTCCTTGCGTCCTACATGCTGCTCTACAAGACGGTTCGGCGCTTTCTCATTACCCATGGGCTTCGTATTTCCCGGACCCAGGCCGAGCGGTTGAAGCTGATGTCCGAGGGATTCGGGGGCATCAAGGATGTGCTGCTGATGCATCGCCAGGAGGCCTTCGCCAGGCAGTTCGACAAGGCCAGCCGGAAGTGGGCGAGAGGGCAGGGCGTGACCCAGGGGCTCGGAGAGGCCCCGCGCTATGCCATCGAGCTGGTGGCCTTCGGGTCGGTCATCCTGCTGGTGCTGTATCTGCTGAATCTCCACCAGGGCAACCTGGGAAGCATCCTCCCGGTCCTGTCGATTTATGCCCTGGCCGGCTTCAAGTTGCTGCCTGCCTTCCAGAAGATATATTCCGGCATCTCCAGCATACGGGGCAACCTGGCCGCCTTCGAGGAGGTCAGGGAGGATCTGATCGCGAGCCGGGTTGGGCGCCCCGAGAAGAACCAGGCCGAGATGGATTCCCTGCTGCTACCCACTCGCGAGATTCGTCTTCAGGACGTGGTCTTCCGCTATCCGGGCAAGGAGGAGCCGGCTCTGGACGGGCTGAGCCTGTGCCTGCCTGCGCGCAGCATGGTAGGCATGGTAGGGGCCTCCGGTGGCGGCAAGAGCACGGCGGTCGATCTCCTCATGGGGCTGATGATACCCGAGAGTGGCAGCGTGACGGTGGATGGCGTGTCGATAGGCGAGGACAACCTGGCTCGCTGGCAGGCTTGTATCAGCTATGTGCCACAGCATATCTATCTGACCTCCGCCAGCATTCGCGAGAACGTTGCCTTCGGCATCGAGCCGGCCGAGATCGACGATGCGCGCGTATTGGAGGCACTGCGGGCCGCCCAGATGGAAACCTTGGTGATGAAGGGCCTTCCCGACGGGCTCGACACGCGAGTCGGGGAGCGTGGCGTACAGCTTTCCGGTGGCCAGCGTCAGCGTATCGGTATTGCCCGGGCCCTCTATCACGCCGCCCCCGTCCTGGTGCTGGACGAGGCCACCAGCGCCCTGGACGGAACCACCGAGCGCAAGGTCATGGAGGCCATCCAGGACTTATCGGGAACTCGAACCATCATCATGATCGCCCATCGATTGTCGACGGTGCGTAATTGCGACTGCATCTATCTGGTCGAGAAAGGGCGTGTCATCGGCCAAGGCACCTATGACCAACTTGAGGCCAGGAACGATGCCTTTCGAGCCCTGTTGGCCAATGCCTAATGAAGTCATCATGCCGGGAAGGTAGGAAATAAAGAACATGAGTCTTGCATATCGACCTGAAATCGATGGCCTGCGAGCCGTGGCGGTGGTGCCGGTGATCCTCTTCCATGCAGGGGTCGATGCGTTCCCGGGTGGCTACGTGGGGGTGGACGTCTTTTTTGTGATCAGCGGCTACTTGATAACGGCACTGATCTACCGAGAAATGATGACAGGCCGCTTCTCTTTACTGCGTTTCTATGAACGACGTGCTCGACGCATCCTGCCCGCCCTGCTGATAGTCTGTGCGCTCTGCATTCCTTTTGCCTGGTGGTGGTTACTTCCCGACGATTTCGAGGTGTTCAGCCAGAGCCTGATAGCGACCAACCTCTTCGTATCGAACATCTACTTTTGGCGCTCCATCGGCTACTTCACGGCCCCGGCCGAGATGACGGTCCTGCTGCATACCTGGAGCCTGGCGGTGGAGGAGCAGTTCTACCTGTTGTTTCCGTTGGGGCTCATGATGTTGCACCGGCTGAGTCGCTACGTGCTATTTGGCATCATGCTGCTGGTGTTTCTGGCCAGCCTGGCGCTGGCGGAGTGGGGCATCGCGAACCACCATGTCATGGCCAGCTTTTACCTATTGCCGACACGTGCTTGGGAGTTCATGGCCGGAGCCATGGCGGCCCTGCTGCTGCACGAGGGGCGCCGGCCATCCCTGGGCCGGTGGAATGGAGTCGCTGCGCTGCTGGGCGTGGCCATGATCTTGATCGCCGTGCTGGCTTTCAACGAGGAAGTGCGTACTCCCGGGGTGTTGACCCTGGTGCCCGTACTGGGGACCTGCTTGGTCATTCTCTTCGCTGGGCGTGATGACCCTGCCGGGCGGTTGCTGAGCCTGAGACCAGTAGTGGGAATCGGCCTGATCAGTTACAGCGCCTACCTGTTCCACCAACCGGTGCTGGTCTTTGCCCGGGAACGCCTGATGCAGCCCTTGACCCCCTGGACCACTGTGGGGCTTTGCCTGCTGATCCTGGTGCTGTCGGTACTATCCTGGCGCTTCGTCGAGCAGCCGGTGCGTAACCGTCAGCTGGTCGGACTTCGTCAGGTGGTACAGGGTAGTGTAGTGGCTACCCTGGCGTTGGTGACCTTCGGTTTCTATTCGAGTATGACCCATGGGATTCCGGGCAGGATGGCGCCTGAGGTTGTGGCAATAGCCGCCGAAAAACATAAGACGTATGACCGGGCCAGGGGTTGTCAGGTCAATCCTGGTCAAAGGCTATCCATTGATACGCTCTGCGCCTTCCATGGGGATAGTGATCAGTTGGTTGCCGTTTGGGGAGATAGTCATGCGACTCCCCTGGTAAGGGGGTTGGCAAAAGAGTTGGTGAGGCATGGATATGGTGTCAAACAATTGGTTCACACCAATTGTCTTCCCTTTGTGGGTTATCAGCGTAGTGATGGTAGGCTGAGTTGCACTCAATTCAATGAGATGGTTCTGGATTATTTGATATATGACGATGAAATAGAATATGTCGTGATGATGGGTCGGTTTCCCATGCAACTGACGGGGGAAATGTTCGATAATAATGAAGGAGGTGTCGAACTTGGCCAGCCTGTTAAGGCACTTCCTCTCGATTCCTTCGATGGTGATCAGGATCGTATCGCGCTGCTTCGAGAGGGAGCTATAAGCACCATTCAGGCGCTGATCGATAGCGGAAAGAAGGTGGTGCTGGTTTATCCTGTGCCGGAGATGGGTTGGGACGTGCCGAAGTATATCGCCAAGTCAAAGCTCTACGAGACACCCATCGAACGTCCGGTCTCCACCAGTCAAGAGATATTCCTTCAGCGCGTGGGAACCAGCTATGAGTTTCTTGATTCACTGGGTGAAAATAAGGCTTTGGTGCGGGTGAAACCCGAATCGCTGTTCTGCAATACCCATCTCGAGGCGCGTTGTGTGGCCGAGTTGGATGGGGAACTGCTCTATTACGATGACAGCCATCTCAGTAGCCTCGGATCGAAGCTGTTGGTACGCAATATCCTGACACGCATGCAAGCGAGGGGGTGGTCGCTTGGTGTCCGGCTGGCCAAGGGCCGGATCGCTGAGGCTATGCCCATAGGGGACTAGGGGGTGACATGAACGTCTTGATCGTAGGAAACATGGGCTATGTGGGCCCGGTGCTCGTTGAAACCCTGGCCGAGCGCTATCCCGATGCTGTGCTGGATGGCTTCGACAATGCCTATTTTGCCCACTGCCTGACCGGGGCGCCCGGCCTTCCCGAGCGGCACCTGAGGGCCCAGTATTTCGGGGACGTTCGCAGCATCGAGCCGGGGCAGCTCGAGGGCTATTCGGCGGTGGTGGATCTGGCAGCGGTATCCAACGATCCGATGGGACACCGCTTCGCCGAAGTGACGGCCCAGATCAATGCCCAGGCCGCGGTGGAACTTGCCCGAAAGGCGTCTATCGCCGGCGTTGGGCACTTCGTCCTGGCGTCCAGCTGCAGCCTGTATGGGGTGGCTTCCGGCCCCCCCAGGCGCGAGAGCGACCCCGTGGCGCCGATCACCGACTATGCCATTTCCAAGGTGGAGGCCGAGCGTGGCCTCTCCGTCCTCGACAGCGAGATGGTGATCACCTGCCTGCGCTTTGCCACGGCGTGTGGGATGTCGCCGCGGCTGCGTCTCGACCTGGTGCTCAACGACTTCGTGGCCAATGCCCTGGCCACCGGCGAGATCCGGGTGCTCAGCGATGGCACACCCTGGCGTCCGCTCATCGACGTTCGGGACATGGCCCGGGCAATCGACTGGGCCATGCAGCGTTCCGAACGGGATGGCGGCAGGGTGCTGAACATCAATGCCGGGGCCAACGCCAGTAATTACCAGGTCAGGGAGCTTGCCCATGCCGTTGCCGATGTGCTGCCCGGCGTGGCGGTGAGCATCAACCATGAGGCGCCCGTGGATAGTCGCTCCTATCGGGTGGATTTCGGGCTCTTCGAGTGCCTGGCGCCCGACCATCTTCCCGCCATGACCCTGGCCGACTCCATTCTTGGGTTGGTCACTGGCCTGCGGGAAATGGGATTCGATGACAAGGCATTCAGGTCCTCAGACCTGATGCGACTCAATGTCCTTCAGGGGCATATCGAGTGGGGCTGGCTGACCGAACAGCTGGAGTGGGTCAGGCAGCCGGATGTGGCAAACCAGCGAGCCGGGGAGGTGTGAGATGAAGGTAGCGATCTTGGCGGGAGGGTTCGGGACTCGCCTGAGCGAGGAGACATCCATCAGGCCCAAGCCGATGGTGGAGATCGGGGGCAAGCCCATTCTCTGGCACATCATGAAGATGTACGCCCATCATGGCTTCCGGGAGTTCATCATCCTGGGTGGCTACAAGGTGGAGTCCATCAAGAAATACTTCATCAATTACCGCGGCGACTGCACGGACTACACCATCGATCTGGAAACCGGAGACATCGAGTGGCTGCAGCCGACCCATGAGGACTGGCGTGTCACGGTGCTCGATACCGGCCCGGATGCCATGACCGGAGGGCGCTTAAAGCGGGCCATGCGCTACCTGTGTGACGCGCCCTTCTGCCTCACCTACGGGGATGGTGTCAGCAATGTGGATGTCACCGCCCTGGTGCGCCAGCACCAAGAGTCGGACAGCTGGTGTACCCTCACCGCCGTCGTGCAGCCCGGGCGTTACGGTTCCCTGCGCGTCAGCCGGGACGGTCGCCATGTCAACGGCTTCAGGGAGAAGGGGGCGACCGATGGTGGGCTGATCAATGGTGGCTTCTTCGTCTGCAACCCGGAGGTGTTCGAGCTAATCGAGGGCGACCAGACGGTATGGGAGAACGACCCCATGGAGCGCATGGTGAAGATGGGCAAGCTTGGCTATTACCACCACCAGGGGTTCTGGCAGAGCATGGATTCCCTCAGGGACAAGATGCTGCTGGAGGAGCTCTGGAATACCGAGCCGGCGTGGAAGGTATGGTAAGGACGAGTAGGGAAGGAGAGCACCACGGCATGCACGCGTGCCGTGGCCATATCAGGGGCAGCGGGGTAATCGGGGAGTCGCCATGATCATCATCGACAGGGCCCTGGCACGCTACCGGGATGAGGGCAAGGTCATCCGGGTCGGCATGGTGGGGGCGGGGTTTCAGGCCAGCGGCATCGCCCAGCAGTTCCTGACCGCGACGCCGGGCATGGTGCTCAGCGCCGTGGCTAATCGCCACCTGGCCAAGGCGCATGCCGCCTACGCCCAGGCCGGGGTAACGGCCGTGGCGTGTGAGACACGGCAGGCATTGGAAGCGGCGATTGCGGCGGGGCGGCCGGCCGTGACGGAAGATGCATTGGCCCTGGCGTCGGCAGAAGGCATCGACGTAGTGCTGGAGGTCACCGGCTCGATCGAGCATGCGGCGCATGTGATCGTAACGGCCATCGATGCCGGCAAGCACGTTGTACACATGAACGCCGAGCTCGATGGCACAGTGGGCCCAATCCTCAAGGTGCGTGCCGAGGCTCAAGGGGTGGCCTACACCTTCGCCGATGGCGATCAGCCCGGGGTGCAGATGAACCTCTACCGGTTCGTCTCCGGCATCGGTGTCACCCCGGTGCTGTGTGGCAACATCAAGGGGCTCCACGACCCCTATCGCAACCCCGAGACCCAGGCCACCTTCGCTCGCAAATGGGGGCAGAAGCCGCATATGGTAGCTTCATTCGCCGATGGTACGAAGATCTCCTTCGAACAGGCGATCGTGGCCAATGCCACCGGCATGCGTGTAGCGCGCAGGGGAATGCTTGGCCCGGACTTCTCGGGCGGAAACCCGGATGCCGAGCCCGTGCAGATCGAGAAGGTTCTGCCCAGCTTCGAGCCCTACCTGGATCCCCAGGTGCCAGGGCTGGTGGACTATGTGGTCGGGGCGAGGCCTGGCCCTGGCGTCTTCGTGATCGGACATACGGAGCATCCTCGGAAGCGCCACTACCTGGACCTCTACAAGATGGGCAAGGGGCCCTACTACTGCTTTTATACGCCCTATCACCTGTGCCATTTCGAAGTGCCCAACAGCGTGGCGCGGGTCGTGCTGTGTTCGGATATCGTGCTTGCGCCGGCCGGTGGCCCCCGGGTGGGGGTGATCGCCGTGGCCAAGAAAACCCTGACGCCGGGAGAGCGGATCGAGGACTTCGGCGGCTTCGAGGTCTACGGCGTGGCAGAGAACATGGGAGCAATCCGGCGGGAGCGCCTGCTGCCCATCGGACTGGCGCTGGAGGCCACCGTCAAACGGGCGGTTAGCCGTGACCAGGCCTTGACCTTCGATGATGTGAACCTGCCCGAGGGACGCCTGGTGGATGAGCTTTATCGTGAACAGGAACGCCTGTTCCGTCCTACCGCGTGAATATCAAAGGAGGTGACGGTGAAATTCCTCGAAACCGAGCTGGCGGATGCCTGGCTCATCGAGATCGAGCCCCATGGGGACCAGCGTGGCTTCTTCGCACGGACGATGTGCGAAGAAACCTTTCGGCGCCATGGGCTGGAATCTCGCTACGTGCAGCAGAACACCTCCTATTCCAGCTCGAGCGGTACCTTGCGGGGACTGCACTTCCAGAAGCCCCCCCATGCCGAGGCCAAGCTGGTCAGGTGCCTTCGCGGCAAGATCCTGGATGTCATCGTGGATATCCGCCGAGACTCTCCCACCTACCTGCGCCATCAGGGGTTCGAGCTGACCGGTAGCAATCGTCGCCAGCTCTATGTGCCGCCGGGGTTTGCCCATTCCTTTATCACCCTCTGTGATGATGTCGAGGTCAGCTACCTGGTATCAGCGGACTATGCGCCGGAGGCGGAGGATGGCCTTCGCTATGACGATGCGGCTCTCGACATCCACTGGCCTATTCCCGTCCAGGTGATCTCGAGCAAGGACGAGAGTTGGCCACTGATTCGCAACCGCTCCCAGCTTTTCTGAGATATGGTCATGAATATGTGACGCCCCATACGCGAAAGGCGGTCGTCATGCGGAACCTGATGTTTTCAAGCGGTTGAACTGATATCAAGGGAGAGGGGGGATGGCCAGAACTATTATAATAATCTGCTTGACGCTTGTCATTGCTGTCATGATGGCATTGTCGCTGTTCGCTGGGCATGTTGTTAGTACTTATGAATTGCCTACGCATCAGTTCCTGAGCGACCGCGGTCGTGATTTGGTGAAACTCGTTAAAAAGGCAGAAAGGAATATGGACCTTGATGTGAAAGGTCCTTATGCGGCCGAGGTCCAGACTATCTTCTTGCGGCTTCGTGGTGAAGGAGCTCGTGTGCCAGTAGCGCGTGAAGGTAATGGAGGGGGGATGACATCTTATGGTGATACGGTGTTGCTGGTTACCCATGAAGGAAGGGTTTTCGCTGCCCATTCGAGCAATGATATTCATGAAACAAGTATCAAGACTCCAGATAATGGTTATGACGAGTACGTCAGAACCTCCGAGATGTTTGAATATCAGGATTACAGTCATGCCGATGTGTTCCGGCGTTATCGATACAATGATATCCTTTATTTCGAGACACCTGGTGGCCGGGGGTTGGCAGTATCCTACACCGAATTCGATGGTGACGCCGTCTGCTATCGAAACGCCATTGCCAAACTGCCGATCGATGAGGAAATTTCGGACGTTGACCAGATCGTAGCAGAACCTGAAGACTGGGAGATCCTTTACCGTTCCGAGCCATGTCTGCCCCTAAAGCTTGAACGACGTGCCATCGAGTCTCATATTGCTGGTGGCCGCATGGCGTTCTTGCCGCCATCCACTATCTATACTGCCAATGGAGATTACCACTGGGATGGAGTGCGGGGCCCCGAGGCCGTGGCCCAACGTCCTGACATGGATTATGGGAAAGTGGTGAGCATCGACCTGAAAACGGGTGAGGCACGCAATATCTCCTCAGGGCATCGTAACATACAGGGCGTCGCTCTGGATCGTGGAGGTCAGCTATGGACGGTTGAGCATGGTCCTAGAGGAGGAGATGAGCTCAATCGGATAAGCGAAGGCAATAACTATGGTTGGCCATTGGAGGTCTTGGGCACCTCATATGATGGTTCGCCTTGGCCGTTGGCAATCTCATACGGCCATCATGATACTTTTACCGCACCTGCCTTTGCTTGGCTTCCGTCGGTGGCGATCTCCGGTATGACGCGAATCGAAGGGTTCGATGATAGCTGGGATGGTGATTTGTTGATGGGGTCATTGAGAGGCTTGAGCTTGCATCGTATAAGGATACGTGACGACCATGTCCAGTTTGTTGAGCCTATCCACATTGGTAAGCGGCTCAGGTATGTGCATCAGCACACCGATGGAAGAATCGTGTTATGGACAGATGATCATTATTTGATATTCGTATCGGCCATTGAAAGTGGGTTATTTAAGGAATTTATCGATCGATATTTCGAGGAGAAGGGGTATAATGCTGAGCAGTCTAAAAAGGTGCGCGAAGCCTTGGATGGCTGCGCACAGTGTCACTCGTTCGAGCCCAGTGTTGCCGGCATTACCGGCGACGGTGAAACACTTAACTTGAGTCAGGTGTTTGGGAAGTCGATTGCTTCGAGTGATTACCGGTTCTATTCATCTGCTTTATCCGGGAAGGGCGGGCGGTGGACGTCTGAGAACCTTGAAGCCTTCCTGGCCGATCCTCAAGGCTGGGCGCCTGGCACCTTCATGCAGGGCGAAAATATCGATGATCCCTTCGTCGTTACCGAAATAGTTGGTCTGCTGGAGGAGCTGACGAAGACTAATGAATGACCTATCTGCACTGCACTCCAATAGAGGAGGTTTCGTGCAGGCATGCAAACTGGGTTCTTCTTCGCGGACGTTACCGTACCTTGTGCTGAGGGTTGATGATGAATGCCAAAGTTGAACGCGGCGAGACGGTGGTCATTGCGGTGATCCTTACCTTTAACCGCAAGGACCTGCTGGAGCGCTCCCTGGCGGCGGTAATGGCCCAGACCCGAGCCTGCGACCAGGTGCTGGTAGTGGATAATGCCAGTCAGGATGGGACATCAGAGATGTTGGCGGAGTGTCATTATCCCGGTGTCACCACTTATCGACTCTCACGTAATCGAGGCGCTGCCGGGGGGTTCAATGCTGGTTTCCGTCTTGCCTACCAACATGGGGCGGACTTGGTCTGGATGATGGATGACGATGTCATCCCCGAGCCCGATGCCTTGGAGCACCTGCTCGACGCAAGAGGCCTGCTGCGTACCCTGAATGTTTGCCACTCATTCCTGATCTCTACAGCCTTCTCGGAGAGTGGTCAAGTTACCAACACTCCCATACTCAGCCTGACACCCAATCGAATCGGTTACCGGGAGTGGCCGGGGTTGCTTGCCCATGGCCTGGTGCCGGTGGATCGTGCCACTTTCGTGTCTATCCTCGTTCCACGCGAGGTCTTGGCCGAACATGGTCTACCGATCTCCGAGATGTTCATCTGGGGAGAAGATGCCGAATTCACCTTGAGGATCACACGGCAACACCCTGGCTACCTGATCGGTCGTAGCCGTGTCGTTCATCTCCGCCAGGAGGCGGGGCCATTGAGGATCATGGAAGAGACGAACCCTCGCCGGACTGGGTATTTCAAGAATTACTATCGGAATAATATCTATATCGCCAGGAAGTATTACGCCTCCTACCGCTTCCCGGTCTCTGTGCTCAGAGGGGTCTGGAGGAGTGGAAGGCTACTAGCCAACAAGAAGCCAAGGCTGGCCATGGTGGTATTAAAGGGTGTATGGGAGAGCATCGGTTTTTCACCTACCCCCCAGGCTGTCGATTCGTCTATCGAGTCGTTGGATCCCGGCTGCAAGGTAGTGTGCAGATCATGAGAGGCAAGTCAACCACGGACGGAGCGTTGTCAACCATGAGGGTGGTGTTGGTAGTGAACCATTTTCCGGTGACTTCAGAGTCCTTCATTCAGCGGACGGCGGAGATGATAGTTGATTATCTGGACGCCAAGATTACTATTATTGCACTATCCGGTTACAATGCCAGTCAGTTGGAAGAAAGCGCTCCTGAATTCATGCGCCAACTGGAATCCGGAAAGGTTGAAGTTGTGTCGGGACCATTCCAGACACCGTTTCTGGCTCTTCGATCCTTTGTCGGTTCTCTACTTCGCTATCCAATCGCCACATGCCAAACCTCTCATTACGTTATAAGCTTGTCCTTCAAGGAAGGAATCAGATTTAAGCATGCGATAAAAGGTGGCTATCTTGCTGGACGATTAGCAAACTTCAAGAAAAAGGAGGAGCTTATCGTCCAGCCACAATTTCTGAGTCTTGGTATTTCTTGTTCAGTTGCCAGCGACCTTATCAATGCCAGGAGGGGCGTAAAGGAATGGGGCGTGGTCTGCCATATTCGCGGATCGGACATCTCATCAGACAGTGCGGTCAGTGCCAAGGAGTTTACCTACCTTAAGGCTTCTTCACGATCTCCCAAGTACTTCCTCGCGTCCTCCGACAGCCTGAGGAAGATGGCCATAGCACGAGGATTAAATGATAAAAACGTAGCTACTCTCTATTCACCGCTGAACACCCATCTTATGTCATGGAGGACTGAGCCCTGCTATCCCCGGAAAGGTTTTCGAATGATACAGGTGGGGCGTCTAGTAGAGAAGAAAGGTGGGCGAATGTCGGTAATGGCTCTCGCCAGCCTGCCTGATACGACGATACGACTCGAGATCGCCGGTGATGGCCCTGAGCGCAAGTTTCTAAAAAATCTGGCCGAATCGTTAGGTGTTGCCGACAGAGTGGCGTTCTTGGGAGCTCTACCACAAAAGGACGTTCTTCGAAGGATTCAGGCCGCCGATCTTCTTCTGGTGCCCAGCCTGATGGGGAGAAACGGTGATTCAGAAGGAATTCCTAACGTGATTAAGGAAGCCATGGCGCTCGGAACCATTGTGGTTGCAAGTAACCATTCTGGGGCGCCGGAAATTGTTGAAGATGGTGTCAATGGATATTTGTTTCCAGAGGGGAAGCAAGAGTCTTTCCTGGATGTTCTTGGCAAGGCTCTGGATTCTTTAGGCGAATGGCCAATATTGCGTGATGCAGCTAGGAAAACTGTGGTGTCTCGGTTTGACTCCGCTCAGGTAGCTCGTGAACTCGAGTCTTTCTATCGTAGACTGGTATCTTCTCGCTGAAAATCGAAATGAAGGATTTAAAACAAGTCTCTCAATTGATGCGGACTGGGGGTTTTGTGGGTCATGTGCAGAGATAAATCTCATGTTGAAGTTGATGGATTGATTTGTATGCGAGTGCTACTGTGTCATAATTTAGCTTGTTGCGATGGGATGGCATTCGACATTTGGGATACCGGTTGAGATCTACACCGCGTTCCAAGCTTCGCGACCACTTTGAGGCGTACCTGAAGGAGTTAGTACCCAAGCTGGGGCACGCCGATCTGCGTCGGGTGATTGCCATCACACTTTAGGATTATGTTTCTCATCTTTAGGTTGTTAGGAAAAACAGAGTGTGTCCGTTTGGTAACGATGTAGCCTAATAGTGTTGCTAACGTAGTTTTTTGTAATCCCGGTCGGTGACCGTACTCAAGGGCACGTAAAGGTGCATTGGTGGCCGGGAATGGCCATGGAGCCCAAGATCGAGGTTCTAAAGTAGAGGTTCAATTTCCGTAATGAATAAAGCTTCTATTGTCACCCAGACGCGAGACGAAGAGATCGATTTTCGTCGACTCTACGGTATCCTGGTCGACCGTCGGTGGAGCATCTTTTTCATTACGATGCTTTTCAGCCTGTGTGGCCTCGGATATGTGCTGCTTGCTACCCCCATCTACCAGGGGGATGCACTGGTTCAGGTAGAGCGCCGCTCGACTCTCAGTCCCCTGGGGGATGTCGGGCAGTTCTTTGGTCAGATGGCCCAGGACTCCGAGGTAATTACCTCGGCAGAGATCCAGATCCTCAAGTCACGCATGGTGCTGGGACAGGTGGTGGACCGACTGGAACTCGATGTTTCCATCAGCCCGCGTACTTTGCCGGTGATCGGAGGGTTCATCCTTCGCCATGACATCCCGCGTCCCGACTTCATGCAGGGTAAGCCGTATGCCTTCGGTGGTGAGTCACTGTCGGTCGGGGTCTTTCTAGTGGCCGATCACCTAAGGGAATCCACCTTTACACTCCGCTCCCTAGGAAATGGCCATTATGAGCTTCTACTCGACAAGCAACCATTGGGCAGGGGCTCGGTGGGAAACCTGCTGCAGATAGGGGAGGACATTATTATACGTATCTCCGCTTTGGAGGCGGCACCCGGTGTGGAGTTCAGGTTGGTACGTCGAAGTCGGCTGGCGGCCATCCGTTCCCTTGAGAGTCGGCTTGGCGTGGTAGAGGTTGGTGGTCGTCGTGGACCCAGTACGGGTATCCTTAACCTTACACTGACCGGCACCGATCCCGGTGAGATTCGCAGCACCCTGGATGCGGTGATCGAGATTTTCCTCTCCCAGAACGTGCAGCGGCAATCGGCCGAGGCTGAAAAAGGCCTAGAGTTTCTGCGGCAGCAGTCGCCCGAGCTGAAGAACCAGTTATCTACTGCTGAAGAGCGCTTGAATAACTACCGCTCCGAGATGAACAGCGTGGACCTATCTAGTGAATCTAAGGCGGCCATTAATCAGTACGTCGTAATAGATCGCCAACTCAACGATCTTAACCTGGCTGAAAGCGAATTGGCCGAACGCTATACCCCTAACCACCCTAGCTACCAGACGTTGCTGCGCAAGAGACAGCAGTTGCAGAGTGAGCGGGCTGAGCTGGATATGCGGGTCAACGAGTTGCCGGCCGCTCAACAGGAAGTCGTCCGATTGACCCGGGACGTCGAGGTCACCCAGGCCATCTATGTCAATGTCCTCAACAAGATGCAGGAGTTGGAGATGGCCAAGGCGGGGACAGTCGGCAATGTTCGTATCATCGATCAAGCGCTGGTCCCGAAAAATCCGATCCAGCCAGCCAAGAAGGCTGGTCTGGTCATTGCCACTTTGCTCGGGGCGGTGGTTGCAACCGGTTATGTGCTGCTCCGCGGCCTTCTCCAGCGCGGAGTTGAAACCCCCGAACAGATCGAGGCCCTTGGGCTGTCGGTGTATGCCACGGTACCCCTTTCCGAGGCGCAGAAGAGCCTTAACAGGCGTATACGATTTAAGAGTGAACGCCATAATCAGGAGGTCACGGCGGGCCTTCTCGCCGAACGCAAGCCGGATGAGGTTGCGATGGAGGCAGTACGTGCGCTGCGCACCAGCCTGCACTTCGCGATGATGGACAGCCGTTGCAACCGCATGGCCATCACCGGCCCCAGTCCCGGTACAGGCAAGAGTTTCATCAGCCTCAATCTGGCAGCCGTGTGTGCACAGGCTGGCCAGCGGGTGCTGGTGGTGGACGCTGACATGCGCAAGGGACATGTGCACCTGGCCTTCGGGGGGCGAGGCGCCATGGGGTTGTCCGAGCTGCTCTCGAACCGACGGGAATTGGATGAGGTGATCCGGTCCACCAGTGTGTCGTCACTGGACTACATCAGTCGGGGATCGGTTCCGCCCAACCCCTCTGAGCTCCTGATGCATGAGCGTTTGGGGCACTACCTGAAAGAGCTGAGTGAGCGGTACGACCTGGTCCTGATCGATACGCCGCCGGTCTTGGCAGTGACCGATGCAGCAGTGATCGCCAAGCTGTGCGGTACCACCCTGATGGTAGTGCGCTTCCAGCAAAATCCGCTGCGAGAAGTGCGCATTGCTCATCGTCGACTGGAAATCTCTGGCGTCAACATCAAGGGTGTGATCCTCAATGCCATGGAGCGCAAGGCGGCGACGCGCTATGGCTATGGTTATTACAACTATGCATACAAATGATAATAGCGGGTGGTCCATGCTACTGTCCCGCGATGACTGGCGAATCGAGAGAGCACCGGTCAGGCAGGAAACACCAATTTTGCCACCTTCCCGGCTTTTCCTGATTGCCGCTATCTTGTTGATCAGCATAGTGGTGAGCTCATTCGTGGCTAATCGTCCGCTCCACGTAGGTACGGATACTTATTCATATGTCAATGTGTTTAATAGCCTTAACTACGGCCATTTGACCAGGATATCGGAACCCTTATTTGTTGGGATTGCCTTGGCCGTTGGTAGTCTGACTGAGAATTACAAGTTTTTCCTTTTTGTATGTGCCATGATTTTGTTGTTATTCAGCCTCTATGCGAACCATAGATTGATAGATCGTGTCGTCATGGATCCCTATAGAGGCAGGTATATTACCTATCTCGCCTTTGGTTTGCTTCTTTATTCGCCGTTTTATTTCAACATGCATGTCAATATCCTTCGTCATGGAATGGCTGTTCCCTTCCTGTTGCTGGGATATATTATGGTAATGGAAAAGCGATATCTTGCGGCTACGGCCCTCCTTTTTGCTTCCCTCGGGTTTCACCAATCCTCCTTGATTAATGTGTTGCTTGCACCCTTGCTTGTTTTTAATGTTAGGTTTCTGGTCCTCCTTTTTTTGGCCTTGTCGGCTATTTATCTGACAAGTTTGTCAGGCATTGTCTTGGGCCCGGTGTTTTCTATCCTTAATCTGACTCCATCATTCGAGTCGATATCCGAGTATGGGGCTTCAACCAGCTATTATCGGTCCGGCGTACGGTTTGATTTCTGGTTGTTTACCACGTTTTTTGTAGGGATGTCGCTAGTTGCAGCATGGTGGAATGTCGTGACGGAGGCATTGCCACGTATCTTGATTGTTTCCTCAATTCCCTTCTTGCTGTTTGGTTATATTTCTTACTCGGACAGGCTTTTGGTCTTTACATGGTTTATGGTTTCGGCAGTGGCTGCGTGCTGTGCTGCAAAGATTCTGATGAATTGCGATAGAACTTTTCTTTTCGTGGTTGCCGTCCTCTTCAATGTGGCTACCATGGGAATTTTCATCGGTAAGCTTTTCTGACGCCATGGAGAAGATCGATGGATCCGGTTGAAGTCTCAGCAATAATGACTGTAAAGAATGGGGCCAAGTACCTCGAGGAAAGCCTTTTTTCAGTTTTTTCCCAGACTCGTCCTCCGAGAGAGGTCGTGGTGGTGGACGATGGGTCCGATGATGATACTTGGGAAGTACTCCAGAAATTACGTCTCATGGCGCCTATGCCGGTACAGCTATTGAATACGCAAGGGGTCGGTCGCTCGAGGGCACTGAACCTTGCCGTCAGCCATGGACAGTATTCGTGGCTGGCCAATATTGATGCGGATGACATCTGGTTACCCGAAAAGCTGGAACAGCAGGCCGTTGCGGTCAGGCTGTTTCCAGATGCAGAACTGGTCGTCACTGCCAGCCACATCGTCTACGGAGAAGTGGAAGGGGAGTTAGATGCCAAGGGAGCCTTCTCGGTCACACCACTGGGACCTGATAGCTTTTATGTTCGCAACCCGATTAACCATAGCTCCGTCCTTTTTTCTCGGCGATTCCATGATCAGGTAGGGGGCTATGATGAAACATTGACCCGGCAGGTTGATATCGACCTCTGGGTCCGTGCACTTAGCACAGGGTATGTGTTCTATAGGGTTGATCTTCCGCTCACTGTAAAGCGACTCCATGATGGCCAGAGCTATGAGGTAGGGAGGCGGTTGGGGTATACATTCAATGCTATGAGGCTGAGTCTAAGGAAGCTCCGGCAATTGGGGGCGCCCTTCTACTATTTTCCTTTTCCCATTGTCAAGTTTGTTTATAACAATATGCCAAGAAGTGTCAGGCGTCGCATGTTTCGATAATTCTATAGGGGGGCGGGAGACGGTAATGTACAAGACATTGATTCCCTTCAGGTCCGTTCGAAAGAAGATTCTTAATGCGCTTGATTTTATACCTGATCCAGTGATGCTTCATTGTCAATACTTTATGAAATTCTATCGCCCCATGAGTTTGGATAATCCCGTGAGGTTTTCGGAGAAGCTGCAATGGTACAAGCTTAACTACAGAGTTGACTTGATGACTCAGTGTGTGGATAAGGTCTCCGTAAGGGAGTTCGTTGCAGACCGAGGCTTGGCATCTCACCTCATACCCGTCCATGCTGTTTATGATACCCCTGACGACATTGATCTTGATTCTTTGCCGAATAAGTTTGCCCTTAAGTTCAGTAATGGGGCGAAGTGGAATATCATCTGTCATGACAAGAGTCGTCTAGATTGGCCCCATGCTATGAAAGAGATCAGGTCATGGTTCCGGGAGCCGGTAGGGCGGCTGGGTCGGGAGTGGAGTTACTATGGGGTGAGGCCCCGCCTTCTCGTCGAGTCCCTCCTGGAATCGGAAGGGGGGCAGGTGCCGGAGGATTACAAGTTTTTCTGTTTCAATGGAAAGACCTCTTTCCTGTATGTCATACAGGGGAGGTTTTCCGAAGATGGGATACGCTTGGGCGTATACGACTCGAATTTTCGCAGGATGAATGTTTCGCGAAGGGGGATAAGGCCGCTGGAGGAGGCAGAGCGGCCGAAGCACTTCGAGGAGATGGTAGAGATTGCCAACAGGCTGTCCCACGGCTTTCCGCATGTCCGGGTCGATCTCTACAACGTGTCTGGAAAAATCTACTTTGGAGAGCTGACCTTCTATAGCGCTAGTGGCTATGCCGCCTTCGAGCCGGACAGCTTCGATCGAGACGTCGGGCGTCTCTTTACCCTGCCTGATCAGTCCGCATGAGGGAAGCCCATGTCTATCTATGAGGAATCCGTGTCTGCGAGCCGTGCCGGGCGGCAGGAACTCACGCTCGCTCGGTCTCGAGCGAGTCGTGTTCTGGTTGTGGCCGGCCATGCCCGCTCGCTGGTGAATTTCCGCGGTCCACTGCTGTGTGCGTTGCGGGACAGGGGGCTGGTGGTGCACGTGGCGGCACCGCAGTTGAGCGCCGATCCTGCGTTATTCCGGATCCTGGCCGACTGGGGCGTGACCTGCCACGACATTCCGTTGCAGCGCGCCGGCCTGAGTCCGTTCCAGGACCTGCGAGGCCTCGTGACGTTGTGCCAGCTGTTGCGGCGCGTGGCGCCGGATACGCTGCTGGCATACACCATCAAGCCAGTGATCTATGCCAGCCTGGCGGGCTGGATAGTCAGGGTGCCACGCCGCTTCGCGCTGATCACGGGGATGGGCTATGCGTTCACCGACGAGCCGGGCGGGCGACGCGCTTGGGTCCAACGCCTGGTGGTGTTTCTCTATGGTCTATCGCTCCGGCGTACCCACCGGGTGTTCTTCCAGAATCCCGACGATGAGGCCCACTGCCGCGAATTGGAACTGCTGCCGAAGCGAGTGCCGTCACAGGTCGTGAACGGATCCGGTGTGGACCTCGACCACTTTGCCCCCGTACCCCTGCCGGAGGGAGCGCCCGTTTTCCTGTTGATCGCCAGGCTGATCGCCGACAAGGGCATCCGTCAGTACGTGGAGGCGGCACGCCGGGTCAAACGGCTGCATGGCAAGGCATATTTTCTGTTGGTCGGCGGGCTGGATGATAACCCCGAGTCGATTCGCCGTGACGAGTTGGAGGCCTGGTGTCGCGAAGGTGTGATCGAGTACCTTGGCCGGCTTGACGACGTCAGGCCGGCCATGGCTCGGGCCAGTGTCTTCGTATTGCCCACCTACTATCGTGAGGGCACGCCTCGCACCGTCCTGGAAGCCATGGCGATGGGACGGGCCATCATCACCAGTGACGCCCCGGGCTGCCGTGAAACCGTCCAGGATGGGGAGAACGGCTACCTGGTACCGGTGCGCGAGCCCGAGGCGCTGGCCCTGGCCATGCAGCGCTTTCTGGATGAGCCGGGGCTGGCTCGACGCATGGGGGACCGTTCGCGGCAGATCGCCGAACACAAGTACGACGTACACCTGGTGAATGCCGACATGCTAGAGGGAATGGAACTATGAGCGCCAAGCGCTGCCTCGACCTCCTGGTGTCGGGAATGGCCCTGCTGCTGCTGTCGCCGCTATTGCTGGGCGTAGCGCTGCTGGTGCGCTGGCATCTCGGTTCACCGGTATTGTTCCCCCAGACTCGCCCGGGCCTGGAGGGGCGTCCCTTCGAGATGCTCAAGTTTCGCACCATGCGCGAGGCGTGCGATGCCCGGGGCGTCTCCTTGCCCAACGCAGAACGGATGACTCCCTTCGGTCGCTGGCTGCGGGCCACCAGCCTGGACGAACTCCCAGAGCTGTGGAACGTGCTCAAGGGCGACATGAGCCTGGTGGGCCCCCGTCCGCTGCTGATGGAGTACCTGTCGCTCTATACCCCCCGCCAGGCGCGGCGCCATGAGGTCAAGCCAGGGGTGACCGGCTGGGCTCAGGTCAACGGGCGCAATGCCATCTCCTGGGAGGAGAAGTTCGAGCTGGACGTCTGGTACGTGGATCACCGCTCGCTGTGGCTGGACCTGCGTATCCTCATGCTGACCCTGCGCAAGGTCCTGCGGCGCGAGGGCATCGCCCACGCGGGAGACGTTGCCATGCCGCGCTTCCGGGGCGGCCCCCATGAGTAAGCCGGGGCGGCTGGCCATCCTGGGTGCGAGCGGTCACGGCAAGGTGGTGGCCGACATCGCCCTGCAGAATGGCTGGGAGGAGGTGTGCTTCTATGACGACGCCTATCCCGCTCTCGGCAGGGTGGAACAGTGGCCGGTGGCGGGTACCTTTGAGGACTTGTTGCGCAACCTGGCCGGCTTCGCCGGAGTGACGGTCGCCATCGGCGATAACCGCGTCCGCGACGAGCGGCTGGAAACCTTGCTGGAGCATGGCGGGAACCTGGCGACTCTGATCCACCCTCGGGCCATCGTCAGTCCCTTCGCCACCATCACGCCCGGCTGCGTGGTGGTCGCTGGAGCGGTAATCAACGCCTTCGCCCTGGTGGCCAGGGGCTGCATCATCAACACTGCGGCCACAGTGGGCCACGATTGCCAGCTGGCGCGCGGCGTGCATGTGGCATCCGGTGCCAACCTGGCCGGCGGCGTCTCGGTGGGGTGCTTCACCTGGGTGGGGGTTGGCGCCGCCGTTCGCCAGGGGGTGTGCCTGGGCGAAGGCGTGACGGTAGGCGCGGGTGCCGCGGTGGTTCGTGACGTGGCCGATGGCGCCACTGTGGTGGGTGTGCCGGCACGCCCGATGCGGTGCCTGGACTGAACGGCAAGTTTCCGAGAGGTCGAGCCTGCTGGATGGCCCCTTTCCCCCTGGCCCTGCTACTCAGAGGGGGGAGGCTGAGCCGGTGTGTGCCGTGCTGCTCTCCAACCGGGTCAACTACTGGACCGGTGAGCTAGGCCGCCGTGTACGAGCGTGAGCAGACCTCCGGCTTTCGCTGGTTGCACGAGGGCTTCGGCAGCAACTGGCGGCTGACCGAGATGCGGGCCGCCATCGGCCGGCTGCAGCTCGCCCCCTGTCGGCCTGGAAATGGGTGCGGCGGGCCAATGCCGTGCGGATCGTGAGCCACGACCCGACGTGCCGGGGTTTGCCGATGCCTTGGGCGGCGAGGAGCGGGTCATCCTCTCGGTACGGCCCGGCATCACCGGACCGGCGACGCTGAAGTACCGCAACGAGGAGACGCTGCTGGCCGGCGTGGCCGACCCGGAACGCTACAATTGCGAGGTGATCTTCCCCGACAAGGTGAGGCTCAACTGCGAGTATGTCCTCTACTGGTCCTTCACCAAGGACCTGGCCTATCTGTGGCGCACGGTCTTCCCGGCGCCGTATCGCGAGAAGACGGATGCCTGAGGCGTCGCGACTGGAAGGGCGCCCCAGGCGCCGGGAGGAGGGAATGGAAGGCTGGCCGCGTTTCGAGGAGGACGAACTGGTGGCGGTGAGCCGGGTGCTGCGGTCCGGCTGGGTCAACTACTGGAGCGGCGAGGAGGGGACCTCCTTCGAGCGCGAGTTCGCCGCCTTCCACGACGTGCCCCATGCCGTCGCCCTGGCCAACGGCACCGTGGCCCTGGAGCTGGCGCTGCACGCCCTGGGCGTCGGCCCCGGCGACGAGGTGGTGGTGACGCCGCGCAGCTTCATGGCCTCGGTCTCCTGCGTGGTGGCCCGGGGGGCGCGGCCGGTGTTCGCCGATGTCGACCCGGATTCCGGCAACCTGACCGTCGAGAGCGTGCGCCAGGTGCTCACCCCGCGCACCCGGGCGATCATCGCCGTGCATCTGGCCGGCTGGCCCTGTGACCTGGACGGCCTGAGGGCGCTGGCCGACGACCATGGCCTGTGGCTGGTCGAGGACTGCGCCCAGGCCCATGGCGCCACCTGGCGCGGCCGCCGGGTGGGGAGCGTCGGTGATGTCGCGGCCTTCTCCTTCTGTACCGACAAGATCCTCTCCACCGGCGGCGAGGGGGGCATGCTGCTGCTGCGCGATGAGGAACACTGGCGCCGGTCCTGGAGCTACAAGGACCATGGCAAGAGCTGGGACGCGGTGCATGCCGAGCATCCGCCGGGTTTCCGCTGGCTGCACGAGAGTTTCGGCACCAACTGGAGGCTCACCGAGATGCAGTCGGCCATCGGCCGGGTGCAGCTGCGCAAGCTGCCGGCCTGGCTGGCGCGCCGGCGCGAGAACGCCGCCGTGCTGGCCGAGCGGCTCGGCGGCCTGCCGGGACTGCGGGTACCGCGGCCGCCGCCCGAGGCGGAGTCCGCCTGCTACCGGTTCCATGCCTTCGTCGAACCCGGGGCGCTGGGGCCGGGCCGGGATCGTGACGCCATCGTGGCGGCGATCCAGGCCCGGGGGGCGACCTGCCTGCATGGTGGTTGCAGCGAGATCTACCGGGAGCGCGCCTTCGACGGCACCGGCTTCAGGCCCGCCGAGCGGCTGCCGGTGGCGCGCCGGCTCGGCGAGACCAGCCTGATGTTCCTGGTGGATCACACCCTGTCGATCGACACGATGCATCGCGTGGCCGACGCCGTCGAGGCGGTGCTGCACGAGGCCACCGGCTGACCCATCGCCCCCGAACATCGGGCCACCCCACGACGCCGCGGCATTGCCGCGGCGTCGTGCGTTCCATGGCCTGCGGTGACGCTGGCTCAGGTACTCTCGCCCTCGAGCAGGGTGAAGCCGACGTCGTGCTGGCGGCGGCGTACCGACTTGCCGGCCAGGCGCCGGAGCACCTCCTCGGCGGCGAGCCGACCGATGGTGGCGCGGGGGGAGAGGATGGTGGTCAGCCGCGGGGTGATGTGCCGGCCCAGCGGCAGGCCGTTGAAGCCGGCGATGGCGATCTGGCCGGGCACGTCCAGGCCCAGGCGCCGGGCATGGAGGAGGGCGCCGGCGGCGAGGTCGTCGTTGGCGAAGTGGATGGCGGTGATGCCGGGGTGGCGTTCCAGGGCGAGATCCAGCCCCCGGGCCCCGCCGTCGAGCCCGCCCGGCCGGCCGATGTCCAGGCAGGGAGCGTCGAGCCCCCGGCCCTCGAGCACCTCGCGGTGGCCATCGAAGCGCAGCCCGGCACGGTAGTCGTCGGCCATGCCGGCGCCGACATAGGCCACGGCGCGGTGCCCGCGCTCCAGCAGGTGGCGGGCCATGCAGCGGCCGGCCTCCTGGTGGTCGAGGCCGACATTGAGGTCCAGCGCCTCGCCCAACTCCATCACCTCCATGATCGGCTGGTCCCAGCCCTCGAGCAGGGTGCGGCAGGGAGGGCTGTGGCGCAGCCCCGCGGTCACCAGCGCCGAGCATGACCAGCCGAAGAAGGTGCGGACCATCTGGTACTCCCGCTGCAGGTCGTAGTCGGTGTTGCCGAGCAGGATCTGGTAGCCCTGGGCCTCGAAGGTCTCCTGCAGCCCCTGGATCACCTCGATGAACACCGCGTTGGCCAGCGACGGCACGATTACCGCGATGAAGCGCGAGCGGGCCGAGGCGAGGCTGCCGGCCACCAGGTTGGGCACATAGCCGATCTGCTCCACGGCCTGCAGCACCCGGGCACGGGCGGCCTCGCTGACGCGCTCCGGGGCGTTGAGGGCACGCGAAGCGGTGATCGTCGAGACGCCGGCCGCCTCGGCGACCTCCTTGAGCGTGGGGTGGGCCGAGCCGCGGCGGCGTCGCGGTTCCAGCGGTGTCCGGTTAGACATTGGTCGCATCTCCCTGTCCGATGCTTGCTGCCCGTCGGGCGATCATCTAAAACAGTCCTGAGGCAAATGATAGCGCTAACATGTTAGCGCTACCAATCCAGAATCGCATGTGTCGTTGCAGCGAGCGTTTCGATGCATCGAACGGTTCCATGCAAGCAGCGGAGACGGACGAGTGAGCAATTCGACGGGGGGCAGGCTCCGGGTGGGCGTGATCGGCCTGGGCGCCATGGGGCTGGGTACGGCCACCGCGCTGCGGGAGGCGGGGCTGGAGGTGGTCGGTTGCGACATCTCGCCGGAGGCGCGCCAGGCGTTCGAGGCCCGCGGCGGGCGTTGCGTCGCGGCCCCCGAGGAATTGGCCGACCAGTGCGAGGTGGTGCTGCTGGTGGTGGTGAGTGCCGACCAGGTCGAGGCGGTGCTGTTCGGCGAGCAGGGCCTGGTCGGCCGGATGCCTCCCGGCGGGCTGGTGATGCAGTGCGCCACCGTGGCGCCGAGCTTCGCCCGGCGGCTGGGGGAGCGCCTGGCGGCCAGCGACCTGCTGATGCTCGACGCACCGATCAGCGGCGGCGCGGCCAAGGCCCGCAGCGGCGAGCTCTCGGTGATGGCCTCCGGTGCCGAGGCGGCGTTCGCGCGGGCGGCGCCGGTGCTCGACGCCATGGCCGGCACCGTCTACCGCCTGGGGGATGCACCGGGCGTCGGCTCGAGCATGAAGCTGGTCAACCAGCTGCTCGCCGGCGTGCATATCGCGAGTGCCGCCGAGGCGATGGCGTTGGGGATCCGCATGGGGCTCGACCCCGAGACCGTCTATGAGGTGATCACCCATTCGGCCGGCAACTCCTGGATGTTCGAGAACCGCGTGCCGCATATCCTCGCCGGCGACTACACCCCGCTCTCCGCCGTGGACATCTTCGTCAAGGATCTCAACCTCGTGCACGAGACCGGGCGCGAGCTCGCCCTGCCGACGCCGGTGGCGGCCAGCGCCCTGCAGCAGTTCACCGCGGCCCGGGGCGCCGGCTTCGGCCGCGAGGACGACGCCGCGGTGATCAAGGTCTACCAGCGGCTCTCCGGCATCGACCTGCCCGAGGCGGCCAACGACGACGGGGAGGCGTGACATGCCCATCGTGCTCGGGGCCATCGCCGACGACTTCACCGGCGCCACCGACCTGGCCAACAACCTGGTGCGCGGCGGCATGCGCTGCGTGCAGACAATCGGCATACCCGATCTCCCGCTGTCGCCGCAGGAGGCCGAGGCGCTGGAGCACGTCGATGCCATCGTGGTGGCGCTGAAGTCGCGCTCCTGCCCGGCCGGCGAGGCGGTGGCCGATTCCCTGGCGGCCCTCGACTGGCTGCAGGCCCGCGGCGCCCGGCAGATCTTCTTCAAGTACTGCTCGACCTTCGACTCCACCGACGCCGGCAATATCGGCCCGGTCAGCGACGCCTTGCTGGAGCGCCTGGGGGGATCCCGGACGGTGATGGTGCCGGCCTTTCCGGTCAACGGCCGCACCGTCTACCAGGGTCACCTGTTCGTCGGCGACCGGCTGCTCAACGACAGCGGCATGCAGGATCACCCGCTCAACCCCATGCGCGATGCCGACCTGGTGCGGGTGCTGTCGCGGCAGACGCCGCACCCGGTGGGGCTGGCGGCGCGTCCGGTGCTGGAGCGTGGCGCCGAGTCCACGCGCCGGCATCTCGATGCCCTGGCGGAGCAGGGGGTGCGCCACGTGATCTGCGACACCCTCGACGAGCATGACCTCGAGGTGCTGGCCGAGGCGGTGGTGGACTTCCCCCTGGTCACCGGCGGCTCCGGCCTGGGCCAGGCGCTGCCCGCTCACTACCGGCGCCGCGGCTGGCTGGCCGACGTCGCCGAGCCGGGCCGGCTCGAACCGGCCGTCGGCGGTGCCCTGGTGCTGTCGGGCAGCTGCTCCCGGGCCACCCTCGGCCAGGTGGCGCATTTCCTCGAAGATCATCCCGGCTTCGCCCTGGATCCCCTGGCCCTGGCCGAGGGTGGCGAGCACCTGGAGGCGGCGCTGGCCTTCGCCCGCGGCCACCTGGCCGGCGGCGGGCCGGTGCTGGTCTATGCCTCCGCCGACCCCGAGCGGGTGAGGGCGGCCCAGGCGGCGCTGGGGGTCGAGCGCGCCGGGCGGCTGGTCGAGGAGGCCCTGGGGCAACTGGCGAGGACGCTGGTCGACGAGGGCGTGGGGCGGCTGGTGGTGGCCGGCGGCGAGAGCTCCGGGGCGGTGGTCTCGGCGCTCGGCGTCCGCCAGCTGCGCATCGGCGAGCAGATCGACCCCGGCGTGCCCTGGACCCAGGCGCCGCTGCCGGGCCGGGCGGCACCGCTGTCGCTGGCGCTCAAGTCCGGCAACTTCGGCGGCGAGGACTTCTTCACTCGCGCCTTTCAGGTGCTGCCGACGGAGGAGACACCATGAGTGCACACGACGAGAACGGCCTGCGCGAGCAGATTGCCACCCTGGGCAAGTCGCTGTTCGACCGCGGATTGACCCTGGGCTCGAGCGGCAATATCAGCGTGCGGCTGGACGACGGCGGCTGGCTGATGACGCCGACCAACGCCTGCCTGGGGCGGCTGGACCCGGCACGGATCTCGCGGCTCGATCGCGACGGGCGACGGCTCGACGGCGACGCGCCGACCAAGGAGAGCTTCCTGCACATGGCGATGTATGGCGAGCGGCCGCAGTCCGGGGCGATCGTGCACCTGCATTCGACCCACTCCGTCGCCGTCTCCTGCCTGCCCGAGGTGGACCCCTGCGACTGTATCCCGCCGCTGACCGCCTACTACGTGATGCGGGTGGGCCGGCTGCCGCTGGTGCCATACCACGTGCCCGGCGACCCGAGCCTGGGCGAGGCGGTGCGCGGCCTGGCGGGCCGGCACAGCGCCGTGCTGCTGGCCAACCACGGCCCGGTGGTGGCCGGCAAGTCGCTCGAGGCGGCGGTCTATGCCACCGAGGAGCTCGAGGAGACCGCGCGGCTCTACCTGCTGCTGCGCGGCCAGAATCCGCGCTGCCTGACGCCCGAGCAGGTCGCCGAGCTCGAGGCGCGTTTTCCGCGCGACTGACGACACGCGAACAGGACACGATCATGATCCGACTGGCCGCCAACCTCAGCATGCTGTTCACCGAACACGACTTCCTCGACCGCTTCGCGGCCGCGGCCGATGCCGGCTTCCGCGGCGTCGAGTACCTCTTCCCCTATGCCCATTCCCCCGAGGCGATCGGCGCCGCCCTGCGCGATGCTGGGCTGGAGCAGGTGCTGTTCAACCTGCCCCCCGGCGACTGGGAGGCCGGCGAGCGCGGGCTGGCCAGCCTGCCGGGCCGCGAGGCGGAGTTCCGCGACTCGGTGGTCGAGGCGCTGCGCTATGCCGAGGCGCTCGACTGCCCGCGGGTCCACGCCATGGCCGGGTTGCTGCCGGCGGACGCCGATGCCGAGACCCGGGCGGCGCACCAGGCGACCTACCTGGACAACCTGCGCTTCGCCGCCGGCGAGGCGGCGAAGGCGGGGCGCGAGGTGCTGGTCGAACCGATCAACACCCGCGACATCCCGCGCTATTTCCTCTCCCGTCAGGCCCATGCCATGGCCGTGCTGGAGGCGGTGGGCGCCGACAACCTCAGGCTGCAGTTCGACCTCTACCACTGCCAGGTGATGGAGGGGGACCTGATCCGCCACCTCGAGCGGCAGTTCGATCGGATCGGCCATGTGCAGATCGCCGGGGTGCCGGAGCGCCACGAACCGGACGTCGGCGAGGTGCACTACCCGGCGGTGTTCGAACGGCTCGAGGCCCTGGGCTACCGCGGCTGGGTGGGCTGCGAGTATCGCCCGGCCGGCGGCACCCGTGAGGGGCTGGGGTGGGGAAGGGCGTACGGGTTGAGGGATTCTCCCGGAGTCACCCAGGGGGGCTGACCCCAAGGCGGCAGCTGCCAGGGGTGGAGTCTTTCCCCCACGGGGGTCTGACCCCCAGGGCGCCAGGGCCGGGGCGGCAGCCGGTGTCGCCGGCTTCGATCGGGAATGGGGTCAGACCCCGGGGCGGTGGCCGCCGGGATGCGAGTCGAGTCACCCAGGGGGTCAGCCCCGGGGCGGCAGCCGCCAAGGGTGGAGTCTTTCCCCCACGGGGGTCTGAGCCCCGGGGTGTCGAGGTCGCCGAGGAGAGCCGATGTCTCGGACCCTCGTCGGGCACGGGGTCAGACCCCCGCGGGGCAAGGGCGTAAGGGTCAGCCCCGGGGCGGCAGCCGCCAGGGGTGGAGTCTTTCCCCCACGGGGGTCTGACCCCCGGGGCGCCAGGGCCGGTGAGGGGGCCGGTGTCGCCGGCTTCGATCGGGAACGGGGTCAGACCCCAGGGCGGCAGCCGCCGGGATGCGAGTCGAGTCACCCAGGGGGCGGACCCCAAGGCGGTGGCCGCCGGGATACGAGTCGAGCCACCCAGGGGTCTGACCCCAAGGCGGTAGCCGCCGGGATGCGAGTCGAGTCACCCAGGGGTCTGACCCCCGGGTTGTCGAGGTCACCGAGGAGAGCCGGTGTCACGGACTCTTGTCGGGCACGGGGTCAGACCCCCGCGGGGCAAGGACGGACATCGCGCCAGGATCGGGCTCGGGCCCATGGGCGGTACACAACGCAACAAGGACAACAGGAGCGAGACAACCATGCATATCGCCATCACCGGTGCCGCCGGTTTCCTCGGGCAGCGCCTGGTCAGGCAGCTGGTCGAGCGCGGAGAGCTCGATGGCCGGGCGATTCGCCGCCTGACGCTGATCGACCAGGTGGAGCCGCCCGCACCCGATGCCGGCGGGATCGAGATCGTCTCGCGGGCTCTGGACATCACCACGCCCGGGGGCCTCGATAGGGTGCTGGCCGAGCGGCCCGACGTGATCCACCACCTGGCGGCGGTGGTCAGCTCGGCGGCCGAGGCGGACCTGGACCTGGGCATGAAGGTCAACTTCGATGCCACCCGCTCGCTGCTCGAGGGGTGCCGCCGGCACGGGCTCGCCGAGACACGGCTGGTGATGGCCAGTTCGGTGGCGGCCTACGGCGGCGAACTGCCCGAGGTGCTCGATGATATGACCGCCGTCCAGCCGCAGAACTCCTACGGGACCCAGAAGGCGATGTGCGAGCTGCTGATCAACGACTACAGCCGGCGCGGGCTGGTCGACGGCCGCGTGCTGCGCCTGCCCACCATCGTCATCCGCCCCGGGCGCCCCAACGCCGCGGCGTCGAGCTTTGCCTCGAGCATCCTGCGCGAGCCCCTGAACGGCGAGGAGGCGATCTGCCCGGTGCCGCTCGACCAGGAGCTGTTCGTGCTGTCGCCGACCCGGGTGATCGAGGCGCTCATCCTCGCGGCCGAGGTGCCCGGCGAGGCCCTGGGCGCCTTCCGGGCCCTGATGCTGCCCGGCATCACCGTCAGCGTGGCGGAGATGCTCGAGACCCTGCGTGAGGTCGCCGGCGACGAGGCGGTGGCCAGGGTTCGCCACGAGCCGGACGAACGCATCCGCACCCTCGTCGCCAGCTGGCCGGCGCGCTTCGATACCGCCAGGGCCGACCGGCTGGGGTTCCGGCGCGATGCCGACTTCGGCGAGATCGTCGATGCCTACCTCGCCGAGCGTTCCTGAACTTGCCGCCCGCCCTGACCGGCGGGCATGCAGCCGGGGCCGTGCCGCCCGAGGCGGGTGAACGGCCCATCACCCACGCATCACAACCAGCGTCACAACAACAATCGAGGACATTGCCATGACCCAACGCTTCGCACGCCGCGCCCTCACCGCCGCCATCGGCGGCCTCGTCGCCACCGCGCTGATCCTCCCGGCCCAGGCCGCCACCGAGGTCAACGTCGGCTACGCCATTCCCAGCGAATCCCACTACGGCGAAGGCTATCGCGCCTTCAAGGAGGCCCTCGAACAGCTCTCCGGCGGCGAGTTCACCGCCGCCGAGCACCCCAGCGGCTCGCTGGGCGGCGAGCGCGCCATGATCGAGGGCCTGCAGATCGGCACCGTGGACGTGGTCATCACCTCCACCGGCCCGCTGGGCAACTTCGTGCCCGACACCTATGTGCTCGACCTGCCGTTCCTGTTCGCGGACTACGACCAGGCGCGCTGCGTCCTCGACGGCGAGATCGGCCAGGAGCTGCTCGACCAGATGGGCGAGCACGACCTGGTCGGCCTGGCCTGGGCCGAGAACGGCTTTCGCCACATCACCAACAGCCGCCGCGAGATCACCAGCCCCGACGACGTCAGCGGCCTGAAGATCCGCACCATGGAGAACCGCATCCACCAGGACGCCTTCGAGACCCTGGGGGCCAGCCCCACCCCGATGGCCATGCCGGAGCTGTTCACCGCCCTGCAGCAGGGCACCGTGGACGGCCAGGAGAACCCGCTGACGGTGATCACGGCGGCCAAGCTCTACGAGGTGCAGGACCAGCTGTCGCTGACCGGGCATGTCTACTCTCCGGCGGTGATGCTCGGCTCGCCGGTGCTGCTCGACGGCCTCAGCGACGAGCAGCGCGGCTGGTTCGTGGAGGCCGCCCGGGCCGGCGCCGAGGCGACCCGTGCCGAGGTCTCGCGGCTGGAGGACGAGGGCGTGGAGTTCCTGCGCGGCGAGGGCATGACCGTCAACACCGAGGTCGACGCGACGCCGTTCCAGGACGCCGTGGGCGAGGTGCACGAGCGCTTCGTCGAGCAGTATGGCGACGCCATGCTCGAGCGCATCCGCAACAGCGACTGCTGAGCCGCCTGCCCATGGGCCGGTCATTCGTGACCGGCCCCGACCGATCCCGTGTGACCGGCACGTGCTGCCCCGGTCGAGCGCGACCAGCACCTGCAGGGCGTGAGCCGGATCATGCAGACGGCGGCCGCTGCGAGATCAGCCTGCCCGCCTACGGTCGCCCGCTACGCAACCCGCTACGCTTCGAGACGTCGGTACCGGACACCCGGGGGCCGGCGCCCGACCCCGAGGCGACAGGATTCCAGGAGGCAACATGCACGAACCCCGTACCATCGGCTTCATCGGCACCGGCATCATGGGCGGGCCCATGGCGCGGCGCCTGATCGACGCGGGGCATGACGTCCGCGTGTGGAACCGCACCGCCGCCAAGGCGGCGGCCCTGGGCGCCACGCCCGCGAAAACCCCGGCAGCGGCGGCCGATGGCGCCGAGATCGTCATCGTGATGCTGAGCTCGGGGCCGGTCTGTGACGAGGTGATCCTCGGCGAGCACGGCCTGCTCGACGCCATGCCGCCGGACAGCCTGCTGATCGTGATGAGCTCCATTCCGGTGGAGACCGCGCGCCACCAGGCCAGTGCCGCCGGCGAGCGCCACATCCACTACCTGGACGCCCCGGTCTCCGGCGGCGAACGAGGTGCCATCGACGGCAGCCTGGCGATCATGGCCGGGGGTGACGAGGCAAGCTTCGAGTGGGCCCGTCCCGTCCTCGAGTCACTCGGGCGCCCGGTGCGGATCGGCCCGGCGGGAAGCGGGCAGCTCGCCAAGCTGGTCAACCAGCTGGTGGTGGCCAGCACCATCGCCACCGTCTCCGAAGCCATGCTGCTGGCCGAACGCGGCGGAGCCGACCCGGCCCGGGTGCGCGAGGCCCTGCTGGGCGGCTTCGCCGACTCGACGATCCTGCGCGCCCACGGGCAGCGGATGATCGAGCAGGACTTCGCCCCCGGCGGGCCGGCCAAGTGGCAGCTCAAGGACACCCGCACCGCCCTGTCGCAGGCCGACTCGCTCGGCCTGGACCTGCCCGTGGCGACGCTGGTCAACCGGCTGTTCGAGGACATGGTCGCCAACGGCGACGGCGAACTGGACCACAGCGCCCTGATCCGCGAACTGCGGCGCCGCAACGCCCTGCCCTGTTGACCTGCCAACTCGTCCGTGGCAGCTTGCCCGGAATCCTGTCGAGAGCCTCCCGTGAAAGCGACCCCCAAGCGCGACCCCCGTCCCAGCATCAGCGAGTACCTGGCCGAGGCCATCTTCTCGGGGCACTATCGGCCGGGGGACTTCGTGCCCAGGGAGCTCGACCTCTGCGAGCAGTTCAGGCTCAACCGCTCGGCGGTTCGCAGCGACCTGCGCCAGCTGGTGGACGCCGGCATCATCGAGCGGATCTCGGGCCACGGCTCCAAGGTCCGGGAGTACGCCGACTGGCGCATCCTCGATCCCACCGTCACCGAGTGGATGACCCGCTACGCCGCCCCCAACCCAATGATCCAGCGCGAGATCCTCTCCTTTCGCCTGGATGTCGAGCCCTATGTGGCGATGACCGCCGCCCGCCGCGCCACGGCCCGCGACCTGGTCGCCCTGGAGGAGGCCTTCGAGGGCATGAAGTGCCATCTCCAGCATGGTGACAGCGAGGAGGAGCGGCGCCTGCACAGCGACCACGACGTCGCCTTCCACGCCGCCATCTTCAAGGCGACCCACAACATCGTCTGGTCACAGCTCTCGCATATCCTGCGCCCCTCCATCTACCTGCTGATCTCGATGTCCAACGTCAGCACCGAGGAGCCCGAGGAGAGCCTGGAGCGGCACCGGCTGCTGATGGAGCACATCCGCGCCCGCCAGCCCCAGGAGGCCTTCCGCGCCGCCCAGGCGGTCCTCGACGGCACCGCCAAGGCGCTCGGCATCGAAGCCGGCGACAGCGCCCTGGGCAAGCACCTGGCCCTGGGCTGAAGACTCCCCTGGGGCACTAATCGGTCGCCATTGCCGGCAGCACACGGCGCTCCAGGCGCCGCTCGTAGAGCCCCTTGGCGACCAGCGTCCCCAGCACCAGGCCGCCGCCGACGAAGGCCAGCGGCGCCGGTCGCTCGGCCAGGATCCACCAGACCCAGAGCGTGCCCACCACCACCTCGAGCAGCAGCAGCAACCCGACCTCCGCCGCCGGCAGGTAGAGCGGCCCCCGCTGGAGCAGCGTCACCCCGGCCGGCACGATGAACAGGCAGAGCAGCACCACCAGCAGCAGCCGGTCGGGCGGCGGCAGCGAGAAGCCGCTGGTCGCGCCCACCACCAGCCCGCCCCCCACGGCAACGATCAGCCCGGAGAAGGTCAGCATGGGGCTCATGTCGACACCCGGTCGGGTACGACACAGGGTGAAGTTGATCGCCAGCGTGGTCGCCGCCATCAGCGCGAAGCCATTGCCCACCCAGGACCCGGCACCGGCGTCGTCGACCACGATCAGCGAGATTCCGGCCATGCACAGCAGGATGGCCAGCCAGGTGCGCCGCGGCAGGCGCTCCTTGAGGAAGAGCCAGGAGAGCGCCGCGGCGATCAACGGCGAGCCGGCCAGGATCATCAGCACGTTGCCGCCCTTGGTGTACTGGTTGCCCAGCACGAAGCCGCAGGTGGTCAGGCTGAACAGCAGGGCCACGCCGATGCCGGTCCAGCCGCAGCGCCGATAGGCATGGAAGGTGCCGCGGCCGTTGCGCGCCACCACGATCAGCAGGAAGCCCAGTGCCGAGAGCAGGCCCCGCCACATCAGGATCTCGGCGTCCGGCAGGCCCGCCAGCTTGATCAGCAGGGCGTCGGGGGACATGATCAGTGCCCCGCCCCCGGTCAGCAGCAGCCCCTGCTGCCGGTGGGGAAGTGCCTGGAATGCGTTCACCTCATCCTCCCGGCCCGCGGCGGGACGCCAGCGTCGCCTTCATCGACCCCCCTTCTCCTCCTCCAGCACCCGTATGACCTCCGGCACCGCCAATGCCTGGTCCTCGATCGTGCCGTAGAGGTCGCGAACCGCGGCCGCCACGCCGCGAGCCACGCCAAGCTCGTCGGTCATGGCATGATAGTAGCCGATATCCTTGCTGGCATTGGCCACGCTGAAGCGGAAGCTGGAGGCGTCGCCGGCCTCGATGAAGGGCCGCAGTCGCTCGAGGATCACCCCGCCACCGCCGCCCTTGCCCAGCACCTCGAGCAAGGCCGCATCGTCGATGCCGGCATGGCGCGAGGCCACCGTGGCCTCGGCCAGCACCGCCGAGAACCCCAGGGAGACGTAGTTGTGGACCAGCTTGAGGGTATGCCCGGCGCCCACCGGCCCGGCATGGGTGATGTTCTCGGCGAAGCTCTCGAGCAGCGGATGCAGCTCGGTGAACAGTGCCTCGGGCGCGCCCACGATCAGGTTCAGCCGCCCCTCGGCCGCCTCCTTGGGGGTTCGCGTCATGGCCGCGTCCATGAAGCGTCCTCCCGCCTCCTGCACCCGCGCGGCGACCCGCTCGGTGGAGCTCGGCAGCGCCGTGGAACAGTCGACCACCACGCTGCCCTCGCGCAGCCCCTCGAGCACGCCACCGGGCTCGAACAGCACCGCCTCGACCTGGGGCGAGCCGGTCACGCAGAGGATGATCACCTCGGCGGCTTCGGCCACCTCCCGCCCCGAGGCCCTGGCCTCCGCGCCGGCGGCCAGCAGGTCCTCCACCGGCTGGTTGCCGGGGTGGTCCAGGAAACAGAGCCGGTGACCGGCACGCAGGATGTTGCTGGCGATCCCGTGGCCCATCAGGCCCACGCCGACCATGCCGACACGAAGGGGGTGACTCATTGCAGGACTCCACTATCAGGTTGAAGAAGGAGTGGCTCAGCCATGGCGGATGGCCACCGTCTTGATACGGGTGTAGCTCCTCAGGCCCTCGAAGCCCTTCTCGCGGCCATGGCCCGAGCGACCGACACCCCCGAAGGGCAGCTCGACGCCCCCGGCGGCGCCGTAGTTGTTGACGAACACCTGACCGCTGCGGATGCCCTTGGCCAGGCGCAACTGCCGCCCGCCATCGCGGGTCCAGACCCCGGCGCACAGGCCGAAGTCGGTGGCATTGGCCAGTTCCAGCGCCTCGGCCTCGTCGGTGAAGCACTGCACCGCCAGCACCGGGCCGAACAGCTCCTCGCGCAGCACCTCATGGCCGGCGGGAATATCGGCCAGCACCTGCGGCACCACGAAGTGCCCCGCCGCCGGCGCCCCCTCGGCCAGCCGGCCCCGGGCCACCACCCGGATGCCGTCGGCCAGGGCCCGCTCCAGCCGTGCCTCGAGCTTGTCCCGCTGACGGGCATTGATCAGGGGCCCGCAATCCGCATCCGCCTCGCCGGCATCGCAGCGCAGCGCCGAGAAGCGCTCGGCGAGCCGTGCCAGCACCGCCTCGGCGCACTCCTGCTGCACCAGCAGGCGGCTGCCGGCGGAGCAGGTCTGGCCGGCGTTCTGGATGATGCCGCGCACCACCGCCTCCAGCGCGGCCTCCATGTCGGCATCGGCGAACAGCAGCTGGGGCGACTTGCCGCCCAGTTCCATGGTCACCGGCACATGCTGCTCCGCCGCCGCCTGGGCCACCAGGGTGCCGGTCTCGGGCGAACCGGTGAAGGAGAGATGCTGGATGCCGGGGTGGGCCGCCAGCGCCGCCCCCGCCTCGCGGCCCAGCCCCGGCACCACGTTCAGGGCACCGGGCGGCAGACCGTTCTCGACGGCCAGCTCGGCCAGGCGCAGCACGCTCAGGCAGGCATCCTCGGCGGGCTTGAGCACCACGGTGTTGCCGGCCGCCAGTGCCGCCGCCACGCAGCGGCCGAAGATCTGCGCCGGGTAGTTCCACGGGATGATCTGGGCGCAGACGCCGTAGGGCTCGCGCAGGGTCATCACCGCGAAGTCGTTGTCGAAGGGGATCGTCTCGCCGTGCAGCTTGTCCGCCGCCCCGCCATAGAAGCGAAAGTAGCGGGCACAGGCGGCGATGTCGCCGCGCGCCTGGGTCAGCGGCTTGCCGGTGTCCGCGCACTCCAGCGCCGCCAGGCGCTCGTGGTCGGCCTCGATGGCGGTGGCGAACGCCAGCAGCCACTCGCTGCGCCGGCGCGCGCTCCACGCCGACCAGTCGCCCAGCCGGCCGGAGAAGGCGCGGTCGGCGGCGGCGACGGCCTCGTCGACCTCCTCGGGGCGGCAGCGGGCGATGCGGGTGATGGTCTCGCCACGGGCCGGGGCCTCCACCTCCAGGGTGTCGCGGGTTTCGACCCAGGCGCCGCCGATCAGGGCGCCCCGGGGCGGCATTGCGAGTCGTGGTGACATGGTCGCACTCCTTGTCGTTGTCTTGTGGCGGGTCAATAGAGCAGGTTGACCAGCCCCATGGAGATCCACGGCATGTAGGTGATCGCCATCAGGCAGGTCAGCACCACCAGCACGAAGCGCACCAGGTGGGGCAGCATCTGGTCGATCGAGATCCTCGCCACCGCACAGGCGGCAAACAGGTTCACCCCCAGCGGCGGGGTGATCATGCCCAGCGCCAGGTTGACCACCATGATCAGCCCGAAGTGCACCGGCTGGACCCCGAACTGCACCGCGATCGGCGTCAGGATCGGCGCCAGCACCAGGATCGCCGCCCCCGTCTCGATGAACATCCCCACCCCCAGCAGCAGCACGTTGACCGCCAGCAGGAAGGTCCAGGGGCTGTCGAACACCGTGGTCACCCAGCCGGCCACCTCGCGAGGCAGCCCCGAACGGCTGATCAGGAAGCTGAAGAGTGCCGCGGCCGCGATGATCAGCATCACCGCCGCGGTGGAGAGCACGCTCTGGCGCAGGATCGGGCCCAGGTCGGCCAGCGTCAGCTCGCGGTAGACCAGCCCGCCCACCACCAGGGCATAGAACACCGCCACCGCCGCGGCCTCGGTGGGGGTGAAGATGCCCCCGTAGATGCCGCCGATCACCACCACCGGCATCAGCATGGCGGCCCAGGCGCGGCGGAAGGCGACGCGGAACTCGCTGCGGTCCTCGCGATCCTGCAGGCCGTAGCCGCGCAGCTTGCAGAACAGGTAGAGGAACGCCAGCAGGGCGCCGCCGATCAGCAGCCCCGGGCCGATGCCGGCGATGAACAGCTGGCCGATGGAGGTATTGGTGCTGACGCCGAACAGGATCAACGGGATCGACGGCGGGATCAGCACCCCCAGCTCCGCCGACGAGGCCTGGATGGAGGCGGCCAGCGGCTTCGGGTAGCCGTGCCGCACCATGGCCGGAATCAGGATGGCGCCGATGGCGAAGGTGGTGGCCACGCTGGAGCCCGACACCGCGGCGAACATCATGCAGGTCAACACGCAGGACATGGCCAGGCCGCCCTGCACGCCGCCGACGATGGACTTGGCCAGGTCGACCAGGCGGCTGGAGATGCCGCCCCCCGCCATCAGGTTGCCGGCCAGGATGAAGAACGGAATGGCCATCAGCGGGAAGTGATCGAGGCCGACGAACATCTGCTGCGGCACCATCAGCAGCGGCAGGCTCGAGAAGTACTCGATACCGATGATCGAGGCGAGCAGGATGGAGACGGCAATCGGTACGCCGACCGCGAACAGGATGACCAGCGAGAGGCCGATGGCGAGGTTCATGGGCGAGGCCCTCCCTGGGTGTGATGGTGCACGTCGGCGTCGGCCTCCCCGGAGGCCGCCCCCCGGAGCGTCGAGGTCACCGCGTCGGCCCCCGGAGCGGAAATGGCTCGGTCGGTATCGGTCAGCGTCTCCTGTTCGGCGGCCTCGTCATGCTGGGGCCCCAGCCCCTCGCGGGCCGTGGCCTGAGCCAGCAGGCGCCCCACCACCGCCACCATGGCTACCGCACTGCCCACGGGAATCGCCGCATAGGCCCAGGAGATCGACACCTCCAGCGCCGAGAGGGTCTGGCGGCTGACACGATCGGTCATCAGGATGCCCTGATAGAAGAGCACGCCGAGCACCAGCAGGCAGCAGAGGCCGATGACCAGTTCGAGCCCCAGCATCATGCGCCGCGGTACCAGCTTGTAGATCACCTCCACCGCCATCATGTAGCCACCGCGGAAGGTCGCCGCGGCGCCCAGGAACACGCACCAGATCATGGTCGCGCGGGACAGCACCTCCGACCAGGTCGAAGGCGCATTGAAGATGAACCGGGTCAGCACCTGGTAGAAGCCCAGCGTCACCGAGACGATCAGCATCAGTATCGCGATCGCCATCGCCAGCCGGGTCAACCAGTGCTCGAAGCGTAGAAACCAGGACACCATAGTGTGAGTCCCCAAGTCGGTCGGGGCCGGTCACGAATGACCGGCCCATGGGCAGGCGGCTCAGCAGTCGCTGTTGCGGATGCGCTCGAGCATGGCGTCGCCATACTGCTCGACGAAGCGCTCGTGCACCTCGCCCACGGCGTCCTGGAACGGCGTCGCGTCGACCTCGGTGTTGACGGTCATGCCCTCGCCGCGCAGGAACTCCACGCCCTCGTCCTCCAGGCGCGAGACCTCGGCACGGGTCGCCTCGGCGCCGGCCCGGGCGGCCTCCACGAACCAGCCGCGCTGCTCGTCGCTGAGGCCGTCGAGCAGCACCGGCGAGCCGAGCATCACCGCCGGCGAGTAGACATGCCCGGTCAGCGACAGCTGGTCCTGCACCTCGTAGAGCTTGGCCGCCGTGATCACCGTCAGCGGGTTCTCCTGGCCGTCCACGGTGCCCTGCTGCAGGGCGGTGAACAGCTCCGGCATGGCCATCGGGGTGGGGCTGGCCCCCAGGGTCTCGAAGGCGTCCTGGTGGATGCGGTTCTCCATGGTGCGGATCTTCAGGCCGCTGACGTCGTCGGGGCTGGTGATCTCGCGGCGGCTGTTGGTGATGTGGCGAAAGCCGTTCTCGGCCCAGGCCAGGCCGACCAGGTCGTGCTCGCCCATCTGGTCGAGCAGCTCCTGGCCGATCTCGCCGTCGAGGACGCAGCGCGCCTGGTCGTAGTCCGCGAACAGGAACGGCAGGTCGAGCACATAGGTGTCGGGCACGAAGTTGCCCAGCGGGCCGGTGGAGGTGATGACCACGTCCACGGTGCCGATCTGCAGGCCCTCGATCATGGCGCGCTCGCCGCCCAGCGAGCCGCTGGGGTGCTCGGCGGCGGTGAACTCGCCGCCGGAGAGGCGCTCGAGGGCCTCCTTGAAGGCGCGATAGCCCTCGCCGTAGTGGGATTCGCTGGGAATGGCGTAGCCGACGTTGACCTCGGTGGCGGCCTGGGCCGGGAGGATCAGCGCGGTGGCGACGAGGCCGCCGATGGCGGCGGTGAGGGCGCGGCGTGCGAAGCGTTGGGTCATGGCAATGTCCTCGATTGTTGTTGTGACGCTGGTTGGTGTGACGGTCGTTGCGACGTTCAGCGGTGGAGAGGCCTGGGCCTCGGTGGACCGGCTGTCGTCCGGTGGACGGCAGCCAGGAAAGCCTGGTGGTGATTCATCCCCGGGTCATGTCCAGGGCGACGTCGACGATCATGTCCTCCTGGCCGCCGACCATCCTGCGCCGGCCGAGCTCCACCAGGATGTCGACGGTCCTGAGACCGTAGCGCTCGGCGGCCGCCTCGGCATGGCGGAGGAAGCTGGAGTAGACGCCGGCATAGCCCAGTGCCAGGGTCTCGCGGTCGACCCGCACGGGGCGGTCCTGCAGCGGCCGCACGATGTCGTCGGCGGCGTCCATCAGGGTGTAGAGGTCGCAGCCGTGGCGCCAGCCGAGGCGGTCGGCGTTGGCGATGAACACCTCCAGCGGGGCATTGCCGGCGCCGGCGCCCATGCCGGCCAGGCTGGCGTCGACCCTGTCGCAGCCCTCCTCCACGGCGACGATGGAGTTGGCGACCCCCAGGCCCAGGTTGTGGTGGGCATGCATGCCGGTGCGGGTCGCCGGGTCGAGGGCGTCCTTGAGCGCCCGGAAGCGGTCGCGCACGCCGTCCATGGTCAGGGCACCGCCGGAGTCGACCACGTAGATGGTCTGGGCCCCGTACCGCTCCATCAGCCTGGCCTGTTCGGCCAGGCCTTCGGGCGTCTGCATGTGGCTCATCATCAGGAAGCCCACGGTGTCCATGCCGAGCTTGCGGGCGTGCTCGATATGCTGGCGGGAGACGTCGGCCTCGGTGCAGTGGGTGGCGATGCGCGCGCCCCGGGCCCCGGCGCCGTAGGCGGCGTCCAGGTCATGCACGGTGCCGATCCCCGGCAGCAGCAGGGTGGTGATGAGGGCGTGCTCGACCGCCTCGGCCGCCGCCTCGATCCAGGCGAGATCGGTATGGGCACCGAAGCCGTAGTTGAAGCTCGATCCCTGGAGGCCATCGCCGTGGGCGACCTCGATGGAGTCGACCCGGGCCTCGTCCAGGGCGCGGGCGATGCACCTGACGTCATCGAGGCTGTACTGGTGGCGAACCGCATGGCTGCCGTCACGCAGGGTGACATCGGAGATATAGAGCGTCTTGTCGATCCGGTCAGGGGATGTCATGGCGGTTCACCTCAGACGGTGGTGCCCAGCAGGCGGGTCTCGGCGAGGCGCTCGGCGCAGGCCTTGGCGGCGGAGGTCATGATGTCCAGGTTGCCGGCGTAGGCGGGCAGGTAGTGGGCGGCCCCCTCGACTTCCAGGTAGATGGAGGTCTTGAGCCCGCTGACGCGGCCGATGCCGTCTATCGTCAGCGGCGCTTCCGCGGGAATCTCCTCGAACTGGACCCGTTGCTTCAGGCGGTAGCCGGGAACGTACTTTTGCACCGTGCGGGCCATCGCCTCCACGGAGGCCTCGATGGCGCCCCGGTCGGCGGGGCGGGAGAGCACGAAGATGGAGTCGCGCATCAGCAGCGGTGGCTCGGCCGGGTTGAGGATGATGATCGCCTTGCCGCGTTGCGCCCCGCCGCACGCCTCGATGGCCCTGGCGGTGGTCTCGGTGAACTCGTCGATGTTGGCCCGGGTGCCGGGGCCGGCCGACCGGCTGGCGATGGAGGCGACGATCTCCGCGTAGTGCACGGGGGTCACCCGGGAGACCGCGGCGACCATGGGGATGGTGGCCTGGCCGCCGCAGGTGACCATGTTGAGGTTGGGGGCATCGAGATGCGCGTCCAGGTTGATCGGCGGCACCACATAGGGGCCGATGGCCGCCGGGGTCAGGTCGATGACCTTCACGCCGTGGGCCTCGAGCCGCGCGCTGTGATGCGGGTGACTCGCCGCCGAGGTGGCGTCGAAGGCGATCCCGATCTCGTCGAAGCCGGGCATGGCCAGCAGGCCGTCGATGCCCTCGGCGGTGGCGGGCACGCCGAGCGCCGCGGCGCGGGACAGGCCGTCGGAGGCCGGGTCGATGCCGACCATGGCGCCCATCTCCAGGTGCTCGCCGTGGCGGAGGATCTTGATCATCAGGTCGGTGCCGATATTGCCGGAGCCGATGATGGCGACCTTGACGCGCTGTGTCATGGGACTGCCTCGTGACCGGGACGGGGTGCCAGTGAAATGTCGAACATGGCGTGCATTTGTTCAACATATACTTTCGTATGTGTCGACTAGTTGCCGTCCCAGGCCTTACTGTCGAACGGGTCTGGAACCCGAGGCCGGCACCCGGGACTCCCCCGGCGGCACGAACAGGAGCAACTCCCATGTCACACAACAACAAGGACGGTCGTCGCCCGCTGCGCTCCGCCCAGTGGTTCGGTACCACCGACAAGAACGGCTTCATGTACCGCAGCTGGATGCGCAACCAGGGCATTCCCGACCACGAGTTCCAGGGCAAGCCGATCATCGGCATCTGCAACACCTGGTCGGAACTGACCCCCTGCAACGCCCATTTCCGCAAGCTGGCGGAGCACGTCAAGAAGGGGGTGCTGGAGGCGGGGGGCTTTCCCGTGGAGTTCCCGGTGTTCTCCAACGGCGAGTCCAACCTGAGGCCCACGGCCATGTTCACCCGCAACCTGGCGAGCATGGACGTGGAGGAGGCGATCCGCGGCAATCCCGTGGATGCGGTGGTGCTGCTGGTCGGCTGCGACAAGACCACCCCGGCACTGCTGATGGGGGCGGCGTCCTGCGACATTCCCACCATCGTGGTCAGCGGCGGGCCGATGCTCAACGGCAAGCACCAGGGCAAGGACATCGGTTCCGGCACCGTGGTCTGGCAGCTCTCCGAGGACGTCAAGGCCGGGAAGATCTCGCTGCACGACTTCATGGCCGCCGAGGCCGGCATGTCGCGCTCCGCGGGCACCTGCAACACCATGGGGACGGCCTCCACCATGGCCTCCATGGCCGAGGCCCTGGGGACCTCCCTGCCGCACAATGCGGCGATTCCGGCGGTGGACTCCCGCCGCTACGTGCTGGCCCATCTCTCGGGCATGCGCATCGTCGAGATGGTGGAGGAGGGGCTCGACCTGTCGCGGGTGCTGACGCGCGAGGCGTTCGAGAATGCCATCCGCGTCAATGCGGCCATCGGCGGCTCCACCAACGCGGTGATCCACCTCAAGGCGATCGCCGGGCGCATCGGGGTCGAGCTGGACCTCGAGGACTGGACGCGCATCGGCCGCGGGACGCCGACCCTCGTCGATCTCCAGCCCTCCGGGCGTTTCCTGATGGAGGACTTCTACTATGCGGGCGGGCTGCCGGCCGTGCTGCGCCGGCTCGGCGAGGCGGGGCGCCTGCCGCATCCCGGGGCACTGACCGTCAACGGCCGTTCGCTGTGGGACAACGTCCGGGAGGCGCCGATCTACAATGACGAGGTGGTGCGCCCTCTCGACACGCCGCTCTGTGCCGATGGCAGCATGAGCATCCTGCGTGGCAACCTGGCCCCCGACGGCGCCGTGCTCAAGCCTTCGGCGGCGACCCCCGAGCTGATGAGGCACCGTGGCCAGGCGGTGGTGTTCCAGGACTTCGACGACTACAAGGCGCGTATCGACGACCCCGACCTGGAGGTGACCGCCGACAGCATCCTGGTGCTGCGCAACTGCGGCCCGCGGGGCTACCAGGGGATGGCCGAAGTGGGCAACATGGGCTTGCCGTCCAAGCTGCTCGAGCAGGGGGTCACCGACATGGTGCGCATCTCGGATGCGCGCATGAGTGGCACGGCCTACGGTACCGTGGTGCTGCACGTGGCCCCGGAGGCCGCTGCCGGTGGGCCCCTGGCCGCGGTTCGCGACGGCGACTGGATCGAGCTGGACTGCGAGTCGGGACGGCTGCACCTGGAGGTGAGCGACGACGAGATCGCCGCGCGTCTCGCCGAGCGCGACCCGACCGAGGAGTCCCGGCTGATCGCCCGCCAGGGCGGCTACCGCCAGCTCTATATCGAGCACGTGCTGCAGGCCGACGAGGGGTGCGACTTCGACTTCCTGGTCGGCCGGCGAGGCGCCGAGGTACCCCGGCACTCCCACTGAGACGAGGTCACGACATGCAGATGCCGCACAACGCCTTCAAGCAACGCCTGCTGGCCGGCGAGCCCCAGACCGGCATCTGGCTCGGGCTGGCCAGCCCCTACTCGACGGAGCTCGCCGCCACCGCGGGCTTCGACTGGCTGCTGCTGGACGCCGAGCATGCGCCCAATGACCTGGCGAGCCTGCTCGGCCAGCTGCAGGCCATCGCTCCCCATGCCAGCCAGCCCGTCGTGCGCCCGCCGACGGGGGATCCGGTGCTGATCAAGCGCTACCTGGATATCGGCGTGCAGAACCTGCTGGTGCCCATGGTGGAGACCGCCGAGCAGGCCGCCGGGCTGGTCGCCGCCATGCGCTACCCGCCCCGCGGCATGCGCGGGGTGGGGCATGTGCTGGCGCGCGCCTCGCGCTGGGGGGACGTGGAGGATTACCTGACCCGTGCCGACGAGGAACTGTGCCTGCTGGTGCAGGTGGAGAGCCCGACGGCGCTGGAGAACCTGGAGGCCATCGCCGCCACCGATGGCGTCGATGCGGTCTTCGTGGGGCCTGCGGATCTCTCCGCGGCGATGGGGCATCTCGGCGATCCCGGCCATCCGCTGGTGCGGGCGGCCATCGACGAGGCCATCGAGCGGATCCGCGGCACCGGCAAGGCGGCCGGCATCGTCACCGTCGACGAGGGCGAGGCGCGGCGCTATCTCGAGGCGGGTTGCACCTTCGTCGGGCTGGGCATCGATACGATGCTGCTGGCCAACGCCATGCGGGGGCTGGCCGAGCGGTTTCGTACGAGCTGAACGCGGGCCCGGCCGGGGGTGTCCTTCCCCCACGGGGGTCTGACCCCCGGGACGCCGGGGTCGGCGAGGGGGCGGTGTCGGCGGCTTCAGCCGGGCACGGGGTCAGACCCCTGGGTGGCGGCTGCCGGGGTTGGTGTCCTTCCCCCGCGGGGGTCTGACCCCCGGGATGCCGGGGTCGGCGAGGGGCCGGTGTCGCCGGCTTCAGCCGGGAATGGGGTCAGCCCCCGGGTGGCGGCTGCC
>NZ_JBMHFZ010000023.1:0-74389 GCF_049166755.1 Halomonas terrestris | reverse complement strand
ATAGGGCCTCCCAGCGCTACCAGCTGATTTCTCATCAATGCTTGTGAAGACACCCCCGCCGGCTCGGCCGACGGGGGTGTTCTTCTTCCAGCTTCAAGCTTACGGCTTGAAACTCTATTTCCAGAAATCGCGAATCGAGGCGATGCCCTGGGCGCCCACGGCACGGGCATGGTTGGCATCGAAGCGGGTCATGCCACCCAGCGCGAAGACCGGCATGGCGGCGCGCTCGACCAGCTGCTGGAAGTCATGCCAGCCCATCGGCGCCACCTCCGGATGCGACGGCGTGGTGCGCAACGGCGAGAGGGTCACGAAATCGCAGCCCAGGCGCCCGGCCTGGACCAGTTGGGCCCTGTCGTGGGTGGAGGCGGAGAGCCACTTGCCCTCGGCGATGGGCCGGCGCTCCAGCGCCATCAGCCGCTCGCTGGTCAGGTGGATGCCGTCCGCCTCGACCTGTTCCAGCAGTGACGGCTCACCGTTGAGCAGCAGGCGCGCCCCGTGCTTGCGGCACGGCACCAGCGCGGCCTCGGCCCGGGCGAGGTACTCCGCCTCCGCCAGCGACTTGGCCCGCAGCTGCACCAGGCGCACCCCGTCCTCCACCAGGGCCCGCTCCAGTCGCTCGAGGAAGCGCCCCTCGTCGTCCTCCTCGGCGGTGATCAGGTATTCGGTGGGCAGCATCACCGCCCGCAGGATCGGCAGGTTGGCGGCCGGAAAGGGGTAGTTGACCAGCTCCGCCATGGGCACCCAGCGCACCGCCTGCCCCTCGCGGCCGAAGGGTTCGCCGGAGAAGTCGTGCACCTGCCACACATCCAGCAGGATGTGCTTGTCGGAGTACTCGTGGTGGATGCGAATCAGCGGCTGGGCACGCCGGATCTCCACGCCCAGCTCCTCGTGGAGTTCGCGCTTGAGCCCCTCGAGCCCGGTCTCGTAGGGGGCCAGCTTGCCGCCCGGGAACTCCCACAGGCCGCCATGATCGACATTGGACGGCCGCCGGGCGAGCAGCACCTCCCGGCCATCGGCACTGATGATGGCGGCGGCCGCCACATGCACCCTTCTCTTCACCATTGCATTCATTCACTCTTCCAACTTGTCCTCGCGGGCCAGCGCTCCGCGGGTCTCTGTCTGGCTGTCGGCCACCATCGCGCTCAGCTGCGATAGTCGGCGTTGATGGTCACGTACTCATGCGAGAGATCGGAGGTCCAGACCGTGGCGGCCTCCTCGCCGCGCCCCAGGTCGATACGGATGGCGATCTCCTCCCGAGCCATCACCGCACTGCCCGCCTCCTCGGTGTAGCCGGCGGCGCGACCGCCATTCTCCACCACCCGCACCTCGCCCAGGTCGATGGTCACCCTCGTCACGTCGAAGTCCTCCACCGGGGCACGCCCCACCGCGGCCAGGATCCGCCCCCAGTTGGCATCACTGGCGTAGAGCGCGGTCTTGACCAGCGGCGAATGGGCCACGGTGAAGGCCACGTCCAGCGCCTCCTGGCGGCTGGTCGCCGAGTTGACCTGAAGGGTGACGAACTTGGTCGCACCCTCGCCATCGCGGATGATCGCCTGGGCCAGCTCGGTCATCACCCGCTGCAGCCCGTTGCGGAACACCGCGACCTGCTCCTCGCTGACCACGGCGGCCCCCCGGCCGGTGCTGATCAGCATGCAGGCATCGTTGGTGGAGGTGTCACTGTCCACCGTGATGCAGTTGAAGGAGCGATCCACCGTCTCGCGCAGCAGCGACTCGAGCAGCGCCTGCTCGATGGCCGCATCGGTGGCGACGAAGGCCAGCATGGTGGCCATGTCGGGCCGGATCATGCCCGACCCCTTGCTGATGCCGTTGATGGTCACGGTCGCGTCGCCCAGTTCCAGGGTGACGCTGGCCCCCTTGGCACGGAGGTCGGTGGTGAGGATCCCCTCGCCCGCCTCGCGCCAGGCCATGGCGCCGTCGCCGAGCGTCTCGAGGGCACCCGGCAGGCCACCCAGAAGGCGATCCATGGGCAGCGGCTCGCCGATCACCCCGGTGGAGAACGGCAGCACCCGGTCCTCGCCGACGCCGCACAGCCGTGCCAGCTCGGCGCAACTGGCGCGGGCATCACGCAGGCCCGCTTCACCGGTACCGGCGTTGGCGTTGCCGGTGTTGATCACCAGGTAGCGCGGCGCCTCGCCACGGGCGACACAGGCCGCCAGGTGCTCCCGAGCCACGACCACCGGCGCGGCGCAGAAGGCATTGCGGGTGAAGGTTCCCGCGACCCGGGCTCCCTCGGGAAGCTCGATCACCACCAGGTCACGACGGCCGGGCTTCTTGATACCCGCCATGGTCGTCCCCAGGCGCAGGCCCTCGATCACCGGCATCTCCGGAAAGCGTGCATCACCCACTGCCATCGTCTTCTCTCCTGTCTGGAATCCGCTTCGAGCTTCGAGCTTCGAGCTTCGAGCTTCGAGCTTCGAGCTTCGAGCTTCGAGCTTCGAGCTTCGAGCTTCGAGCTTCGAGCTTCGAGCAGCATGGTGTCCTCTGACACGAGTGTCGCAACACCTGGCCCGTGGCCCGTGGCCCGTCAGCTCAACTTGCCGCAGCACTGCTTGTACTTCTTGCCGGAACCGCAGGGGCAGGGGTCGTTGCGACCGACCTTGGGCCCAGCACGGCGCAGCGGCCGGCCATCGGCACCCGGTGGCACGGCGGCAGCTGCCCCCGCTTCGCCGCCGGCGACCGCCGAGGGCTCGTCGTGGCGACTCGCCGCGGTGGCCTTCTCCCGCTCCAGGGCCTCGCGGCGCTGGCGCTCCAGTGCCTCGACCTCCTCGGGGCGCCGCACCTTCACATGGCTGAGGATGCGGGTCACGTCGGCCTTGATGTTGCTCAGCAGGGACTGGAACAGCTCGAAGGACTCGCGCTTGTACTCCTGCTTGGGGTTCTTCTGTGCGTAGCCGCGCAGGTGGATGCCGCGACGCAGGTGATCCATCGATTGCAGGTGCTCCTTCCAGCGGGTGTCGAGCACCTGCAACATGACCTGCTTCTCGAAGCGACGCATCAGCTCGGCCCCGGCCTCCTCGACCTTGGACTCGTAGGTCTCGCGGTGCATGGCCTGGAGACGCTCGCGCAGCTGCTCCTCGTGGAAGCGCTCGTCCTTCTCGGACCACTCGACCACCGGCGCCTCGAGGTTGAACTCGCTCTTGAGGTGATCCTGCAGCCCCGGCAGGTCCCACTGCTCGGGCAGGCTCTGGGGGGGCACGAACTCGCTGATGGCGAGGTCCAGCACCTCCTCGCGGATGCCCATGACCGCCTCGGAGACGTCGTCGGAGGCAAGGATCTCGTTGCGCTGCTCATAGATCACCCGGCGCTGGTCGTTGGCCACGTCATCGTACTCGAGCAGTTGCTTGCGGATATCGAAGTTGCGGCTCTCGACCTTCTTCTGGGCCCGCTCCACCGCATTGGAGACCATCTTGTGCTCGATCGCCTCGCCCCGCTCCAGTCCCAGCGCCTTCATCATGCGCTGCACCCGATCGGAACCGAACAGGCGCATCAGGTTGTCTTCCAGCGACAGGAAGAAGCGGGTCGACCCGGGGTCGCCCTGGCGCCCCGCCCGGCCACGCAGCTGGTTGTCGATACGCCGCGACTCGTGGCGCTCGGAGCCGACCACGTGCAGCCCGCCGGCGGCCAGCACCGCCTCGTGGCGCGCCTGCCATTCGGCCTTGAGGCGCTCGATCTGCTCCTCGCCGGGGTTCTCCAGCTTGGCTGCCTCGGCCTCCCAGTTGCCGCCCAGCACGATGTCGGTGCCGCGGCCGGCCATGTTGGTGGCAATGGTGATCGCGCCGGGCCGGCCGGCCTGGGCGATGATCTCCGCCTCGCTCTGGTGCTGCTTGGCATTGAGCACGTTGAACTCGAGCCCGGCCTGCTTCATCAGGTCGGCCAGGTACTCGGAGGTCTCGATGGAGGCCGTGCCCACCAGCACCGGGCGGCCGGCCTCGGTCTGGGCCCTGACGTCCTCGATGATCGCCTCGAACTTCTCCTCGGCACTGAGGTAGACCAGATCGTTGAGATCCTCGCGCACCAGCGGCCGGTTGGTGGGGATCACCACCACGTCCAGGCCGTAGATCTGGCGGAACTCGAAGGCCTCGGTATCGGCGGTGCCGGTCATGCCCGCCAGCTTGTCGTAGAGGCGGAAATAGTTCTGGAAGGTCGTGGAGGCGAGCGTCTGGCTCTCGCGCTGAACGGCCACCCCCTCCTTGGCCTCCACCGCCTGGTGCAGGCCCTCGGACCAGCGCCGGCCCGGCATGGTGCGACCGGTGTGCTCATCGACGATCACCACCTGACCGTCGGCGACGATGTAGTCGACGTCACGGTGGTAGAGGTGGCGCGCCCTCAGTGCCGAGTGCATGTGCTGCAGCAGGTTGAGGTTCTGGGCCGCATAGAGGGACTCCTCCTCACCCAGCAGCCCCTCGGAACGCATCAGCTCCTCGACCTTGTTGTGCCCCGACTCGGTGATCTCCACCTGCTTCTGCTTCTCTTCGAGCAGGAAGTCACCGCTGGCCGGGTCCTCCTCGTCGCTGCACTTCTCCAGGTGAACGGCCAGGCGGTCCACCACCTTGTAGAGTTCGGTATTCTCGTCCACCGCCCCGGAGATGATCAGTGGCGTACGGGCCTCGTCGATCAGGATCGAATCCACCTCGTCGACGATGGCGTAGTGGAGCCCGCGCTGCACCTTGTCCTCCAGCGAGAAGGCCATGTTGTCGCGCAGGTAGTCGAAGCCGAACTCGTTGTTGGTGCCGTAGGTGATGTCGCAGGCGTAGGCGGCACGCTTCTCCTCGGACGACTGGCCGGCGTAGATGGTGCCCACCGAGAGTCCCAGGAACTCGTAGAGCGGGCGCATCCACTCGGCATCGCGCCGGGCCAGGTAGTCGTTGACCGTGACCACGTGCACGCCCCTGGCCGGCAGGGCATTGAGGTAGACGGCCAGGGTCGCCACCAGGGTCTTGCCCTCGCCGGTCTTCATCTCGGCGATACGGCCCCGGTGCAGGGTCATGCCGCCGATCATCTGCACATCGAAGTGGCGCATGCCCATCACCCGCTTGCTCGCCTCACGCACCGCGGCGAAGGCCTCGGGGAGAAGGGCATCGAGGGTCTCGCCCGCCTCGAGGCGCTGGCGCAGCTCGTCGGTACGCGCCTTGAGCGCGGCATCGTCCAGCGACTCGTGCTCCTGCTCCAGCGCGGTGATCTGGGCGACCTGTCGGGACATGCGTTTGACTTCGCGGTCGTTCTTCGAGCCGACGACCTTGCGTAACAGGGAGTTGATCATGAAGGGTCCAATATCTGCGTGTGGCATCGTGCCGGCCCCTTGGGCGCCGGCCATTCCGTCGGGTTTTCAGCTTGCCCACGCAGCGGGCGGGCCTCGGCGCGTCAGGACGTCATGGGAGGCGGTGGGGCGCCGACTCGGTGATGGCAGGGGGCGACGGCCGAGCCGCTGCCTGCACCGGACCTGGCCGCGCATCGTCGGCCAGCGCGTGAGCGCACGACGCCGGGCCCGGCACCGCGAGCTGGCACGGATCAGGGCCGGTGCCAGGATGCAGATCTGGGCGATCCGCTCGGCATGGCGCAGGTTCTCGACCTGGGCCAGCCCGGTCGGCAGCAGGCAGCCCACCAGCAGGCCGGCCAGCCACCAGCGCGCAGGGCGGCGCGTGACCGCGGGGCGATGACCGCGGGCGGCAGCGTGGCGGGTGCTGGACTGGACGGGCGGCATGCTGTCGACGAACTCCCGAGCGTGCTAGGCTCTCGCTGTTGACCGGTCGCCGGCCCCAGGCGGCGAGCGGATACGGAGAATCAGGGGAAGGCCCCGAGAAACAAGCCAATGAGTATAAAGGTTAAGCGCCCCAGAGCACAGCCCATGTCCCGACTGCTGGAAGGCAGCGGTGAGCTGGGGTCGCTGATGCGCACGGCACGGCTGATCGATCGCGCCCAGCAGCACCTGCGCGACCACCTGCCCGAGGAGGTCCGCGACCACCTCCATGTGGGCGGCTACCGCGACGGGCGCCTCACCCTCATCACCGACCGGGCCGTCTGGCTGACCTGGTTGCGCTACGAGCAGCAACGCCTGCTCTCCCTGCTGCATCAGCTGCCCGGCTTCGAGGCCGTGACCGGTTTCCAGTTCAAGGTGCGTCCTGTGCGGCCGGCCAGCACGCCGCAACGCCAGGTGCGCCGGCTGCCCGCCCGGGCCGCCGACGAGCTCTCCAGCTGTGCCGCCGATGTCGAGAACCCGCGCCTCAGGCAGGCACTGGAGCGCCTGGCCTCCCACGCCGAGAAGCCCTGACCCGCCCCCGCCCACGAAGAAACGCCGCCATCCGATCGGACGACGGCGTCATTGCCTGGCTGCCGATAAGGAGAGCGCGGATCAGGCCATGGCCGGCGCCGCATAGGAGATCGGGGCGATCTCGGCCTCGTCCTCGAAGGTGACCAGCTCGAAGGCCTCGGGCTGCGCCATCAGCGCGCGGCAGAGCTGGTTGTTGAGCGCGTGACCGGATTTCACGCCACGGAACTCGCCGATCAGGCTGTAGCCCAACTGGTAGAGGTCACCGATGGCATCCAGCACCTTGTGCTTGACGAACTCGTCGTCGTAGCGCAGACCGCCCTCGTTCACGATGCGGTAGTCGTCGACCACGATGGCGTTGTCGAGGCTGCCGCCCAGGGCGAGATTGTTCGAGCGCAGGTACTCGAGGTCGCGCATGAAGCCGAAGGTGCGTGCCCGCGACACCTCCTTGACGAAGGAGGTGGTGGAAAAGTCCACCATGGCGGTCTGCTTCTGGTCCTCGAAGACGGGGTGGTCGAAGTCGATGGCGAAGGAGACCTTGAAGCCCCGGTGGGGCAGGAAGATGGCCTCCTTGTCGTCCTCGCGTACCGCGATCTCGCGCTTGATGCGGATGAACTTCTTCGGGGCGTTCTGCTCGCTGATCCCGGCCGACTGGATCAGGAACACGAAAGGACCGGCACTGCCATCCATGATCGGCACTTCGGGGGCGCTGACGTCAACATAGGCATTGTCGATCCCCAGGCCGGCCAGCGCCGACATCAGGTGCTCGACGGTGGCAACCTTGGCGCCACCCGCGGAGAGGGCGGTGCACAGGGTGGTATCGGTGACATTCTCGGCACGCGCCGGCACCTGCACCTCGGGGTCGAGGTCGGTGCGCACGAAGACGATGCCGGTATCGACCGGGGCCGGCCGCAGGGTCAGGTAGACCTTCTTGCCGGAGTGCAGGCCGACGCCGGTGGCGCGGATGACATTCTTCAGGGTACGTTGTCTGATCATGGGCAGTGGCCAGGCGGTTATTGATTATCAAACACCGTTCACTATAACACCGAACAGGTGTTTCAACAAAAAAACATCACCCGACCCTGCCGATGCCGTCGATAGCACACCTCAATCGGCCTGGCGACGCAGGAAGGCCGGAATGTCGAGGTAGTCGTCGAGCTCCTGGGACCTGCGTTTCTCCGGGCGGGGCTTGGCGGCCTCCTCCGGCTCGGCGGCCCTGGCGGTGGCCTGCTGGCGCATCACCGCGGGCTGCTGCTGCATCCTGCGGTAGTCCCCGGCCTCGCTGCGCTTGGCGGACTCACGGGCTGCCGGCTTCTGCTGCCGGCCATCGAGCCCCGCGGCCACCACGGTGACCCGCAGCTCGTCGGTCATCTCCATGTCGATGGAGGTGCCCACCACGATGGTGGCATCCTGGGAGGCGAACTCCTGGACGGTGGCGCCGACATCGTTGAACTCGCCGATGGAGAGGTCCGGGCCGGCGGTGATGTTGACCAGGATGCCGCGCGCGCCGTGGAGGTCGATGTCCTCGAGCAGCGGGCTCCTGATCGCCTTCTCGGCGGCCTCGCGGGCACGGTTCTCGCCGGTGGCCCCCCCGGTGCCCATCATCGCCATGCCCATCTCGGACATCACCGTCCGCACGTCGGCGAAGTCGACGTTGATGATGCCCGGGCTGGTGATCAGCTCGGCGATGCCCTGCACCGCGCCGAGCAGCACGTCATTGGCGGCGCTGAAGGCGGTCAGCAGGCTGGCGCTCTTGCCCAGCACCGAGAGCAGCTTCTCGTTGGGGATGGTGATCAGGGAGTCGACATGCTCGGAGAGCTCCTTCATGCCCTCCTCGGCGGCGCGCATGCGCTTGGGGCCCTCGAAGGGGAAGGGGCGGGTCACCACGGCCACGGTCAGGATGCCGAGCTCCTTGGCCACCTGAGCCACCACCGGGGCACCACCGGTACCGGTGCCTCCCCCCATGCCGGCGGTGATGAACACCATGTCGGCACCACCGAGCAGTTCGGCGATGCGCTCCCGGTCCTCCATGGCGGCCTGCCGACCGACATCCGGATTGGCCCCGGCACCGAGCCCCTTGGTGATCTCGCTGCCGAGCTGGAGTACGGTCTTCGCCGCGACCCGCTTCAGGGCCTGGGCGTCGGTGTTGGCGCAGATGAACTCCACGCCCTCGATGTTGCTCTCGACCATGTGGTTGACGGCATTGCCGCCGCCACCGCCGACACCGATCACCTTGATGACCGCACTGCTTGAGGGTGCGCTATCTACCAGTTCGAACATAAGCCCCGTCTCCTGGACCGCATCGGCGGCCCTGTCAGAAATTTCCTTTCAACCAGCCCTTCAGCCTTTCCAGCGCCGGAATCCCTTCCCTCAATCCCCGTCGGGAGACGTCTTCGCGCCTCGGCTGCACCGGGATCACGCCACCTTGTGCCTGTCGACCGAGCCCCTGGCGGACTCCGCCCAAGGCGTAATGTAGCAAACCGACCCCGGTCGAATAAATCGGGTTGCGCACCACATCGGCCAGTCCTCGCACGTTCTGCGGGCAGGCGATGCGTACCGGCATGTGGAAGATCTCCTCTGCCAGTTCCACCACGCCTTCCATGCGCGAGGTGCCGCCGGTCAGCACCACCCCGGCGGCCACCAGGTCCTCGTAACCGCTGCGCCTGAGCTCGTCACGAATCAGGGTGAAGAGCTCCTCGTAGCGCGGCTCGACCACCTCGGCCAGGGACTGGCGCGAGAGGTCCCGCGCCGGTCGGTCGCCGACGCTGGGCACCTTGATCATCTCGTCACTGGCCGCCAGCTGGGTCAGGGCACAGGCGTACTTGACCTTGATCTCCTCGGCGTACTGGGTCGGGGTGCGCAGCGCCATGGCGATGTCGTTGGTGACCTGATCGCCGGCGATGGGAATCACGGCGGTGTGCCGGATGGCCCCCTCGGTGAAGACCGCGATATCGGTGGTGCCGCCGCCGATATCGACCATGCAGACGCCCAGTTCGCGCTCGTCCTCGGTCAGTACCGCATGGCTCGAGGCCAGCTGCTCGAGGATGATGGCATCCACCTCGAGGTTGCAGCGACGCACGCACTTCTCGATGTTCTGCACCGCATTGAGGGCGGCGGTCACCAGGTGCACCCGCGCCTCGAGACGAACACCCGACATGCCCAGGGGCTCGCGAATGCCGCCCTGGGTGTCGATGGCGAACTCCTGGGGCAGCACATGCAGCACCCGCTGCCCCTCCGAGATGGCCCGCGCCCGGGCCGAATCGATGACGCGGTCGATGTCGGAGGGCGTCACTTCGCGCTCCTTTATCGCCACCACGCCATCGGAATTCATCGAACTGATATGGCTGCCGGCGACCCCGACATAGACGGAGTGAATGTCACAACCGGCCATCAGCTCGGCTTCCTCCACGGCACGCTGTATCGACTGCACCGTGGACTCGATGTTGATCACCACGCCCTTCTTCATGCCCCGGGAAGGGTGTGAGCCGATACCGGCGATCTCGATCCCGCCATCGTCGGTGGGCTGACCCACGATCGCCACGACCTTGGATGTTCCGATATCCAGCCCGACTACCATATTGGACGCATTGGATGGACCTGCCATGAGTCGGGGTGTCTCCTCGAACCTGGCCCGCAAATAAAGGGGCGTTTAATCCTGAAAAACAAGTCTGGAGCAATTATAGGAACAACTATGGTTGATCCACCAGCCCATTACGAATATCAAACTTCACGATACGGCGATTTTGCCGCAAAAGAAACACCTCGATCGCCTGCAATGCGGGTGTCTCGGGCAAAAAAGACCTCAGCTTCCCTCGGCTTCGTCATCCGCGAGGGGCTCGGTTTCTCCATGCCAGGCCACGGCAACACCGTTGGGATATCGCAGGTCGATGTAGCGAATATGCGACGCCTGGTAGCCGAGCTGCCGCCGCCAGGCGGCGGCCAGGCGGGCCAGACGCGCCTCGCGATCGTTGCGCCCGAGCATCACCCAGACCCCGTCGTCGAGCTGGAACCGCCAGGCACCACGCGGCTCGAGACGCAGCTGGGTCATCTCCAGCCCCAGGTCGGCGAAGCGTGTGGCCAGTCGCTGGTGATAGGCGAGCACCTCGGCGCCACTGCCTGCCGGGCCGGCCAGATCCGGCAGGTCGGCGGGCGGCGATACCGGCCCGTAGGCGAAGGGCTCGCCCTCGGGGTTCAGCAGGTAGTCGTCATTCCAGCGCGCCACCGGCACCTGCTCGACGAGTTCGAAGGTCAGGGCATCGGGCCACTCCCGGCTGACGCGGACCTCGGCCAGCCAGTCGATCGCCAGGGCATCGTCACGCAACTGGCCAAGGCTCACCGAGAGCCAGGCCTGCCCCTGGATCAGCGGCGCCAGCCGGCTGCGCAGGTAGTCGGCGCTGACATGGTGCAGCTCGCCGCGTATCGAGACGCGCTCGATGGGTCGGTCGAGCCACAGCCACAGCGCGCGTCCGCCGGCACCGATCAACAGCACCAGCAGCAGCACCCCGAACAGGCCGCCCCGCCGTGTCATGCCCGATCACACCCTGCACTGGCGAGAATGCGCAGTACCAGCGCCTCGAAGTCGATGCCGGCATGGGCCGCCGCCTGGGGCACCAGGCTATGGTCGGTCATCCCCGGCGAGGTGTTCACCTCGATCAGCCAGAAGCGTCCCCCAGCGTCGCGCATCACGTCGACGCGCCCCCAGCCCTCGCCCCCGATCGCCGCGAAGGCCTCGCGGCAGAGCTCGGCCAGTTCGCTCTCCTCGGCCCGGGAGAGACCGCAGGGCAGGTGGTAGAGGGTGTCGTTGGAGAGGTACTTGGCATCGTAGTCGTAGAAGCCGCCGGGCACCTCGACCCGGATCGCCGGCAGTGCCTCGTCATCGAGCAGCGACACCGTATACTCCTGCCCCTCGACGAAGCGTTCGGCCATCACCCGGGCATCGAACCTCGCCGCCTCGCGATAGGCCGCCTCCAGGGACTCGGGGCCGTCGACGATGGAGATGCCCAGGGTCGAGCCCTCGTGTACCGGCTTGACGATCAGCGGCAGGCCCAGGCGCTCGACCACCGCCCGCCAGTCCGCATCGGGGCCAAGCATCATCGATTCCGGGGTGGGCAGGCCCAGCGCCTGCCAGACCAGCTTGGTGCGTTGCTTGTCCATGCCCAGCGCCGAGGCCAGTACACCGCTGCCGGTGTAGGGAATGCCGAGCAGTTCGAGGGCGCCCTGCAGGGTACCGTCCTCGCCACCACGGCCATGCAGGGCGATGAAGACCCTGTCGGGGTTCAAGGCTTCGAGCCCCACCAGGCCACCCTCGGCGGGATCGTAGCCGATGGCATCCACGCCGGCGCGCTGCAGGGCTGCCAGCACGGCGGTGCCGCTCTTCAGCGACACCTCGCGTTCGGCGGAATCGCCGCCGAAGAGCACCACCACGCGTCCCGGGTCGCTGCTGCCTGCGCTCATAGTTCAACCTCGTCGAAGTTCAGCTGATTCTCGGCCAGGCGCAGGGCGATCCCCCCCACGTCGCCCGCCCCCTGGGTGATCAGGATGTCGTCGGGTCGCAGCACGCGGGCCAGCAACCCCGGCAACTCGCTCTTCTCCTGGACGAAGATGGGGTCGACCTCGCCGCGCTGACGGATCGACCCGGCCAGGGTACGGCCATCGGCACCGGGAATCGGTGCCTCCCCGGCACTGTAGACATCCAGCAGCAGCAGGGTATCGACCTCGGCCAGCACGCGCACGAAATCCTCGTAGAGGTCGCGGGTACGCGAATAGCGATGTGGCTGGTAGACCATCACCAGACGCCGCTCGGGCCAGCCGGCGCGCACCGCCCGGATCACCATCTCCACCTCGCGGGGGTGGTGACCGTAGTCATCCACCAGCATCACCTCGCCGGCACCCTCCGGTGCCGGGAAGTGACCGTGAACCTGGAAGCGCCGCCCGACGCCGGCGAAGCCGGACAGCCCTGCCAGGATCGCCTCGTCTCCGACCCCGGCATCGGTAGCCACCACGATCGCCGCCATGGCATTGAGGGCATTGTGGCGCCCGGGCATGGCCAGGCGCACCTCGAGGGGGGCCAGGCCACCGGGCCGCCGGGCCGTGAAGCGGACCTCGCCGCCCTGCTGCACGAATCCATCGATGCGGTAGTCGGCATCCTCGCTGAAGCCGTAGGTGACGAACTGCCGGTTCACCCGGTCGAGCAGGCCACGCACATTGGCATCATCGATGCAGAGCACGGCGAGGCCGTAGAAGGGCAGGTTGTGCAGGAACTCGATGAAGGTGCCCTTGAGCTTCTCGAAGTCGCCGCCGTAGGTGGCCATGTGGTCGGCATCGATGTTGGTGACGATCGACACCATGGGCTGCAGGTGCAGGAAGGAGGCATCCGACTCGTCGGCCTCGGCCACCAGGTAGTCGCCCTCCCCCAGGCGGGCATTGGTACCGGCACTGGTCAGCTTGCCGCCGATGACGAAGGTCGGGTCCAGTCCCCCTTCGCCGAGCAGGGTGGCGGTCAGGCTGGTGGTCGTGGTCTTGCCATGGGTACCCGCCACCGCGATGCCGTGACGGAAGCGCATCAGCTCGGCGAGCATCTCGGCGCGCCTGACCACCGGCACGCGGTTGTCGTGGGCCCAGCGGATCTCGGGATTGGTCTCGTCGACGGCGGTGGAGACCACCACCACATCGGCGCCGGCGACGTTGTCGGCAGCGTGGCCGATGGCCACGCGGATACCGCAGTTGCGCAGCCTGGCCACCACCGGTGACGCCTTGAGGTCGCTGCCGCTGACCTGGTAGCCCTGGTTGGCCAGCACCTCGGCGATGCCGCACATGCCGGCCCCCCCGATACCGACGAAATGGATGTGCCGGATACGGCGCATGCCCAGGCCCCGGCCATGGCTCGGGGGGATGGACGGACCGGAGGCCGGTCCGGGTGTGTTATCGATCAAAACCTGTCTCCATGCAGCCGGCCACCAGGCGCTCGACGGCGTCGAGATGGGCACAGGCACGCGCCTGCCCCCCCATGGTGGCGAGGGTGTCGGGGTCCAGCAGCGTCGTCAGGCATTCGGCCAACGTCGCCGCACTCAGCTCCTGCTCGGGCATCAGGCGGGCCGCCCCCCGGTCGACCAGCGCCCGGGCGTTGGCGGTCTGGTGATCGTCCACCGCATGGGGAAAGGGCACGAAGAGCGCGGGCCTGGCCGCCGCGGCCAGTTCCGCCACGGTCAGCGCACCGGCCCGGCAGACCACCAGGTCGGCCCAGGCGTAGGCCCCGGCCATGTCGTCGATGAAGGCGGTCACCTCGGCCTCGACGCCCTGATCACGATAGGCCTCCCGGGTCGCCGCGTCCTTGCCGCGGCCGGCCTGGTGACGCACCTCGGGTCGCCCCTCCTCGGGCAGGGCGGCGAGGGCTCCGGGCAGGGTCTCGTTGAGCGCCCGGGCGCCCAGGGAGCCCCCCACCACCAGCAGCCGAAGCGGCCTTCCGGCCATGTCGCCGGTCGTCCGCGGGCGCTCGCCCAGCGCAGCGATCTCGGGCCGCACCGGGTTGCCGACCACCTCGCCGCGGCCGGCAAAGGCCTGGGGGAAGGCGGCATAGACCCGCCGCGCCAGGCGCGCCAGCGCCCTGTTGGTCAGGCCAGCCACGGCGTTCTGCTCGTGGATCACCAGGGGCCGGTGCGCCAGCCAGGCGGCGAGCCCGCCCGGCCCGCTGGCGAAGCCGCCGAGGCCCACCACCAGCTGGGGATCGTAGGCGCGGATGATGCGCCATGCCTGCCACACCGCCCGGGTGAGGTTGAACGGCGCCAGCAACCAGCCGACCGCACCGTTGCCGCGCAGCCCGGCCACCGCGATGCCGTGCAGGGGAATGCCGGCCTGGGGCACCAGTCGATTCTCGATGCCGCGCGGGCTGCCCAGCCACTCCACTTCCACGCCCTCGGCCTGCAGCCCCCGGGCCAGCGACAGGGCCGGAATCACGTGGCCGCCGGTGCCCCCGGCCATGATCAGGGCACGCTGTCCCGATCGCTTGTTCATCGTGCGGCTCCTTGCTTGTCGAGACGGGACGCTCGGCGACGCCCCGCCCCCTCCCGAGGGGCGGTGGGTCGTGTCCGACGCACTGCCTGGCGCGTCTCGATGTCGGCCCGCAGCAGCAGCGCCATCATCACCGCACTGACCAGCAGGCTGGAACCGCCGTAGCTGAGCAGCGGCAGGGTCAACCCCTTGGTGGGCAGCATGCCGGTACTCACCGCGATGTTGATGAAGGCCTGGGCCCCGACCACCAGGGCAATGCCGTAGCTCAGGTAGGCCGCAAAGGGCAGCCCGGCCAGTTCGGCGCGACGCCCCACCGCCATGGCCCGGTAGATCAGCAGGGCGAAGAGGCCCACGACCCCGATGGCGCCGAACAGGCCGAGCTCCTCTGCCAGCACGGCGAAGACGAAATCGGTGTGGGCCTCGGGCAGGTAGAACAGCTTCTGCACGCTGTTGCCCAGCCCCATTCCCAGCCAGTGCCCGCGACCGTAGGCGATGAGGGCCTGGGTCAGCTGGTAGCCGCTGGCGAACTGGTCGGCCCAGGGGTCGGCGAAGCTGGTCAGGCGAGCCAGGCGATAGGGCTCGGCGATCGCCACGTAGAAGCCCGCCAGCCCCACCAGGCCCAGCAGCAGCACGAAACGCCCCCAGGGAGCGCCGGCCAGCAGCAGCATGCCCATGACGCAACTGGTCATCACCACCACGGCACCATAATCGGGCTCGAGGATCAGCAGCAGGGCAATCAGTGCCATCACCAGCAGGGGACGCATGAAGGCCCCCCACTGCCGCCGTACCTGAGGCAGGAAGCGCTCCAGGTAGCCCGCCATGTAGGCGATCAGGCAGAGCTTGGCGACTTCCGAGGCCTGGAGGTTGAAGGGAACGCCGGGTATCGAAAGCCAGCGCTTGCTGCCGTTGATCTCGCGACCCACCAGCAGCACCAGCACCAGCAGGGCGATACCCACCAGCAGCAGCAAGGGCCCGTTGGCCTTCCACCACACCAGCGGCACCTTGAGCATCAGCGTCGCCACCAGCAGTGCAACCACCAGGAAGATGCCGTGGCGAATGCTGAAGTACCAGGCGTTACCGGTGAGGCTGGCGGCCACGCCGGTGGAGGCCGAGGTGACCATCACCCAGCCGATCAGCATCAGCGACAGGACCGCCAGCAGCAGCCAGCCATCGAAGGGCTGATCCCGGGTCGAGAGCCGCTCTCGCAGCCCCTTCAGCCGCTTCATTGCCCCCTCCCTGCCAGGCGGTGCACCCAGCGACGGAACACCTCGCCCCGCTCCTGGTAGTTGGCGAACTGGTCGAGACTGGCGCAGGCCGGCGACAGCAGCACGCAGTCGCCGGGCTCGGCGATCTCGGCGGCCCGGGCCATGGCGGTGTCCAGGTCCTCGGCCAGGGTCAGGGGCAGCCGGTCGTGCAGCACCCGCTCGAGACGCTCCGCATCCAGGCCGAAGAGGATCGCCTCGCGCCCGTAGCGAGCCAGGGGCTCGGCCAGCGGCCGGAAGTCGGCACCCTTGCCCACGCCCCCGGCGAGCAGCACGAGCCGTCCCTCCAGGGTCGGGCCAAGCCCCGCGATGGCGGCCAGGGTCGCCCCCACGTTGGTGCCCTTGGAGTCGTTGATCCAGCGCACCCCGTCGACCTCGGCCACCAGTTCGCCGCGGTGCGGCAGGCCGGCAAAGCGGCGCAGCACCCGGCACATGGCCTCCAGCGGCAGCCCGAGGCGCCGCCCCATGGCCAGCGCCGCCAGGGCATTGGCCTGGTTGTGGCGCCCGGGGAGGCGCATCTCGGCAGTGGCCATCAGCGGCTCGTCGCCGTGCATCAGCCAGTCGGCGCCCCGATGGCGACCGATGCCCCACTCCCCCGCCTCGGGTGGACGGGTGGTGAAGCTGTCCTGGGCCGGCAACCGCGACTCGGGCCAGGTCATGGGATCCTCGGCGTTGACCACGCCGTGGCGGGCCCCGCGGAAGATGCCGAGCTTGGCGGCACGATAGCCGGCCATGTCGCCATGACGATCCAGGTGGTCCTCGGAGAGGTTGAGGAAGGCCGCGCTCTCGGCACCGAGGCGCGGCGTGGTCTCCAGCTGGAAGCTGGAGAGCTCCAGCACATAGCAGTCGGCACGGGGTTCGTCGTGGAGCAGGTCCAGGGCCGGGGTGCCCAGGTTGCCGCCCACCGCGACCCGGCGGCCGGCCTCGGCGGCCATCTCGCCGATCAGGGTGGTGACGGTGGACTTGGCATTCGAGCCGGTGACGGCCACGATGGGGGCGCGGCAGGCGCGCACGAAGAGCGCGATCTCGCCCACCAGCAGCGGTTCGCCGGTCGCCGCCCGGACCCGGTCGGCGAGCCCGGCCAGCCCCGGTGTCCGAGGGTCGACCCCGGGACTGACCACCACCTCCTCGACCTCGGAGAGATCCAGGGCACTCAGCGGCCCACAGTGGACCTCGACCCCCGGATGGGCGGCGTGGAAGTCATCCATGCCGGGCGGCACCGCACGGGTATCGGCGACCATGAAGGGCGTGCCCTGACGGCTCAGGTGGCGGCAGATGGCGCGGCCCGAGACCCCGAGCCCGACCACCAGCGTGATTCCCTTCGGCACCTTGACCATGGTTGGCTCCTGGCATGCGGCGTGGACGATCTCCCCGCAGGGCTCCGTGAATCGGCTCAACGAACCTTGAGCGTGGCCAGGCCGATCAGCACCAGGACCACGGTGATGATCCAGAAGCGCACGATGACCCGCGGCTCCGGCCAGCCCTTGAGCTCGTAGTGGTGATGCAGCGGCGCCATGCGGAAGATTCGCCGCCCGGTGAGCTTGTAGGAGCCCACCTGGAGGATCACCGAGATCGTCTCCATGACGAAGATCCCCCCCATGATGAAGAGCACGATCTCCTGGCGCACGATCACCGCCACCACTCCCAGTGCCGCCCCCAGGGCCAGGGCCCCCACGTCACCCATGAACACCTGGGCGGGATAGGTGTTGAACCACAGGAAGCCGAGGCCGGCCCCGGCGATGGTGGCACAGAACACCGCCAGTTCGCCGGCCCCGGTGATGTTGGGAATCTGCAGGTAGTCGGCGAAGACCGCGTTGCCGCTGGCATAGGCGAATACCGCCAGCCCCATGGCGACCAGGACGGTGGGCATGATCGCCAGGCCATCGAGGCCGTCGGTGAGGTTGACGGCATTGGAGCTGCCGACGATCACCAGGTAGGTCAGCACGATGTAGAAGACGCCCAGCGGCAGCACGATATCCTTGAACAGCGGCACGATCAGGCTGGTCTCCGCCGGCTCGACCGCAGTGGCATACAGCAGCCCCGCCGCCGCCAGGCCGATCACCGACTGCCAGAGGTACTTCCAGCGAGCCGGCAGGCCGCGCGGGTTCTTCTCCACCACCTTGCGGTAGTCGTCGACCCAGCCGATGGCCCCGAAGCCGAGGGTCACCGCCAGCACGATCCACACATAGTGATTGGCGAGATCGCCCCACAGCAGCGTGCTGACGGCAATGGCCATCAGGATCATCGCCCCGCCCATGGTCGGGGTGCCGGCCTTGGAGAGGTGCGACTGGGGACCGTCGTCACGCACCGCCTGGCCGATCTGTCGCTCCACCAGGCGGCGGATCATCACCGGACCCAGCCACAGGCAGAGCACCAGGGCGGTGAGCGTGCCCAGGATCATGCGCAGGGTCAGGTAGTTGAAGACATTGAAGGCACTGAAGAATTGCGCCAGTAGATTGGCCAGATAAAGCAGCATGTATCGCGTTCACCTTGATGCATCCGCGCGCAGTGCGGCAATCACCCTTTCCATGCCGGCACTCCGCGACCCCTTGACCAGCACGCTGGCCCCTGGCGGCAGATGGTTGAGGACGTGGCGCATCAGCGCCTCTCGTTCGTCGAAGTGGTACCCGCCCTCGCCGAAGGCATGGCTGGCCGGCCGTGCCGGCCCGCCGAGGGTACCGAGGAAGTCGACCCCCAGTTCCCGTGCGTGGCGCCCGATCTCGGCATGCAGCCGGTCCGACGCTTCCCCCAGTTCGCCCATGGCGCCCAGCAGGCACCAGTGCGGGCCCGGCAGCGCCATCAGCAGGTCGAGCGCCGCCTTGACCGCGCCGGGGTTGGCATTATACGTGTCATCCAGCAGCCGTGTGGCGTTGATCCCCTCCACGACGCTCAATCGCCCGGGCATCGGCGCCACCGCGGCGAGACCGGCGAGGATGTCGGCCTCTTCGAGGCCCATGGCCAGGGCGGCGGCGGCCGCCGCCAGGGCATTGGCCACGTTGTGACGCCCCAGCAGGGCGAGCTGGACCCGGCCGAGTTCACGTCCGTCCACGACAAGCGTGAAAGCATAGCGCCCGAGGGCGTCGCAGGCCAGCGCTTCGGCCCGAACCCGGGCCCGGCCGTCCAGGCCGAAGTCGAGAACCTCCCGGGGCGCGGCCAGCCTCGACCAGGTGGCGAAAAAGGTGTCGTCGCGGTTGAGCACCGCCACACCGTCCGACGGCAGTCCGGCGAGGATCTCCGCCTTGGCCTGGGCGATGCGCCCGGTACCGCCGAACTCGCCCACGTGGGCCCCGGTGACATTGGTGATCACCGCCACACGGGGCTCGGCCAGGGTGGTGGTCCAGGCGATCTCGCCGAGGTGGTTGGCACCCAGCTCGACCACCGCCTGGCGATGCCCCGCCGACAGCTCCAGCAGAGTCAGGGGCACGCCGATGTCGTTGTTGAGGTTGCCCCGGGTCGCCAGGGTCGCCCCGCGGCGGGACAGCAGCGACGCCAGCAGCTCCTTCACCGTGGTCTTGCCGCTGTTGCCGGTCACCGCCACCAGGGGGCCGCCCCAGGCGCGACGCCGGGCACGGCCCAGCAGGCCGAGGGCCAGCCGGGTGTCCGCCACCACCAGCTGCGGCAGGGGGGCATCGACGGGCCGCGCCACCTCCCTCTCGACCACGGCCGCCACGGCCCCGCCCTCCACGGCCTGGTCGAGGAAATCGTGACCATCGAAGCGCTCGCCCTTGAGCGCCACGAAGAGGCAGCCGGGCACCAGCCGGCGGGTATCGGTGACGATGGCGGTGATCGCAAGGTCCCTGGCGGGGGCGGGAAGGCCCAGCGCCCCGGTCACCTCGGCCAGCGTGGTCAGCCCGCAGCGGCTCATGACGCCCCCTCCCCCGCCGCGCGCTGGTCCAGCGCCCGCTCGGCCTCGGCGCGGTCCGAGAAGGCATGGCGCACGCCGGCCACCTCCTGGTAGGTCTCGTGCCCCTTGCCGGCGACCAGCACCACGTCGTCGTCACCGGCCTCGGCAAGCACACGGGCGATGGCCGCCCCGCGGCCGGCGATCTCCAGGGCCGCCTGCCGCACCGGCGCGGAGAGGCCGGCGAGCACCGCAGCGCGGATCGCCGCCGGGTCCTCGCCGCGCGGGTTGTCGTCGGTCACCACCAGGCGGTCGGCGTGGCGCTCGGCGACGGCCGCCATCTCCGGGCGCTTGCCGGGGTCGCGGTCGCCGCCACAGCCGAACAGGCACCACAGCCGCCCGTCCACCGGCAGGTGGTCGCGCAGGGCGGCCAGGGCGTTGTCCAGGGCGTCCGGGGTATGGGCGTAGTCGATCACCACGGTGGGCGCGCCGGGGCGCACCAGGGGCTCCATGCGCCCCGGCACCGGCGTCAGGGTCGTCGCGGCGGCGAACAGCGCCGCCAGATCATGACCGAGCCCGTGGAGGGTCGCCATGGCCAGCAGGACATTGTCGAGGTTGAAGCGCCCCAGCAGCGACGTCTCCAGCACCCGCTCGCCCTCGGGGGTGGCGATCAGCGCCCGCTGGCCGGCCGCATGGGGGTGCCAGTCCACCACTCTCAGGGTCACGGCCTCGTCCTTCCCGATGGCCAGCACGCGCACACCGTCGCGCAGGCCGGCCAGCATCAGCCGCGCCAGGGGATCGTCGGCGTTGACCACGGCGAGCGCGAGCTCGTCGCGGCGGAACAGCCGGGCCTTGGCGGCGGCATAGGCCGCCATGCTGCCGTGGTAGTCCAGGTGGTCGCGGGTCAGGTTGGTGAACACCGCCGCGCCGAGCGAGCAACCGTCGAGGCGGCCCTGCTCCAGGGCATGGGAGGAGACCTCCATGGCCACGCGACGCACGCCCGACCCGGCGAGCTCGCCCAGCAGGGCCTGCAGCGCCAGTGGCCCGGGGGTGGTCAGCCCCCCCTCGACCAGGGTGCCGGGACGGCCATGGCCCAGGGTGCCGACCAGGCCGGCGTCGACGCCCAGGGCAAGGCTCAGCTCGGCGATGTAGTGGGTCACCGAGCTCTTGCCGTTGGTCCCGGTCACGCCGATCAGCGCCAGGTCGTCCGGCACGGCGAAGAGCTCGCGACCCAGCTCGCCCAGGCGCTCGCGCAAGCCCTGAAGCGGCAGCACCCGCGGGTCGGTCGACGCCGCCCGGGGCTCGCCGACCGCCCGGTGCGCGAGCACCAGGGCCGCCCCGGCCTCGAGCGCGGCGTCGATGAAGTCCCGGCCATCACTCGCCACCCCCGGCACGGCGACGAAGACATCGCCGGCCCCCAGTCGACGGCTGTCCATCTCCAGGCGTACCGGGCCCTCGCCGAGCCGGGGAATCTCGATCCCTGGCCAGTATCGCCACAGGACCCTGGCCAACCGCGTTGCCTTCACTTGCATGAAACGGCTCTCCCTGGAGCAGGTCGATGGATGGGGTCAGCGAGCCCGCTGATCGGGCGGCACGTCGAGCAGCCGCAGGGCGTTGCCGGTGACCCGCGAGAAGACCGGTGCCGCCACGGCTCCGCCGAAGTACTCCCCGCCCCGGGGATGGTCGATCATCACCACCGTGACGATGCGCGGGTCCGACACCGGGGCGATGCCGGCGAACAGGCTGCGGTAGACGTTCTGCTGGTAACCGCTGGCCGCGGTCTTGCGTACCGTGCCGGACTTGCCGGCCACGCGATAGCCGGGCACCGCCGCGCGGCGGCCACCGGTGCCCGGCTGGACCGACTCCTCCATGATCCCCAGCAGGTCGTCAGCCACGGCGGGGGCGATCGCCGGGCTCCCCGGGGCCGGCGCCGGCAGCCTGAGCAGTGACGGCGGCATCCTGACGCCGTCATTGGCGATGGCGGTGTAGGCGCTGGCCAGTTGCAACGCCGACACGGAGAGCCCATAGCCGTAGGAGATCGCGGCCCACTGGCTGCGCGACCAGCGTACCGGGGCCGGCAGGCTGCCGGTGGACTCGCCGGGAAAGCCGGTTTCCGGACTCTGGCCGAACCCCAGCGCACGATACTTCTCGGGCACCAGGGGATCATCGAGCTCGAGGACCAGCTTGGACATGCCGATGTTGGAGGACTTCTCCAGGATGCCGGCCATGTCCAGCTCACCGTAGTCGCGGATGTCGCGGATGGTGAAACGGTCGATGCGCATCCAGCCCGGCGAGGTGTCGACCACGGTGTCGCGGTCGAACTGGCCGCTCTCCATGACCGCTGCCATGGCCAGGGGCTTCATCACCGAACCCGGCTCGAAGACGTCGACGATGGCCTGGTTGCGCAGCCCCCGGGGATCGAGGCCCGCGCGATTGTTGGGGTTGTAGGAGGGCTGGTTGGCCATGGCCAGCACCTCGCCGGTGCGGGCGTCCATCATCACCACCACGCCGCCATCGGCCTCGTGCTCGGCCACCGCGGCCTTGAGCTCACGATAGGCCATGTACTGCAGCCGCTGGTCGATGGACAGGGTCAGCTCGCCGCCGGGCCGGGCGTCGCGCAGCACCTCGAGGTCGCGCACCAGGCGACCACGCCGGTCCTTGAGCACCCGGCGCTGACCGGGGGTGCCGGCGAGATGGGGCTGGTAGGCCAGCTCCAGCCCCTCCTGGCCGGCATCATCGACGTTGGTCACCCCCAGCAGCTGGGCGGTGACCTCGCCGGCCGGATAGTAGCGCTTGTACTCGTCCTGGGCATAGACACCGGGAATCCGCAGCCCCAGCACCTGCTGGGCCGCCTCGGGTGTCATCTGCCGGCGCAGGTACATGAACTCGCGTTCGCTGTAGCGCCCGATGCGCTCGTTGAGGGCATCGAGTTCCATTCCCAGCGCACGGGCCAGCATCAGGCGCTGGATGTCATCGGCCGGCAGGTCCTGGGGGTTGGCCCAGAGCGTGACCACCGGCGTGGAGATCGCCAGCGGTTCGCCGTTGCGGTCGGTGATCATGCCGCGGTGGGCGGGGATGGTATCGGTACGCAGGGTACGGGCATCGCCCTGCCCCTGCAGGAAGGGGCGATCGACCACGTGCAGGATGACGATGCGGCCGGCCAGCAGGCCGAGACCGATCACCACCAGCAGCAGGATCAGGCCATAGCGCACGCCCCCCATGGGCGACATGGGGGGCGGTCGACGCGGCGTCACGCCGCTGCGCACCTCGGTGCTCATGGCTGGATCACCTCGACCTCGTCGACATCGGGCAGGCGCATCTCCAGGCGTTCCACGGCGAGGCGCTCGATGCGGGCCGGCGACGACCAGGCGCTCTCCTCGAGCAGCAGCTGGCCCCACTCGGTCTGCAGCTGCTGCTGCTCGCGTTCGAGCTGCTGCAGGCGACCATACTGCTCGCGGGTCAGGTGGCTGGCGGCGATCACCGCCAGGGCACTGGCCAGACAGGCCACCACCAGCAGGGTGGTGACCAGCAGCAGGCGCGACCGGGCCTTCAGCCAGACGAAAGCGGATGCCGTCGCGGGTCGTCCCTGGACCATGACGCCTCCTCAGTGCCGCTTGCGTGCCACACGCATCACCGCACTGCGGGCACGGGGGTTGTTCTCGACTTCTGCAGGCGTCGGGCGCTGCGCCTTGCCCACGGCCTCCAGCCGGCGCTCGAGCTCGTCATCGCGCACCGGCATGCCGCGCGGCAGGTGGGTATCGCCACGCACATGGTGACGAATGAAGCGCTTGACCCGGCGATCCTCCAGGGAGTGGAAGCTGATCACCACCAGATGGCCGCCCGGGGCCAGCGCCTCCAGCGCCGCCTCCAGGGCGGCATCGAGCTGCTCGAGCTCGCCGTTGACCTGGATGCGCAGCGCCTGGAAGGCACGGGTGGCCGGGTGCCGGCCCTTTTCCCAGGCGGGATGGGCGGTCTTGATCACCTCGGCGAGATCCGCCGTGCGGGTGAAGGGTCGCTCGGTGCGACGTGCCACGATGGCCTTCGCCAGCCGCCTGGCGTAGCGCTCTTCGCCGTAGGTCTTGAAGACCCGGGCGATCTCCGCTTCCCTGGCCCGGCCGATGAAGTCCGCCGCACTGTCCCCACGGGTGGGATCCATGCGCATGTCGAGCGGGCCGTCACGCAGGAAGCTGAAGCCACGCTCGGGATCGTCCAGCTGGGGGGAGGAGACGCCGACATCGAGGAGGATGCCGTCCAGCCTTCCGTGCAGGCCATGCCGGTCGGCGATCTCGCCGAGGCGGGCGAACTCGCCCTGCTCGATGACGAAACGCGGATCATCGATGCCGGCGGCCTCGGCCACCGCCTGGGGATCGCGGTCTATCGCCAGCAGGCGCCCTTCCGGGGCCAGTCGCGCCAGGATGGCACGGGAGTGGCCGCCGCGTCCGAAGGTACCGTCCAGATAGGCCCCGCGGGGGTCATGGACCAGCGCATCGACGGCGCCGTCGAGCAGCACGCTGGCATGACGATAGCCGCGGGTGGCGTGTTCAGGAGCGGGTGACGGCATGCGCTTCTCGATCGGCAAGCTGGAGGGGGCGGACGCGACGCCAGGGTTCGCGAGTGGGAGTCGGCCGATAAGCCGGGTTCTGTCGTGGACAGTCATTCATCTAGGGGCCGCGTCACCGCGACCCTCGAGCAACCTACCCGAACCCGACGCGGGCCACGCCATGGGGTTCCTATTTGGTCTTGCTCCGAGTGGGGTTTGCCGTGCCACGCACTGTTGCCAGGCGCGCGGTGCGCTCTTACCGCACCCTTTCACCCTTGCCGGCCTCCCGAAGGAGACGTAGGCGGTCTGCTCTCTGCTGCACTTTCCGTCGGCTCACGCCGCCCAGGCATTACCTGGCACTCTGCCCTGTGGAGCCCGGACTTTCCTCCCCTGCCACCGATCCATGGACCGGCGGCAGCGGCGACTGCCTGGCCAACTCCCGCGGCAAGCATACCAGCGCCTTGCCACCCCCTCAATCCCCGTCCTTGAGCGCCTGGGCCCGGGCATACCAGGTCTTCTTGCCGCCACCCAGCACCCGGGAGGCCACTGCCGCGGCCTGCTTGACGCCGACGCCCTCCCCCAGCAGCGCGCCCAGCAACGCTTCACCCTCCACCACCGCGGCCTCGTCCTCCTGGCGCGGCGGCGCGCCGGCCACCATCACCACGAACTCGCCGCGAGCCTGGTCCGGATCCTCGTCCATGCGGGCGAGCAACTCGGCGGCGCTGCCGTCGAGGAAGGTCTCGAAGGCCTTGGTCAGCTCCCTGGCCAGTACCAGCCGCCGGTCGCCCAGGCAGGTGCCGAGGTCGGCCAGGGTGTCGCGGATGCGATGGGGCGACTCGTAGAAGACCAGGGTCTCCTCGCGCCCGGCCAGGGCCTCCAGACGCGCTCGGCGACCCGCCCCCTTCGCCGGCAGGAACCCCTGGAAGGTGAAACGGTCGGTGGGCAGCCCCGCCGCGGAGAGCGCGGCCACCAGGGCGCAGGGGCCGGGCACCGGCACGATGCGCCGCCCACGGGCACGCAGCTCGCGCACCAGCACGAAGCCCGGGTCGCTGATCAGCGGCGTGCCGGCATCGCTGATCAGGGCGATGGCATCGCCGGCGGCGAGCCGGTCGTCCAACTGGGCGACCCGGGTCGCCTCGTTGTGCTCGTGCAGCGAGAGCATCGGCACGGAGAGCCCGAGGTGGCGCAGCAGGCGGGCACTGTGTCGCGTATCCTCGGCGGCGATCAGCCCGACCTCCCCCAGCACCCTGGCGGCGCGGGGGCTCAGATCCTCCAGATTCCCAATCGGCGTGGCGACCACGTACAATATGCCAATATTCGAGTCAGACATCTCGGCTCCCCGGCGCTTTCAGGACAAGGATGGATTCATGCGGAAAATGCCCCGCGGCCCCGTGGCCGCCGCGCTCCTGGCACTGCTGCTGGCCGGCTGTGCCTATCAGCCCGGCATCGTCGAGCGCATGCCCGACGATCCCGGCCGCCTGCTCGAGCAGGCCCAGCAGCAGGCTCCCGAACAGGCCGCCCTGACCCGGCTCGAGGCGGCCGACATCCTAGCACGCCAGGGGGAGCGTACCCAGGCGATGGAGATCGCCGCCGACATCGACGACGGCCTGCTGCCCGACCGGGACCGGGCGCGCTGGGCACTCCTGCTCTCCTGGCTGGGGCGGGAACTGGATGATCCCTGGGCGGTGATCCGCGCCGGGCAGGAACTCGATGCGCTCGACCTCTCCCGCGACCAGGCCACCACCCTGCGCCAGCGCCTGGGCCTCGCGCTGCTCGAGGTCGATGAGCCGATGGCCGCCGCCGAGGCGCTGCTGCGAGTCCAGGCCGACACCGGTCGCGAGGCGCTCAACGACCCGATCTGGAAGTCGCTGTCGCGCCTCGACGCTCGTGAACTCGCGGCACTGCGTGACGGGGCCGACGACCTCACCCTCGGCTGGCTGGCCCTGGCCGAGCTCGCCCGTGCCAGTGCCGGCGACCTCGAGCGCCTGTTCAGCCGTCTCGACGACTGGCGCGAGCGCCACCCCCGGCACCCGGCGGCGCGGCAGGTACCCGCCGACCTGCTGGCCCTGCGCGAGCTGCGTGGTCTCGAGGTCGACCACATCGCCGTCTTCCTGCCCGAATCGGGACCACTCTCCGGCGTCGCCGGCGCCATCCGGGAGGGCATGCGCACCCACCACCTCAACGCCGCCGACGGTGGCAGCAGCGCCCGGCTGAGCTTCATCGACTCCAGCCACGGCGACCTCATGGCCCTCTACCGCGAGGCCGAGAACCGCGGCGCCCAGGTGGTGATCGGTCCGCTGGACAAGGACCGGGTCACCGAGCTCGAGAACCTCGACAGCGTGCCGCTGCCGACCCTGGCCCTCAACTACGGCCATGGCCAGAGCAACCGCGCTCGCGGGCTCTTCCAGTACGGCCTCTCCGCCGAGGACGAGGCACGCCAGTCGGCCCGACGCGCCTGGCAGGACGGCCATCGACAGGCCGTGCTGATGGTGCCGGACAACGACTGGGGCCGCCGCGTCGGCGAAGCCTTCTGGAGCGAATGGAGCGAACGCGGCGGCCAGGTCACCAACGCCGTGCGCTATGACCCGGAGAGCAACGTCGCCAATGCCGTGCGCCCGGCGCTGCGCGTGAGCGGCGAGCGGGCACGCCTGGGCGACATCGACATGCTGTTCCTGCTCGCGCTGCCCGATTACGCCCGGCAGGTGCCCCCCACCCTGGACTACTACTACGCCGGCGAACTGCCCATCTACGCCACCTCGCACCTCTACGAGGGGCGCCTCCAGCCACGCCTCGACCACGACCTCGACGACGTCCAGTTCATCGACATTCCCTGGCAGATTCCCGATGCCGCCGTGGGCGGCGAGGATGCCCTGCCCTTCACCGCCAGCTACCGACAGCTGCGCGAGGAGTCGGACCCGGCGATGTTCAGGCTGATGGCCATGGGGGTCGACGCCTACGAACTGGCCCGACGCCTGCCGCAGTTCCAGGCCGTACAGGACGGCGAACTGTTCGGTGCCACCGGCACCCTGCGCCCGCTCGAGGATGGCCGCATCCAGCGCCAGCTGCCCTGGGCGCGCTTCGAGAACGGCGTGCCGCGGCCCATCCTGATCCCGGGCCTGTTCGACCTGGGCGGCCGCACCGGCGACAACCGGGACGACGGCAGCGACTGATGGCCGGCCCCCGCGATGCCAGGGCCCGCGGCAGTGCCATCGAGCGCACCGCTGCCGCCTGGCTGGCCGACCGGGGGCTGGTCCTCGAGGCGAGCAACCAGCACGCCAGGGGTGGCGAGATCGACCTGGTGATGCGTGACGGCGATACCCTGGTGTTCGTCGAGGTGCGTCACCGCGCCGACACCCGCCATGGCCACCCGCTCGAGACCGTCACCGCCACCAAGCAGCGTCGCCTGATCCGGGCGGCGCATTTTTATCTCCAGCGCAACGGGCTATCATGTCCCTGCCGCTTCGACGTGCTGGCCGTGACCGGCCAGGCCCCGGCCCTCGACTTCCTGTGGGTGCAGGGTGCCTTCGACGCGTTCTGACCGGCACAGCCAAACTGTCAAGAAGGCAAGGACCAGGACCAGCATGGATTTCCAGCAACGCATTCTCGGCCACTTCAACGCCAGCATCGATACCAAGACCTACGCCAGTGAGGTACTGCCGCCCTTCATCGAGGTGGCGAGCCAGATGATGGTGCAGTGCCTGGTCAACGAGGGCAAGATCCTCGCCTGCGGCAACGGCGGCAGCGCCGGCGACAGCCAGCACTTCTCCTCGGAGCTGCTCAACCGCTTCGAGCGCGAACGCCCGAGCCTGCCCGCCCTGGCGCTGACCACCGACACCTCGACGCTGACCTCCATCGCCAACGACTACAGCTACAACGAGGTCTTCTCCAAGCAGGTCCGCGCCCTGGGCCAGCCCGGCGACATCCTGCTGGCGATCTCCACCAGCGGCAACTCCGCCAACGTGATCCAGGCGATCCAGGCCGCCCACGACCGCGACATGACGGTGGTGGCGCTCACCGGCCGCGATGGCGGCAACATGGCGTCCCTGCTCGGCCAGGACGACTGCGAGATTCGCGTCCCCGCCACCTCCACCGCCCGCATCCAGGAGGTTCACCTGCTGGTGATCCACTGCCTGTGCGACCTGATCGACGAACAACTCTTCGGCGCAAGCGAGTGATTCCCATGACCAAGACGTCCCTGATCCTCCCCCTCCTGCTCATCCTGACCCTCGGCCTCGCCGGCTGCACCACCGTCACCGGCGTCACCAACCCCGGCACCATCGACGAGAACTACGGCAAGCGCACCCTCGGCACCCAGGTCGAGGACGAGAGCATCGAGACCAAGATCGGTCACAACCTGCGCCGCACCGATGCCCGCCTGGGCGATGCGCGCATCAACGTCGACGCCTACAACGGCGTGGTGCTGCTCACCGGCCAGGTGCCCAGCGAGGAGCTGAAGAACAAGGCCACCGAGGTCGCCGGCGAGGTGCGCAACGTGCGCGAGGTGCACAACGAGCTGACCGTCGCGGGCAACCTGCCGGCCAGCCAGCGACTCTCCGACACCTGGCTGAACACCCGTATCCGTACCAACCTGGCCAGCAACGAGTCCATCGAGTCGGGACGCATCCGCGTGATCACCGAGAATGCCAGCGTCTACCTGATGGGCATCGTCAGTCGCGCCGAGGCCGACCGAATCGTCGGGGCGGTTTCCCGCATCGGCGGCGTACAGCGCATCGTCAAGGTGTTCGACTACCTCGACTGAGCCCGACAGGCACCCGCACGACGCGAAGCGGCAGGCCATCCGGCCTGCCGCTTCGCGTATCGCTCGACTCTCGCGTCAGTCGCTCACTTGATGACCCGCAGCGAGGGGCGCCCCTTGCGGGGCGGGGCATCGCCATCGCCCCCCTCGCCCGAGGATGGCGCCTCTCCCGACGGCGCGCCGTCCGGGGCCTCTTCCTCGACGCTGGACAGCGCAGGCCCCTCGGCATCGGTCGATTCGGCTGCCGCCGGCATCACCGGCTCGTGACCGAATACCATGCCGACACCGTTTTCCCGGGCATAGATCGCCACCAGCGCCGAGATCGGCACCATGATGCGCATCGGCTGGCCACCGAAGCGGGCGCTGAAGCCGAGGGCCTCGTTTTCCATGAAGAGATCCCGCACCGCCGTGGGCGCCATGTTGAGCACGATCTGGCCATTCTGCACGAACTGGCGCGGGACCTCGACGCCCGGCTGCTCCGCATCGACGACGATGTAGGGGGTCAGGTCGTTGTCCAGCAGCCACTGGTACAGGGCTCTGGCCAGGTAGGGGCGACTTGAGTAGGGGCGGCTCGCTTGCATCATCTTGCCCTCCTGCATTGGGGAACCCCGACCCGCGGGCCGGGGGTTCGGATTCAGGAACGCATCTCGCGCTCGCTTTCGCTCAGCGCTGCCTTGAAACCCTCTCGGTCGAACAGCCGCTCCATGTAACCGATCAGCGGCTTGACCTGCATTTCCGGAAGCTCGATGCCCAGCACCGGTAGCCGCCAGAGGATCGGCGCAAGGCAGCAGTCGACCAGGGTGAACTCCTCGCTCATGAAGAACGGCATGTCCTCGAAGATCGGCGAGATGCCGATGAGGCTCTCGCGCAGCTCCTTGCGTGCCTTCTCGGCGTCCTTCCTGGAGCCGCCGAGGATCTGGTCGACCAGGGGGCACCATTCGCGCTCGATGCGATGCATCCACAGTCGGCTCTGTGCCCGGGCCACCGGGTAGACCGGCAGCAGCGGCGGATGCGGGAAACGCTCGTCCAGGTACTCCATCATCACCTTGGATTCATAGAGCACCAGATCCCGGTCCAGCAGCGTGGGAACGCTGTTGTAGGGGTTGAGATCGGCGAGTTCCTCGGGGTGCTGCTCGTCGGTGACCTCGACGATATCCACCGCCACACCCTTTTCGGCGAGCACGATGCGTACACGATGACTAAAGTGGTCATCGCCCCCGGAGTAGAAGATCATCGACGACCGCTTGGCCACTACACCCATGAAACAATCCTCGCATCAGTTCGAACCGGAATGATAACACGACAGCCCCCGTCTTGAGGGGGCGTCGCGTGCTCGCCCCCGGAGGGAGCGAGCATGAGCCACGTCATGAACCACCGCCTTTCGAACCGACGGGGGCGCATGGCCCATGGCCACACGCCCCCGTCATGTCCGGCCCGGACGGATCAGTGGATGTCGCGCCAGTACTCGCGCTTGAGCAGGTAGGCGATGACACCGAAGATGAAGATGAAGATCAACACCTTGGGGGCCAGGGTCTGGGCGTGCAGCTTGGACGGCTCACCGACATAGACCAGGAAGTTGGTCAGGTCATAGACGGCCGCCTCGAACTCGTCCGGCTCCATGGCACCCGGACTCGTCACCTGCATCACCTCGCAGGACTGGTACTTGCCCGTCAACGGGTCGAGCTCGGCACCCTCGATGGGACGGTCGCTCTCGGCACAGACTTTCTCCTGCACGCCCTGCAGGGGCTCGAGCACGTTGGGCATGGCGACCATGTCGAACACGGCATTGTTGACGCCGGTCGGGCGGCTCGGGTCCTTGTAGAAGGAGAGCAGGTAGGAGTAGATCCAGTCGCCGCCGCGCAGGCGGCCATGCAGGGTCAGGTCGGGAGCTGCGGCGCCGAACCAGTTGTCCCCGTCCTCGCGGGACATGGCCGTATGCATCTGGTCATTGAAGGCCAGGTCGGAGGAGAAGATCAGGTTCTGCTCGACCAGGTCCTGCGGCATGCCGAAATCCTCGGCGGCACGAGCGAAACGCTGGTGCTCCAGGGAGTGACAGCCCATGCAGTAGTTCACATAGAGCTGCATGCCGCGCTGCAGTGATGCCTCGTCGCGCAGGTCGGGAGTCATGGAATAGGGCACGTCTTCGGCCGGGGCGGCCATCGCCGCCAGGGGCACCAGCGCGAAGAGCAGTGCGAACAGTTGCTTTTTCATTAGCCAGTCACCCTCTCCGGTACGGGTTTGGTCTTCTCCAGCCTTGTGTAGAGCGGCATCAGCAGGAAGAAGGCGAAGTACAGGGCCGTGCACAGCTGGGCGACGGCGGTGCGCAGCGGCGTCGCCGGCAGGGCGCCGAGGATGCCGAGGATCACGAAGCTGACGGCGAACAGCGCCAGCATCACCTTGGACATCCAGCCCTTGTAGCGCATGGAGCGCACCGGGCTGCGGTCCAGCCAGGGCAGCACGAAGAGCACCGCGATGGCACCGCCCATGAACAGCACGCCCAGGAACTTGGCTTCGAGCCCGAAGAGATCGAAGGTGATGGCCCGCAGGATCGCGTAGAAGGGCGTGAAGTACCACACCGGGGCGATATGATCGGGCGTCACCATGGGGTTGGCGGGCTCGAAGTTGGGCCGTTCGAGGAAGTAACCGCCACCCTCGGGGAAGTAGAACACCACCACGGCGAAGACGAACAGGAAGACCGCGACGCCGACCAGGTCCTTGACCGTGTAGTAGGGATGGAACGGGATGCCGTCCAGCGGCTTGCCGGACTCGTCCTTCTTGGCCTTGATGTCGATGCCGTCGGGGTTGTTGGAACCGACTTCGTGCAGGGCGATCAGGTGCAGCACCACCAGCGCCAGGATAACGATGGGCAGCGCCACCACGTGCAGGGCGAAGAAGCGGTTCAGGGTGATGCCGGAGATCAGGAAGTCGCCGCGAACCCACTGGGCCAGGTCGGGCCCGATGAAGGGGATCGCCGAGAACAGCGAGATGATCACCTGGGCGCCCCAGTAGGACATCTGGCCCCAGGGCAGCAGATAGCCCATGAAGGCCTCGGCCATCAACAGCAGGTAGATCGCCATGCCGAAGATCCACACCAGCTCGCGGGGCGCCTTGTAGGAGCCGTAGAGCAGGCCGCGGAACATGTGCAGGTAGACCACCACGAAGAACGCCGAGGCGCCCGTGGAGTGCAGGTAGCGGATCAGCCAGCCGTACTCCACGTCGCGCATGATGTACTCGACCGAGGCGAAGGCCCCCTCCGCCGAGGGGTTGTAGCTCATGGTCAGCCAGACCCCGGTGAGGATCTGGTTGACCAGCACCAGAAGCGCCAGGGAGCCGAAGAAGTACCAGAAGTTGAAGTTCTTCGGGGCATAGTACCTGGACAGATGATCCTGCCACATCTGGGTGGCGGGAAAGCGGTCGTCGACCCAGCGCATGAGGCCGCGTTCCGCCTTGACGCGATTCGGGTTACCCATCAGGCAGTCTCCTCGTCTTCACCGACGATGATGTCATCGTCTTCAAAGCGGTACGGCGGCACCTCGAGGTTGGTCGGGGCCGGCACGTTGCGGAACACCCTTCCCGCCAGATCGAAGAAGGAGCCATGGCAGGGGCAGAAGAAGCCGCCCGGCCAGCCGTCCATGTCAACCGCGTCCGGCTCGGGACGGTAGAGCGGCGAGCAGCCCAGGTGGGTGCAGATGCCGATCAGCACGCCGATATCGGGGCGGATGGACCGCAGTGGCCCCTCGACGTACCCCGGCTGCTGGGGAACCTCGGAGTCCGGATCGGCCAGGCGCGAGCCGTCGAAGCTTTCGGTGCGCTCCTGCATTTCCGGGGTGCGGTTGATGATCCACACCGGACGCCCGCGCCACTCGACGGTCATGCGCTGTCCCGGCTCGAGCTTGGAGATGTCAGCTCTTACCGGCGCACCTGCCGCTCTCGCCCTGGCACTGGGCTGCCAGGAAGCCACAAAGGGGACCGCTACCCCGACGGCACCCACCGCACCCACTACGGTGGTGGCACCCACGAGGAAACGGCGCCGACCCTTGTTCACGCCGTTATCTGCCATTTCAGGTTTCTCCCATCAGCTTACCCGTTGTTCCATCACGGGCAGTAGAGCGTCCCGCGACCACGGATACCAAATGCGCACTATGTTAAGAAATCGTGTCGCCCCGCACAAGGACAAGCACCCTTGACCAAGGTGGAAAGTCGACGACAAATCATTGATCAAGCATAAAAAAACGCCCAGGCCATGGGACCCGGGCGTTTTTCTCGCAGTAGCGACCGCTTAACGCTTGGAGAACTGCGGACGACGGCGCGCCTTGCGCAGGCCGACCTTCTTCCGCTCGACCTGGCGAGCATCGCGGGTGACGTACCCGGCCTCGCGCAGCGACTTGCGGAACTCCTCGTTGTACTCCATCAGGGCACGGGTGATGCCGTGGCGAATGGCGCCGGCCTGGGCAGAGCCACCACCCCCCTTGACGGTGACGAAGACGTCGAACTGGTTCAGGGTGTCGGTCAACTCCAGCGGCTGACGGACCACCATGCGGCCGGTGACGCGACCGAAGTACTGGTCCAGCTCACGGCTGTTGACGGTGATCTTGCCGGTGCCCGGCTTCATGAAGACGCGGGCGGTAGAGGTCTTGCGGCGCCCGGTACCGTAATACTGCTGTGTCATGGCGAAGACTCCCTCAGATGTTCAGTTCTTGCGGCTGCTGGGCAGCATGCGGATGCTCGGTGCCGGCATAGACCTTGAGCTTGGAATACATGGCACGACCCAGGGGACCCTTCGGCAGCATGCCCTTCACGGCGGACTCGATGATGCGCTCCGGCGCGTGGGCGATCATCTTCTCGAAATTCATGGAGCGCAGGCCACCCGGATAGCCGGTGTGGCGGTAATAGGTCTTGGCGCTGGCCTTGTTGCCGGTGACCTTCACCTTCTCCGCATTGATCACGACGATGTAATCGCCGGTATCGACGTGCGGGGTGAATTCCGGCTTGTGCTTGCCGCGCAGGCGACGAGCGATTTCGGTGGCCAGACGGCCGAGCGTCTTGTCCGAGGCGTCGACGACGTACCAGTCGCGCTGGACGGACTGCGGTTTGGCAGTGAACGTCTTCATGGATGAATCACCAGATCGATGCATTGGGTCCTGCCGCCGGGGCTTCCGACATGGGACCGTCCCTATTCTTCTTGGTTGCCCCGCCCGGAGGACGGCGCAACGGTCGAGCGAGCGCGCATTCTACATGAACAGACGACGCCAGGGCAATGCCGCACTCAAGCCCGAAGCCCGACTCTTGCCTCCGGCATCTGGAACAAGATTTTTCTTACAGCTGACAGCTCAAGGCTGCCCCCCCCGGCGAAGCCGGGTCAGGGCTTGTGGGGCAACGCCAGGTACTCGTGGGACTGCATCTCCTGCAGTCGCGAGAGGGTGCGCTGGAACTCGAACTCGAGGCGGCCATCGGCGTAGAGCTGTTCCGCCGCCACCTCGGCGGACATCAACAGCTTGACCCCGCGATCGTAGAACTCGTCGACCATGTTGATGAAGCGCCTGGCCCGGTCGTCCGTCGCCCCGCTCATGCGCGTGACGCCGGAGACCAGCACGGTATGGTACTCGCGGGCCAGCTCGATGTAGTCGTTCTGGCTGCGCGGGCCGTCGCACAGCTCGCCGAACTCGAACCACACCACGTCGTCGTGCAGCCGGCGGGTGTGCAGCACGCGATGATTGATCTCGATGGGGGCCCCCTCCTCCCCCTCGTGGCCGGCGATCTCGCGGAAGCTGCGGGCGAGCTCCCGTTCGGCGGCGGCATCGAGGGGAGCGTGGAAGATCTCGGCGCGCTCCAGGGCCCGCAGGCGGTAGTCGATGCCCGAATCGACGTTGACCACCTCGCAGTGCTGCTTGAGCAGGTCGATCGCCGGCAGGAAACGCGCTCGCTGCAGGCCGTCCTTGTAGAGATCGTCGGGCACGATGTTGGAGGTGGCCACCAGTACCACGCCGTGCTCGAAGAGTGCCTCGAGCAGGTTGGCGAGGATCATGGCATCGGTGATGTCCTTGACGAAGAACTCGTCGAAGCAGATCACCCGGGCCTCGGCGGCGAACTTGGCGGCAACCAGCTTCAAGGGATTCTTCTCGCCCTTGTAGTGCTCGAGCTCGTTGTGCACCCGCTGCATGAAGCGGTGGAAATGGGTGCGCATCTTGTCCGGAAAGGGCAGCGCCTCGTGGAAGGTATCGACCAGGTAGGTCTTGCCGCGACCCACGCCACCCCAGAAGTAGAGACCGGTCACCTCGGGCAGGACCGGCTCCCGGCTCTCCTCGCGCCTGCCCAGCAGGCTCGCCATGCGTGACTTCAGCCCCTTGCCGCCCGGCACCGCCCGGGATCGCGCCCGCGGCCTGGCCACCAGCTCATCGAAGAGTCGCTGCAGGTGCTCCACGGCCCGCTGCTGGGCCGGATCAAACTGGAAGCCATCACGTTCGAGGTCGGCACGGTAACGTGCCAGAGGCGTGGCGGGACGGCTCGCGTCACCGGATGCTGGCAGGGTTGGCGATGCACTCATGGAAGGTCTGTGGCCTGTTCGCGGCTTCGATGAGGATCGCATTATACGCGCCTGGCCAGCGCTTCGCATCGCCGTCGCCCCGCGTTGACCCGGCGCGCGGCCTCGGCCCTATAATGGGCCGCCGGACAACCGGCCCTCGACACCGGATCCGCCTCGCGCACCGGATCGTCCGACAGCTGCTGGGAGACAAACGTGGACGAAAGCAACATCAACTGGGTACTGGCCATCGCCAGCCTGCTGGCAGGTATCGGCATCGGCGCACTGGGCTATCACCTGCTGAATGCCAGCGCCGGCAACCTGCAGAAGCTGCGCCAGCGCCTCGCGGAGCGCGACCGCGAGCTGGCCGCCCTGAAGGACGGGGTGGACGACCACTTCGCCGCCATCACCGGCCTGGTCGAGAACCTGCGCCGCGAGGGCGATGCCCTCGCCCAGCGCCTCGAGCACGATGCCCAGGCCCTCGGCGGCCACTCACCCGGCCGTACGGGGCTGGAGCTGCCGCTGCAGGTCGGGGAGAATGCCGCGAACGAGACGTATGCGGCCCCGCGTGACTATGCCGACGGCACCGGCGGCACCCTCGCCGAGGACTTCGGACTGAAGAGCGAGGAGGGCGGCGCCCCCCAGCCTCCCCGCTACTGACGGGCGAGCCCCCAGCGAGGCGGACCGCGAACCGGCGATCTTCAGGCCGGATTGTCGATATCGACGAAGCGGTGCTCGAGACCGTACCTGCCGGCCAGCCATTCCCCCAGCGCCTGAACGCCGTAGCGCTCGGTGGCATGATGGCCCGCTGCCAGATAGTGGATACCCAGTTCCCGCGCCAGGTGGGTCGTGCGCTCGGAAATCTCCCCCGAGATGAACGCCTCGGCCCCGGCGGCGGAGGCGTCGGCAATCATGTCCTGAGCCCCCCCGGTGCACCAGGCGACCCGGCGGATCTCGCCGCCGCCCGGCGCCTCGACCAGCAACGGCTCCCGGCCCAGCCGCCCGCCCACGTGGCGGGCCAGGCCGCGGGCATCGAGCCCCGGCGGCGGCGCCCCCAGCCACAGCAACCCCTCGCCCGGCTCGCCGTCGGCACAGCCCTCGACACGAAAGTCCAGGCGCCTCGCCAGCTCGGCATTGTTGCCCAGCTCAGGGTGGGCATCCAGCGGCAGGTGATAGGCCAGCAGGCCGATGTCGTTGACCAGCAGGGTGCGCAGGCGGCGCTGCTTCATGCCGGTGATCGCCACCGGCTCGTTCTTCCAGAAATAGCCGTGGTGGACCAGCACGAGGTCGGCCTGCCAGGCCACCGCCTCGTCGAGAAGTGCCTGGCAGGCGGTCACACCGGTCATCAGCCGGGTCACCCGTTCACGGCCGGCCACCTGCAGGCCGTTGAGGGTGTAGTCCCTGAAGCGGCCGGCATCGAGCAGTTGGTCGCAGGCGGCGACCAGGTCGTCACGGTTCATTGGCACCTCCGGGCATCGGTGAATCGGCAATGTTACACTGTCGCCATTGTATCGGCCGCGCCCCCGGGCGGCGACCGCACCGCAACAAGGAACCACCCTGCATGCGACGCAACCTGCTGCCGTACGTCTGGCCCGTCCTCATCGGCGTGCTGCTGGCCATCGTGCTGCTCAATACCTTCCCGCAGCTGCTCGGGCGCCACGAGGCGCCGACGCCCGCCGCGCAAGCCCCGATCGCGCCCGTCTCGCCGACGCCGGTCGATGCCCCGTCGCGCCCCTCCCCCGAACTGCGCCATGCCGACCCCATGGCGCGCCAGCAGGGGCCGGTCAGCTACGCCGAGGCCGTGGACCGCGCCGCACCAGCGGTGGTCAACGTCTACTCGTCCAGGGTCGTGGAGCGTGAACAGCATCCGCTGATGTCGGACCCCTTCTTCCGCCAGTTCTTCGGCGACGACATGCCCAGCCGTCAGCGCATGCTGTCGAGCCTGGGTTCCGGCGTCATCGTCAGCGGCGACGGCTACGTCCTCACCAACCATCATGTCATCGGTGGTGCCGACCAGATCCAGGTCGCCCTGCGCGACGGGCGCGAGACCCTCGCCGAGGTGGTGGGTACCGACCCGGAGAGCGACCTGGCCGTGCTGCGCATCGACCTGGACGAGCTCCCGGTGATCGAGCTGGCGGACTCCACCGAGGTAGCGGTGGGGGATGTCTCGCTGGCCATCGGCAACCCCTTCGGCGTGGGCCAGACCGTGACCATGGGCATCATCAGTGCCACCGGGCGCAGCCACCTGGGCCTCAACGCCTACGAGGACTTCATCCAGACCGACGCCGCCATCAACCCCGGCAACTCCGGTGGCGCCCTGATCAACGCCGAGGGGGCCCTGGTGGGGATCAATACCGCCATCTTCTCGCGCTCCGGCGGCTCCCAGGGCATCGGCTTCGCCATTCCCGCCAACCTGGCCAGCAACATCCTCGAGGAACTGGTCACCCAGGGCCGGGTGATCCGCGGCTGGCTGGGCATCGAGGCCCAGGAGCTGAACCAGGAGCTGGCCGCGTCCTTCGGCCTTCAGGCCCCCCGCGGCGTGGTGATCTCCGGCGTGGTGCCAGGCGGCCCCGCGGCCCTGGCCGGGCTGCAGCCCGGTGACGTGCTGCTGGCGGTGGATGGTCGCCCGATCCTCGACGCCCGGGTGGCGATGAGTGACATCGCCGCCATCGAGCCCGGTGCCGAGCTGCCGCTGACGGTGGTACGGGGCGGCGAGTCGCTGGAAGTCACCCTGGAAGTGGGCGAACGCCCGGCCCCGGGATGGCACCGCCCGGCGCCCTGACCCTCGCCCCCGGCCCACGACGACGCAGGCCCCGCCATGGGCGGGGCCTGTCCGTTGCCGCACTCGTCGTCGCGGCGGCGGGGTTCACGGCTCGATGCGGTACTCCGCGGAACGCGCATGGGCGGTGAGCGACTCGCCGCGGGCGAGTATCGAAGCCGTCTTGCCGAGTTCCGAGGCCCCCTGCGCCGAGCAGTGGATGATCGAGGAGCGCTTCTGGAAGTCGTAGACCCCCAGCGGCGATGAGAAGCGTGCCGTGCCCGAGGTGGGGAGCACATGGTTGGGGCCGGCACAGTAGTCGCCCAGCGCCTCGGCGGTATAGCGCCCCATGAAGATGGCGCCGGCATGGCGCACCTCGGACAGCCACCCCTCCGGGTTGGCCACGGAGAGCTCCAGGTGCTCGGGGGCGATGCGGTTGATCAGCTCGACCGCCTCGGCCCGGTCGCGACAGTGGATCAGCGCCCCCCGGCGGGCCAGGGACTCCCTGACGATCGCCTCGCGCTCCAGGGTCGGCAACAGGCGCTCGATGGCCGCTTCCACCGCATCGAGATGGGCGCCATCCCAGCTCACCAGGATCGACTGGGCATCCTCGTCATGCTCGGCCTGGGAGAACAGGTCCATGGCCAGCCAGTCGGCATGGGTCCCGCCATCGGAGACCACCAGGATCTCCGAGGGGCCGGCGATCATGTCGATACCCACCTGACCGAATACCGCCCGCTTGGCGGTCGCCACGTAGATGTTGCCGGGACCGACGATCTTGTCGACCCGCGGCACCGTCTCGGTGCCGTGGGCCATGGCAGCCACCGCCTGGGCCCCGCCGATGGTGAAGACGTAATCGACACCGGCCAGGTGGGCCGCCGCCAGCACCAGCTCGTTGAGCACGCCATCGGGTGTCGGCACCACCATGACGATCTCACGCACGCCGGCCACGTGGGCGGGTATCGCATTCATCAGCACCGAGGAGGGATAGGCCGCCTTGCCGCCGGGGACGTAGATCCCCGCGCGATCCAGCGGCATCACCTGCTGTCCCAGCACGGTCCCGTCGGCCTCGGTGTAGTGCCAGGACTCGGGCTTCTGCCGTTCGTGGTAGTGGCGGATGCGTTCCGCGGCGGCCGCCAGGGCGTCACGCTGGTCGGCAGGCAGCCCGTGATAGGCCTGCTCGAGGCGTGCCGGCCCCAGGGTCAGTTCGGCCATGGAGGTCACCGACAGCCGGTCGAAGCGATTGCTGTACTCGACCAGCGCCGCATCTCCACGGGCCTTCACCGCGGCGATGATCTCGTCGACACGATGCTGCACCTCGGTATCGGAGACACCCTCCCAGGCCAGCAGGGCATCCAGGCGATCGTTGAAGTCGGTATCGCCGGTGGCGAGTCGAGCGATGCCGGCGGCGGAAGCAAGGGTCTTGGTCATGGCGTATCGCAACTCCCGTGGCTGTCGGTTGTTGGCACGAGTCCGTTGCCAGGCCGGAGGACATGGCCGGGCATCCGTGCCTATCGGGTTGTGACGGCGTGGCTGTCGTGACGCGCGGCGACGGCATCGCCGAGGCGCTCGATCAGCGGCTTGAGCCGGGCATGCTTCATGGTCATGGCCGCCTTGTTGACCACCAGCCGCGTGCTGATGTCGGCAATCAGCTCCCGGGGGGCCATGCCGTTGGCCCGGAGGGTGTTGCCGGTATCGACGATGTCGACGATCTCGTCGGCCAGGTTCATCAGGGGGGCCAGCTCCATGGCGCCGTAGAGCTTGATCACCTCGGCCTGGATGCCCTGCTCGGCGTAGTAGCGTCGCGCGACGTTGACGAACTTGGTGGCCACCCGGCGCCGCGCCCGGGCCGGCTCGGCGCCGGTGATGCCGGCAGTCATCAGCCGGCACCTGGCGATCTCCAGGTCGAGGGGTTCGTAGAGCCCCTCGGCACCGTGCTCGAGCAGCACGTCCTTGCCCGCCACGCCGAGGTCGGCGGCACCCAGCTGCACATAGGTGGGCACATCGGTGGCCCGCAGGATCACCAGCTTGACATCCGGCAGGTTGGTGTCGAACAGCAGCTTGCGGCTTGCCGCCAGATCCTCGGCCGGGGTGATGCCGGCATCGGCCAGTAGCGGCAGCGTCTCGTCAAGAATTCGGCCCTTGGAGAGGGCCAGTACCAGTTGTTTGCTCATGCTCTCGCCTGTAGTGGGAAGCAACGTCGGGCCACTAGCCGGGAATCCGCCGGATATTGGCGCCCAGCAGCTGCAGCTTCTCCTCGATGCACTCGTAGCCGCGATCGATATGGTAGATGCGATCGACCAGGGTCTCGCCGTCGGCCATCATCGCCGCCACCACCAGCGAGGCGGAGGCACGCAGGTCGGTGGCCATCACCGGGGCCCCGGAGAGGCGCTCGACGCCCTCGATCACCGCGGTGTTGCCCTCCAGGGCGATCCTGGCCCCCATGCGATTGAGCTCCTGGACGTGCATGAAACGGTTCTCGAAGATGGTCTCCACCACCCGAGCGTTCCCCTCGGCCACGGCGTTGAGGGCCACGAACTGGGCCTGCATGTCGGTGGGGAAGCCGGGATAGGGCGCGGTGCGGACATTCACCGCCCGCGGCCGCCGCCCCCCCATGTCCGCCTCGATCCAGTCATCGCCGGTGGTGATGGAAGCACCCGCCTCCTCCAGCTTGGCCAGTACCGCCTCGAGGATATCGGCCCGGGTCCTGCGCACCCTGACCCGACCGCGGGTCACCGCCGCGGCCACCAGGAAGGTGCCGGTCTCGATCCGATCGGGCATGACGTCGTGGTAGCAGCCGTGCAGCCGCTCGACACCCTCGATGGTGATGGTGTCGCTGCCGTGGCCACGGATCTTCGCCCCCATGGCGATCAGGCACTCGGCAAGGTCCACCACCTCCGGTTCCCGGGCGGCGTTCTCCAGCACCGTGGTGCCCTCGGCCAGGGTCGCCGCCATCAACAGGTTCTCGGTACCGGTGACGGTGACGGTGTCGAAGAAGATGGTGGCCCCCTTGAGACGGCCGTCGACCCGGGCGCGGATGTAGCCGCCCTCCACCCGGATCCTGGCCCCCATCGCCTCGAGGCCACGGATATGCAGGTCCACCGGCCGCGAGCCGATGGCACAGCCACCGGGCAGCGAGACATCGGCATGACCGAAGTGGGACAGCAGCGGCCCCAGCACCAGGATGGAGGCGCGCATCTTCTTGACCAGCTCGTAGGGGGCATCGCAATGGCGCACCTGGGCGCCGTCGAGCTCGATGGTCATTTTCTCGCCCATCACCGGCTCCAGCCCCAGGTGACCGAGCAGCTCCAGGGTGGTGGTGATGTCCTGCAGGTGGGGCAGGTTGCCGATGGTCACCGGCTCGTCGGCGAGCAGGGTCGCACAGAGGATCGGCAGGGCGGCGTTCTTGGCACCGCTGGCCCACACCTCTCCGTCGGTGGGGCCATTGCCGGTAATGATCAGTTTGTCCATGGGGGTCGCCCGTCAGGCGCTGGTGTTTTCCGGCGCGTCCTGCCACTGCGCCGGCGTATAGGTCTTGATGCTCACCGCATGCAGCTCACCCGAGGCGATCTCCTCGGCGAGGGCACCGTAGATCAGCTGCTGGCGCTTGACCGGCGACAGGCCGTCGAACACCTCGCCCACGGCCACCACCTGGAAGTTGCAGCCCTCACCCTGGATATGGAACTCGCAGCCGTCGATACGCGCCTCGAGCAGCGCCTTGACCTCATTGGGTTGCATGAACCGGAACTCCTGTGATGCAAGCAATAGCGTATATGGCCACCGGCCACGGGAAGGCCGGCGACATGGATCGGGATCCCGACATGGTAAAGAAAAGCGCCGCACTTGGCGATGCCGGCGGCGCGCGAAGGCAGGCATGGCCCGCGGGTCAGGCGGCCTCGGCCAACGGCATCAGGCGGTCGAGGCCGGCCAGCCGGGTCAACCGGGTCAACGGCGCCGAGAGGCGCACGGCGCGCACCTCCAGGCCCGCCTGGCGCGCGCACCGGGCCCACTCCAGAAGCACGCTCAGCGCCGCACTGCTCACCCCCTCGACGCCACACAGGTCGAAGTCGACAGCCGTGCCGGCCGCCTGGGCGGCGAGCCACTCACGGCCGGTGGCGGCCAGCACCGCCGCCACATCGAAGCCCACCACTCCACTCACCGCCAGGCCCTCGGGGCCGGCAGAGAGGTGGACGCCGGCCTGGTCGAGCAGCACGCTCATGCGCTGCCGCCCTCCTCCAGCTCCTCGACGGCGATCTCGGGCGCCCAGTCATCGATCACGGCATCGTAGTCGCGGTTGTGCTCACGCATGGACTGGTCGAACTGGTTGCGGAAGGTCAGCCCCAGGTTGATGCCGTTGACGATGACATTGACCACCTTCCACTGGCCATCGCTGAGGCGCAGCGAATAGCTGACCGGATAGACGCTACCGTCCATGGCGACCACCTCCATGGCCACGCTGGCCTGGTCCTCGTGGCGCTGGGGCTGCTGGGTCTCGAGCACCCGCAGCTCACGATAGTCGAAGGTCACCAGCCCCTTGGTATAGGTGTCGATCAGCGTCTGGCGAAAGGTGTTGACGAAACGCGAGCGCTGCTGGGGAGTGGCATTGCGGAAGTAGCGCCCCATGACGCTGGCGCCGATATAGCGGAAATCGGCGATGTCGTCGAGGCTGTCGTCGACCAGGGCCTTGAGCTCGTCGACGTTGTCGGCAAAGTAGTCCTTGCGGCCCTCGATCTGCCCCATCAGGTCGTCGATGCTGTCGCGGATCAGCTGCTCGGGCCCACGCTCGTTGGCCGCCTGGGCCGACACCGAGGCGATCGCCAGGCACAGGCCGAGCACCACCAGGCGGAAGGAAGCGGACAGAAAAGGCATCATCGAATCTCCTGGAAAGAGTGCCGTCAGCGACGCGCGTGCGGTGCGGCTCACTCGCTGACCATGTTGGACACGAACTGCTGGATGAGTTCTTCGAGCACCACCGCCGACTGGGTGTCGCGGATGGTGTCGCCATCGGCCAGGGTCTCGGGATCGCCCCCTACCGACAGCCCGATGTACTGCTCGCCGAGCAGGCCGGCGGTGAGGATCGCCGCGGTGGTGTCCCGGGACAGCCTGCCCTCCAGCCCGGCGTCGAGCTCGAGGATCACCCGGGCGTCATACCAGTCGGTATCCAGCTCGATGGCCGAGACCCGACCCACCGTGACCCCGGCCATGGTGACCCGGGCACGCGGCTTGAGGCTGCCGATGTTGGCGAAATTGGCCTCGAGGCGAAAGGTGTCGCCCGGGGGGGTGAAGGTCAGGCCGCTGACCCGCAGGCCGAGGAATACCAGCCCCAGGATGCCGGCGAGCATGAACAGCCCGACCCCCAGCTCCATCATCTTGCTGCGCTTCATGCCGTCTCTCCGAACATCGACTCTGTGTTGCGACACATCAGTTAAGTCCCCCGAACATCACCGCGGTCAGCACGAAATCGAGGCCGAGCACCGCCAGGGATGAGTAGACCACGGTGCGGGTGGTGGCCCGCGAGATGCCTTCCGACGTGGGTATCAGGTCATACCCCTGGAAGACCGCGATCCAGGTCACCACCAGGGCGAACACCAGGCTCTTGACCATGCCGTTGCCGACGTCCCCGACGAACTCGACGCTGGCCTGCATGTTGCCCCAGTAGGAACCCTCGAAGACACCGAGCCACTCGACGCCGACCAGGTAGCCACCGTAGACCCCCACCACACTGAAGCCGACGGTCAGCAGCGGCAGGGCAACGAAGCCGGCCCACAGGCGCGGCGCCACCACCCGGCGCAGCGGGTCGACACCGATCATCTCCATGCTGGTGAGCTGCTCGGTGGCCTTCATCAGGCCGATCTCGGCGGTCAGCGCCGAGCCGGCCCGCCCGGCGAACAGCAGAGCCGCCACCACCGGGGCCAGCTCACGCAGCAGCGACAGCGCCACCATCTGGCCCAGTGCCTGCTCGGCGCCGAAGTCGACCAGCAGGGTATAGCCCTGCAGTGCCAGCACCATGCCGATGAACAGCCCCGAGACCAGCACGATGGCCAGCGACAGCACCCCGACGAAGTGCATCTGGCGCAGCCAGAGGTACCAGCCCTCTCGCGAGGGAACGCCCACCGCGGAGAGGAAGAGGAAGACGCCCGCCCGGCCCAGCGCCTCGAGCAGCTCGCAGCCCCGGCGACCCAGGATAGCGACTCGCTCGATCATGGCCGCCCCCCCGTATCGAGGATGTCGGTGAAGAAGTCCACCGCGGGATAGTGAAAGGGTACCGGCCCGTCCGGCTCGCCGTGGACGAACTGGCTGACCCGGGGGTCCTGGTCGACGTCGAGCCCCTGGGGGGTGCCCTGGGCCATCACCTGGCCGTCGGAAATCACGTAGACGTAGTCGGCGATGGTCAGCGTCTCCTTGATATCGTGGGACACGACCACCGACGTCAGCCCCAGGGCTTCATTGAGCCGCTTGGTCAGCTGTACCAGCACGCCCATGGAGATCGGGTCCTGCCCCACGAAGGGCTCGTCGTAGAGGATCAGTTCCGGATCCAGGGCGATGGCGCGGGCCAGGGCCACCCGGCGCGCCATGCCGCCGGAGAGCTCCGAGGGCATCAGCTCGCGGGCACCGCGCAACCCCACCGCCTCGAGCTTCATCAGCACCAGGTCGCGGATCATCGGCTCCGGCAGGTCGGTGTGGACCCGCAGCGGGAAGGCCACGTTCTCGAACACGTCGAGGTCGGTGAACAGCGCCCCGCTCTGGAACAGCATGCCCATGCGTCGGCGCATGGCGAACAGCGCCTTGCGCGACTGGCGATGGACATCCTCGCCGTCGATGCGCACGCGGCCGGCATCCGGGTGGAGCTGCCCCCCGATCAGCTTGAGCAGGGTGGTCTTGCCGGTACCGCTGGGCCCCATGATGGCGGTGATCTTGCCGCGATGAATCTCCAGGTCGACACCACGGAAGATCTCCTTCTCGCCTCGCGAGAAATGCAGCCCCTCCACCACCACGAAGGGAATGTCGCTCATCGGCTCGTGTCCCTGGAAAGAATTATCGAACATCGTATCCTAACCTCGCGCCATTTTGCCACCACCGACGGTGCCGGCTTGCACCGGGCCGGGCGAGAACGTTTAATGGGCGCCCTTCCAACCTGGCCAGGGCCCACTCTGCCATGCTCGTCCCCCTCACCGCCGTGCTGCTCGGTTTCATCGCCCTGCTGTGGAGCGCCGAGCGCTTCGTCGGTGCCGCCGCGGCCACCGCCCACAGGGCCGGCATGAGCACCCTGCTGGTGGGCATGACCATCGTCGCCCTGGGCACCTCGGCACCGGAGATGGTGGTCTCGGTGATGGCCTCGCTGGACGGGATCCCCGACCTCGCCACCGGCAATGCGCTGGGCTCGAACATCGCCAACATCGGCCTGGTGCTGGGAGTGACCGCCCTGGTGGTCCCGATCCCGGTGCGCTTCTCGCTGGTGCGACGCGAGCTGCCGCTGCTGCTCGGCGCCACCGGCCTGGCCGGCTATGCCCTGGCCAATGGCATCCTCGGCCGCTTCGACGCGCTCTTCCTGGTCCTGCTGCTGGTGTTCAGCCTGTGGTGGCTGTTCCGTGCCGATACTCCCGACGCGCTCGAGGTGAACGAGATCCCCGACATGCGCCTCACCCGCGCCCTGCTGTGGCTGGTGATGACCCTGATGGTCATGGTGGCCGGCTCCCGGGCCCTGGTGTGGGGGGCCAGCGAACTCGCCCGCGGCCTCGGGGTCAGCGAGCTGACCATCGGGCTGACGGTGGTGGCCATCGGCACCAGCCTGCCGGAGCTCGCCGCCTGCGTGGCCAGCGCCATGAAGCGCCACCACGACATCGCCATCGGCAATGTGATCGGCTCCAACCTGTTCAACCTGCTCGCCGTGCTGCCGATACCGGGCATGCTGGCGCCCGGCCCCATCGACGCGGCGGCAGGCGAGCGCGACTATCGGGTCATGCTGACCCTGACCCTGGCGCTGGGCATGCTGCTGCTCTGGCAGCGCCGCGGCCGGCTCGGCCGCCTGCCGGGCACCCTGCTGGCACTCGGCTATGTCGGCTACCTGGCCTGGCTCGCCGCCTCCGGCCAGGGCTCCGGCATGCCGGCAGGCTGAACGGATGGCCATGAACTTGAGTGAAACGCAGCAACGGGCAACAATCACCGCCATGACGACACACACCGACCCCACCGGGAACTCGCCGCTGCGCGACAGCGCTCGCCGCACCCTGCAGCTGGAACAGCAGGCCATTGCCGCCCTCATCGAGCGCCTCGACGAGGGCTTCGATCGCGCCTGCTCGCTGATACTGGCCTGCCCCGGCCGGGTAGTGGTCACCGGCATGGGCAAGTCCGGCCATGTCGCCGGCAAGATCGCCGCCACCCTCGCCAGCACCGGCACACCGGCCTTCTTCGTCCATCCGGGCGAGGCCAGCCACGGCGACCTGGGGATGATCACCCCGGGGGACGTGGTGCTGGCACTGTCGAACTCCGGCGAGACCGCCGAGGTCACCGCCCTGCTGCCGCTCCTCAAGCGCATGGGCACGCCGCTGATCAGCATGACCGGCCGCCCGGGTTCGACCCTGGCCCGCCACGCCGAGGCCCACCTCGACGCCGGTGTCGAACGCGAGGCCTGCCCGCTGGACCTGGCCCCCACCTCCTCGACCACCGCGTCCCTGGCCCTGGGCGATGCCCTGGCGGTGGCGCTGCTGGAGTCCCGCGGCTTCACCGCCGAGGATTTCGCCCGCTCCCATCCCGGCGGCAGCCTGGGCAAGCGCCTGCTGCTGAGGGTCGGCGACCTGATGCACCAGGGCAGCCGCCTGCCTTCGGTGCCGCTGGGCAGTCCGCTGCGCGACGCCCTGCTGGAGATCACCCGCCAGGGGCTGGGCTTCACCTGCGTGGTCGACGGCGACGGGCGGCTGGCCGGCGTCTACACCGACGGCGACCTGCGCCGCACCCTCGACCAGCACTCGGACCTCTCCGACCTGACCGTCGACGACGTCATGACGCGCCCCGGCAAGCGGATCACCGCCGATATCCTGGCCGCCGAGGCGGTGCGCATCATGGAAGACAACCGCATCACCGCCCTGGCCGTGGTCGACGACGCGGGGCGACCGGTCGGTGCCCTGCACATGCACGACCTGCTCGCCAGCGGCGTGATCTGACGCCCCTCTCAACCAAGGAGCCCCCATGACCCTCGATTCTCCTCTGCTCGACACCCAGCTGGTGGACCGCCTGCGCCGTGTACGCCTGCTGGCCATGGACGTGGACGGCGTGCTCACCGACGGCCGCCTCTACTTCCAGGCCGACGGAATCGAGATCAAGGCCTTCCACACCCTGGACGGCCATGGCATCAAGCTGCTCAAGCGCGCCGGTCTCGAGGTCGCGCTGATCACCGGTCGCGACTCCCCCATGGTGAGCCGTCGCGCCGCCGCCCTTGGCGTCAAGCATGTCTACCAGGGCGTCGAGAAGAAACTGCCCAGGCTGCGTGAACTGTGTCGCCAACTCGACCTCGAGCTGGACCAGGTGGCCTACTGCGGCGACGACATGCCCGACGTGGGTGCCATCAAGCGTGCCGGCGTGGGCATCAGCGTGCCGGGCGCGCCCTCCTATATCCGCAAGCATGCCGACTGGGTCACCGAGCGTGCCGGCGGCCACGGCGCGGTGCGCGAGATCTGCGACACCCTGCTGCAGGCCCAGGGGCACTGGGATGCCGTGATCGACACCTATCTCCACGGGGCCGACTGACGCCATGGCGCTGCGACTGCCGCGCCCCTCGTTCCGGATCTGGCTGCTGCTGTTGCTGCTGGCACTCGGCGGGGTGCTCGCCCTGCTCGACCAGCGCAGCGTGCGCGAACCCGGCCCGGTGCCCCGCGACGAGGCCGGGGAGCCCGACTACTTCCTCGAGGGGGCCCGCCTGACCCGTTTCGACGCCGAGGGCCGGGCCCACCAGCGCCTCGTCACGCCACGCCTGGTGCACACCCCCCACGACGACGTCACGCGCATGCAGACCCCGGAGGCGAGACTGATCGACAGCTCGGGGCGCACCTGGTTCGGCCATGGCGAGATCGGCACCCTGGGGGCCGGGGGCAACCCCCTGACCCTGTCCGGGGACGCCCGCCTGCACGCCCCCGAGGAGCGCTGGCAGCTGGACACCGACATCCTCCACTTCGATGCCGACACCGGTCACGCCTGGAGCGATACCCCGGCACTGCTGCGCCAGCCTCCCCAGCGCATGAGCGGCGAGCGCTTCGATGCCTGGATCCATGACAATCGCGCCCGCCTGACAGACAATGTCCGGGGCCACCATCCCCCCGAGACGCACCCCGACACCGACGAGGACCCCGAGCCATGAAGCGACTGTCCCACGCCCCCCCGCTGCTCCCGGCACTGCTCGGCCTGGCGTGCATGGCCATGGCCCTGGCGACGACCCCGGCGCTGGCCCTGGAGGGCGACGCCAGCGCCCCGATCGAGGTGGAGGCCGATCGGCTCGATCTCGATGACCGAGCCGGCACCGCCATCTACACCGGTGACGTGGACATCCGGCAGGGCAGCATGCATCTCACCGGTGACCGGGTCGAGATCCGCCGCAACGCTGCCGGCGAACTCTCCCACGCCATCGCCACCGGCGAGCGCGCCTACATCGAGCAGCAGCCCGCGCCGGACGAGCCGCTGGTGCGCGGCTGGGGACGCACCATCGTCTATTACGTCGCCGAGCGACGGGTGGAGCTCATCGACCGCGCCGAGCTGCACCAGGGCGGCGACACCTTCGATGGCGGCTACCTGGAGTACTTCCTCGATCGCCGCGTGGTCCAGGCCCGCGCCGAGGCAGAGGGTGTCGAGGAGCGACAGCGCGTACGCATGACCCTGCAGCCCGAGCAGTAAGGGACGACATGAAGACACTTCGCGCCAACCACCTGGCCAAGAGCTACAAGCGTCGCCGCGTGGTGCATGACATCAGCCTGACCATCGGCCAGGGCAGCATCGTCGGCCTGCTCGGACCCAACGGCGCCGGCAAGACCACCTCCTTCTACATGATCGTCGGACTGGTGCGCGCCGATGCCGGCGAGGTCCACATCGATGGGCAGGACCTGTCGAGGGCGGCCATGCACGAGCGGGCCCGGGCCGGCATCGGCTACCTGCCCCAGGAGGCCTCCATCTTCCGCAAGCTCTCGGTGGCCGACAACATCATGGCGATCCTCGAGACCCGCCGCGACCTCGATCGCGCCGGCCGCCAGGCTCGCCTGGAGGAGCTGCTCGCGGACTTCCACGTCACCCACATCCGTGACAATCTCGGCATGAGCCTGTCCGGCGGCGAACGACGGCGGGTGGAGATCGCCAGGGCCCTGGCCATGGAGCCCGCCTTCATCCTGCTCGACGAGCCCTTCGCCGGGGTCGACCCCATCTCGGTGGGCGAGATCAAGGGCATCATCCGCCAGCTCAAGGCACGCGACATCGGCGTGCTGATCACCGACCACAATGTGCGCGAGACCCTCGACATCTGCGATACCGCCTACATCGTCGGCGACGGGCAGATCATCGCGGAGGGCAACGCCGAGGCGATCCTCGCCAACCAGCGGGTACGCGAAGTGTATCTCGGCGAGGACTTTCGCCTCTGAAACACCATTGTAACCTTATGACAAGAATGCCGATATTATGTGACGGCATGAAAATTGCCGTTGGCACGCTTTTTGCTAATAAACGACTTGCAACACGACCCCCGGCGGGCTAGGGTGAGGTTTTCCGGCGAATGAGTACACACCTCTCGTGGCCATGAAAGCATCCCTGCAACTTCGCGTCGGCACCCAACTGACCATGACCCCCCAGTTGCAGCAGGCCATTGCCCTGCTGCAGCTCTCCACCCTGGACCTGCGCCAGGAGATCCAGCAGGCGCTGGAAGCCAATCCCATGCTGGAGCTCGACGATGACTTCGGCGAGCAGGAGACAAGCGAGACGCCCGACGACGACTGGGCCAGCGAGATCCCCGACGAGCTCTCGGTCGACAGCGACTGGTCCGACACCTACCAGGACCTGGGCACGCCCGCCGGCAGCGGCGAGGGCCCCGACTTCGAGCGCCAGGCCGATGGCCAGAGCCTGCAGGGTCATCTCGCCTGGCAACTGGCGATGACCGACCTGAACGAACGCCAGCGGCACATCGCCGAGAGCCTGATCGATGCCGTGGACGGTGCCGGCTACCTGGGCCAGTCCCTCGACGAACTGCGCGACGGCCTCAGGAGCCAGGGCCTCGAGGGGCTCAAGGGCCGCGAGGTGGAGCAGGTACTGCTGCGGCTGCAGCAATTCGAGCCCACGGGGATCTTCGCCCGGGACCTGCGGGAATGCCTGATGCTGCAGCTCGCCGTCCTGCCCGACGACACCCCGCTGCTGCCCCAGGCGCGCCGCCTGGTCCGCCAGTTCCTCGAGGCACTGGCCGGCGACGACCGACGCCTGCTCAAGCGCCGCCTGGGCCTCGACGACGACGCCCTCGACGAGGTCATCGCCCTGATCCGCTCACTCGACCCGAGGCCGGGCAGTCGCTATTCGGAATCCGGCAGCGACTACGTCATTCCCGACCTGGTCGCTCGCCACGACCGGCACGGCTGGCAGGTGGAGCTCAACCCCGAGGCCCTGCCGCGACTGCGGATCCAGCCCGACTATGCGGCGCTGATTCGCCGCGCGGACAAGAGCCAGGACAACCAGTTCCTCAAGGATCACCTGCAGGAAGCGCGCTGGCTGATGAAGAGCCTCTCGAGCCGCAACGACACCCTGCTGCGCGTGGGGCGCGAGATCATGGCCCGCCAGCTCGACTTCCTCGAGCAGGGCGAGGAGGCGATGAAGCCCTTGATACTGGCCGACATCGCCCAGGCCGTGGAGATGCACGAATCGACCATCTCGCGGGTCACCACCCAGAAGTTCATCCATACCCCCCGCGGCGTCTTCGAACTGAAGTACTTCTTCTCCAGCCAGGTCGGCAACGGCGATGGCGATGCCCACTCGAGCACGGCGATCCGCGCCCGGCTGCGCAAGCTGATCCAGGAGGAGCCGCCGCGCAAGCCGCTCTCCGACAGCAAGCTGGTGACCCTGCTCGACGAGGCCGGCATCAAGGTGGCGCGCAGGACGGTGGCCAAGTACCGCGAGGCCATGGGCATCCCCTCCTCCAGCGAGCGCAAGCGGCTGAGATGATTCCCGGACCCCGGCGTGAGCGCCCCTCCAGCGATGGAATTCCGATCCCTTGCATGACCCGCATCAGCGGTCGGGTGCAACGCCCTCCACAGGGGGTTTGCACGGCAGGAAAAAGGGTTACAATCGAAGCACCAACCGAAGGACGAAGGAGCGTGTCATGCAAGTCAACATCACCGGCCATCATGTGGAACTGACCGACGCCCTGCGTGACTATGTGAACGAGAAGCTCACTCGCGTGGAACGCCACTATGACAACATCACCACCGTGCAGGTCACGCTCTCCGTGGAGAAGGAGAGGCAACAGGCCGCCTGCACCCTGCATGCCGCCGGTGCCGATCTGCATGCCGAGGCCATGGACGGCGACATGTACGCCGCCATTGACGCCCTCGCCGACAAGCTTGACCGCCAGCTCGTCAAGCACAAGGAGAAGGTCCAGGCCCGCGCCCAGGGCGCCGGCGCCCGCTGATCCACCATGACACTCGAAGCCATCCTGCCCCCCGAGCGCACCCTCTTCGGGGTGCCCGGGGGGAGCAAGAAGCGGGTGCTGGAGTTCTTCAGCACCTTCATCGCCCAGAACACCCCGAGTCTCGACAGCCAGGAAGTCTTCGGCCGCCTGATCGGCCGCGAACGGCTTGGCAGCACGGGGATCGGCAATGGTGTCGCCATCCCCCATGCCCGCGATCCTCACTGCAAGGCGCCCATCGCCGGCTTCCTGAAGCTGGCCGAGCCCATCGACTTCGATGCCGTCGATGGCGAGCCGGTGGACCTGATCTTCGTGCTGCTGGTGCCGGAGGAGGCCGACGAGGCCCATCTCGCGCTGCTGGCCCAGGTCGCAGGCGTGATGAACGATGCCGAGACCCGGGGCCGGCTGCGCAAGAGCGCCAGCCAGCGCGAGCTGCATGAGCGGCTCATCGAGGCGATCCGACGACAGTCCTCGGGCTGATCGCCCCTCACCGGGCCACCCGGCCAGCCACACGACCAGGAGACCCGCCATGCAGCTCGTGATCATCAGTGGCCGATCCGGCTCAGGCAAGTCGATCGCACTGCAGGCGCTCGAGGACCTCGGCTACTACGCCATCGACAACCTGCCGGCCATGCTGCTCGGCCCGCTGGTGGACGAACTCAGCAGCGACCACTCCCCCCACACCTCGATCGCGGTGAGCATTGACGCCCGCAACCTGCCCCATGCGCTCGAACGCTTCCCCAGCCTGCTGGAGGAGGTCCGCGCCCGCGGCATCGACGGCCAGGTGATCTACCTCACCACCGATGCGCGCATCCTGCTCGAGCGCTACTCGGAAACCCGCCGGCGCCACCCGCTGACACGGGGCAGCGACATGACCCTGGCCGAGGCGATCGATTCCGAGGAGACGGCGCTGGCCGAGATCCGTGACCTGGCCGACCTGGTGATCGACACCTCGCGCCTCTCGGTTCATGAACTGCGCCGGCGCATCAGTGACCAGGTGGGGAGCCACCGGGCCGACCAGCTGACGTTGACGGTGGAGTCCTTCGGCTTCAAGCGCGGGGTGCCGCTCGACGCCGACCTCGTCTTCGACGCCCGCTGCCTGCCGAACCCCTACTGGGATCCCCGGCTCCGGCAGGACACCGGACGTGACGCCTCGATCATCGAGTTCCTCGACGGCTACCCCATCGTCGGCGAGATGCATGACGACATCCTGGCCTGGGTCGAGCGGTGGCTACCCGCGTACGAGGCCAGCCATCGCAGCTATCTCACCGTCGCCATCGGCTGCACCGGCGGCCAGCACCGTTCGGTCTACCTGGCCGAGAGGCTGGCCCGGCACCTCGCCGAACGTCACCCCAGCGTGCGGCTCCGCCATCGCGAGCTGGGCATCCACGACACCCTCCCCCTGCTCCCGACGTCCAGGGCCGACAACGCGGACGAGGGAACCTGAGGCGTGCCGCAACGCAAGCTCACCCTGACCAATCGGCGCGGCCTGCATGCCCGGGCGGCCACCAAGCTGGTGCAGTGCTGCCAGCCCTTCCAGGCACGGGTCACCGTGTCCCACGCCGGTCGCGAGGCCGACGCTGCCAACATCATGTCGCTGCTGATGCTGGCGGCCCCCTGCGGTACCCAGCTGACCATCAGTGCCGAGGGCGAGGACGCCGAGGCGACCCTCGACGCCATCGAGGCGCTCTTCGAGGCCCGCTTCGAGGAGGACGCCTAGGCGCCGGCGACGGTCATCTCATCGATGAGCCAGCTGCCGGTATGGATGCTGCCGCGGGTATCGGTGTCGTCACCGACCCCCGCCAGCCCCTTGAACATCCCCTCGAGGTTGCCGGCGATGGTGAACTCTTCCACCGGGTACCGGATCTCGCCGTCCTCGACCCAGAAGCCCGCCGCACCGCGGGAGTAGTCGCCGGTCACGCCGTTGACCCCCTGCCCCATCAGCTCGGTGACCAGCACGCCGCGCCCCATGCGGCGCAGCAGCGCCTCCTGGCTCTCCAGAGGGGCGGAGATGCGCAGGTTGCGCGCCCCACCGGCGTTGCCGGTGGACTGCATGCCGAGTCGCCGGGCACTGTAGGCCGAGAGCATGTAGCTGGCCAGGCGGCCGTTCTCGATGAAGACATTGTCACGGGTCTGGACCCCGTCGTTGTCGAAGGGGCTGCTGGCCATGGCACCGCGCTCCATGGGCTTCTCCTGCAGGCTGAACCACTCGGGGAAGAGCGACTCGCCCAGACGGTCGCAGAGGAAGGAGGCCTGGCGATAGAGGGCGCCGCCGGCGATGGCGCTCATCAGGTGTCCGACCAGCCCGCTGGCCAGGGTCGGGTCGAACAGCACCGGCAGCCGCCCGGTCGCGGGACGCCGGGCGCCGAGCCGGCGCAGGGTGCGCCGCGCGGCACTCGCCCCCACCGCCTCGGGCGCGGCCAGATCCCGCGGATCCCGCGCACTGGTGTAGTCGTAGTCGCGCTGCATGCCCCCCTCGTCCTCGGCGATCAGCATGCAGGAGAGCGAGTGACGACTGCCCCGCTGGCTGCCCAGGAAGCCATGGCTGTTGGCATAGACCCGCACGCCCTCGCCACTGGAGAGCGAAGCGCCGTCGGAGCTGCGGATACCGGCCGTGCCGCGCCCGGCGGCCTCGCAGGCGAGGGCCAGGTCGATGGCCTGCTCGGTACTCAGCTCCCAGGGATGATGGACATCGAGATCCGGCAGTTCACGGGCCATCAGCTCGGCGTCGGCCAGGCCCGCGGCCGGATCCTCCCCGGTATGGCAGGCGATGGCCACTGCCTTCTCCACCACCGCACGGATCGAGGCCTCGCCGGCATCCGTGGAGGAGGCACTGCCCTTGCGCTTGCCCACATAGACCGTGACGGCGATGCCCTGGTCACGGGAGAGCTCCACGGTCTCCACCTCTGCCTCGCGGACGCTGACGCCGATCCCCTGATCGACGCTGGCCCCCACCTCGCAGGCGTCGGCGCCCAGTTGCCTGGCCAGTTCGAGCGCCGACTGGGCGCGGCTCTCCAGCAGGGCCTGCTGGGTGGCGGCATCGAAAGCCTGTGTCATGCGATTCTCCTCGTCACCCGGCCCGCAGGCCGGAAGGTCTTCATGTTCGTTGCGCAGCCCGCCGGCGCGGGCTGGTATACTGTCGGCATCCTCTCAGCCTAAATCGATGGAAGCGGCATGTCCCAGGAATCTCCCCGTGAGCTGCTCGCGCAGATCACCCAGTCGGATGACGAGCCCGTCAGCAAGTCCCAGCTCAAGCGCGAGATGCATGCGCTGCAGCAGCTGGGCGAGGCGATCATCGCCATGAGTCCCGCCGAGCGCGCCCGCTTCCCCCTCTCCGACGACATGCTGGCCGCCGTGGAGGAGACCTCGCGCATCCGCTCCCACGAGGGCCGGCGGCGCCATATGCAGTACGTGGGCAAGGTCATGCGCCGCGAGAACCTCGAGGCCATCCAGGCGGTGTACGACGAGATCGAGCAGGAGAAGCTCCGCCGCGACCACGCCTTCCATCGCCTCGAGAAGTGGCGCGATCGTCTCCTCGAGGAGGGCGACGCCGCCGTCGAGGCCTTCATCGCCGACTACCCGGACGTGGACCGGCAGGCCCTGCGCCAGCTGATCCGCAACGCCCGTCGCGAGCGCGAGCAGGGCAAGCCGCCCACCAATGCCCGCCGCCTGTTCAAGCTGGTCCGCGATACGGCGGGGCTGTAGGCCTCACACCGCTCGGGGCTGATCCGGCGGCAGGCCTGCGAGGAGGCGCTGTGAATACTTCCCTGTACGCTACCGATTCCCTGCTTCGCTCTCGCATCCTGCTCCGCTTGCAGGACCGGTGCAGGCCATCCATGGCCAGCCCGTTCGGAGCAATGCTCCTCACCCCTGGAATCGGACCTCCTCTTCGGCCGCCCCCGGCGCCCCTCGCTCCTACAAGGCCCCTATGGGGTCAGACCCCAGCCAAGTCGCCATGCCTGCATAGTGCACCTTTCCCGCCGTGCCGACCCCCGCCGGGGTCTGACCCCATAGGGACCGCCGACGTCGGCGGCTCTACTACAGCGCCTTAGGACTGGGTGCCGCCGACCGTCAGCTCATCGAGCTTGAGTGTCGGCTGGCCCACGCCTACCGGCACGCCCTGCCCCTCCTTGCCGCAGACGCCGATCCCGGTGTCCAGTTCCATGTCGTGGCCGATCATCGACACCCGACCCATGGCCTCGGGGCCGTTGCCGATCAGGGTCGCCCCCTTCACCGGGGCGGTGATGCGCCCATCCTCGATCAGGTAGGCCTCGCTCGCCGAGAAGACGAACTTGCCCGAGGTGATGTCCACCTGGCCGCCACCGAAGCTCACCGCGTAGAGCCCACGCCTGACGCTCCTGAGGATATCGGCGGGATCGTCCTGGCCGGCCAGCATGTAGGTGTTGGTCATGCGCGGCATCGGCAGGTGGGCGAAGGACTCGCGGCGGGCGTTGCCGGTGGGCGCCATGCCCATCAGGCGGGCGTTGAGCTTGTCCTGCATGTAGCCGGTGAGGATGCCATCCTCGATCAGCGGCGTGTACTGCCCCGGCGTGCCCTCGTCGTCGACGCTCATGGAGCCGCGACGATCGGCCAGGGTGGCATCATCGACCACCGTCACGCCCGGCGAGGCGACCCGCTGTCCCATCCGCCCGGCGAAGGCCGAGCTGCCCTTGCGGTTGAAGTCACCCTCCAGGCCGTGGCCCACGGCCTCGTGGAGCAGGATGCCCGGCCAGCCCGGGCCCAGCACCACCGGCAGCTGGCCGGCCGGGGCATCGACCGCCTCGAGGTTGACCAGCGCCTGACGCACGGCCTCCCTGGCGAAGCGCTCGGCCACGTTGTCGTCGCGCAGCCGCGCCATGGAGTAGCGTCCGCCGCCACCGGCACTGCCGCGCTCGCGGCGGCCATTCCTCACCGCGATCACGCTGACGTTGAAGCGCACCAGCGGGCGGATGTCCGCCGCCAGGGTGCCATCGCTGGCCCGTACCAGCACGACCTCGTGCACCCCGGTGAGCGAGGCACTGACCTGGCTGACGGCGGGATCGGCCCCCCGGGCCAGCCGGTCGGCCAGCTTGAGCATGGCGATCTTGTCCTCGGCGGTCAGGCCCGAGAGCGGGTCCACCCCACCATAGCGGCCCTCACTGGCCACCACCACGCGGGGCGCCACCTCGAGCCGGCTGCCGCTGCGCACGATGCCGGACGCAGTCCGGCCGGTCTCGGCCAGGGCCTCGCGGGTGATCTGGTTGGAGTAGGCGAAGCCGGTCTTCTCGCCGGCCATGGAGCGCACCCCGACGCCGCCGTCGATGTTGTAGCTGGCCTCCTTGACCTCACCGTCCTCCAGCACCCAGCCCTCGTGCCAGCTGCGCTGGAAGTAGAGATCCGCGTAATCGATGCCCTGGCCCAGGGCATCTGCCAGGCCCGAGTCCAGGGCATCGAGGTCCAGCCCGCCCGGGGCGAGCAGGATCTCGGCGGCGTCTTCGAGAAGGGTATGATGGCGTGATGTCATTCGGCACTTTCCACGGATATCTGGGGCGAGGTCCAGGGACCCCGCACTCGGTAATGAATTCGGGTCACCCGGTCGATGGCGTCGCCGAACAGCCGATCGGCGATGAACAGTGCGCCGCCGACCACCGGTGCGCCGGCAATCACGGCGGCCAGCGGCAGGTTACGGCTCACCGGCACTGTGACGCCCAGGCGCTGGTCGAGTTCCCGCCGCGCCAGGTCCACGCTGCCGTCCAGGGTGAAGAAGGTGGCCGGCCCGTCGACCTCCACCGGCCCGCGGGTCTCCAGGATTCCACCATACAGGGTCGCGGCGCCGGTGACACTGTCGAAGGCGGTGCCCTGACCGGTGACGTCGGAGAAGTCGAGCCTCAGGCGACGCAGCAGGTTGTCGACGTTGAGCAGCCCCACCAGCCGCGCCGAGGGTGACTCGATATTGACGAAACGACCGTCGCGCAGCAGCACCTCGATGCTGCCGCGGGAACGCTCGAGGGCGAACTGCCAGGGCGCCCCCGGCCAGGCCAGCTGGCTCGAGACCCGCGTCTCGCGGTTGCGGATCGACACCGGCTGGCCGAGCCGCTCCAGCAGGGTGCCCAGGTCTCGACCATCCAGGTCGAGCCGCGCCCGGGACAGGCTGTCGCCGGGCCCGGCAGCCTCCCAGACCAGTTCGCCTCGGGCCGAGACCTCGCCCAGCGTCAGCCCCAGCGGCGCCACGGTCAGGCGCTCCGGCGTGGCCTGCCAGCGCGCCGTGAGGGGGCCGAAGCGCCTCCCTTCACGTTCGATGTCGGCGATACGCAGTCGGCCGTGGGGCAGGTCGCCCACCCACGCCGGCAGGGGCTCAGGCTCGGGGGGCATGGCGATCTCGTCGAGCAGCGAACCGGCGGGGCCGGCCTGGGGCAGCAACCCGTCGAGGGAGAGGCGCATCAGGGCGATATCCAGGGGCTCGGCGAGCTGTGGCCGATAATCCAGCTGTCCCTCGACCAGGCTGCCGTCGAGCGCCACCCGCCAGCCGCCACCGAGCTGGGGCCGTGCGTCGAGGTAGAGCGAGCCCAGGCAACGCCCCTGGTGTTCCAGGCAGCTGGTCTCGAGCCCGATGCCGCCCAGGGAAGCGGCGAGGCCGCCCCCGCCGTCACCCGTCCGATCGGTATCCAGCGCCGCAAGCGCCCCGCCCCAGGCGGCCAGGTCGAGGCGTGGCTGGTAGGCCTCCACCCACCAGCCGTCGCTGTCCGGCCAGGGCGTGACCGGGGGGCGGCCTAGCCACACCTGGCCCTGGCCGACCTCGGACCCGTCCCGTTCCCGCCAGCGCAGGTGCAACTGGTCGCCAAGCCGGCCCTCGAAGCGTCCGGTGGTCAGGTCCGCATCGAGCCGCAACGGCCGAGGCGGCGCCGGCGACTTGCCCAGTGGCGCCGGGAGGGCGATGCCCAGCCCCTCCAGCGAACTCGACAGGGCCAGGGTGCTGGCCTGCTCGCCGATCGCCAGGCGGCCGTGCCAGGGCGCCTGCCCCTCGAGCAGGTCATCGAGCGCGGCCATCCCGGCCCATTGGGCCAGGCCACCAGCCGTGGCGGTCCCGGCCAGGTCGAGGCCGCCAGCCAGGGTGTCGATCTCGGCACGCACCGGGCCACCGAGCAGGCGCCCCTCCAGCCGTCCCTCGAGCCCCCCCTCCTCGCCGCGCTGGCGCCACGCCAGGGGGCCGCCGACGTCGCCGAAGACGAGCTCCAGCGGGCGGTACGCCAGCCGGTCGAATGCCGCCTCGGTGTCGATATCGAGCGCCAGCGCCTCGGGCTCCCCGAGGGGCAGGGCCAGGTCGAGCCGGCCGGCGACCATGCCCTCACCCTGCCACGCCTCCACCGCCTCGATGCCCTCCACCGGCATCGCCAGCAGGTAGCGACGCAGCGACTCGGCCGAGGCCTCGAGCGCACCGTCCACCTGGAGGCGTTCATCGACCAGCGAGACCCGGCCATCGCGAACCTCGACGCCCAGGCTGGATGCCCGCTCCACCGTCCCGGAGAGGGTGGTGTCCTCGAGGGTGAGCTGCCCCTCGAGCTGCTCCAGGGCGGGCCACTCAGGTGCGAAGGGCAACACGCCCTCCTCGATGGCAAGCTGCAGGCCGAAGGAGGGCTCGACACGTGACGCCCCTCCGGCCAGCGGCACATGCAGGCGCAGCGAGCCCTCGGGCACGCGGCCGGCCACCCCCGCTCCCAGCCAGTCGAGGAGCTCGTCGCCCAGGATCCCCACCGGCAGCCAGTCGATCAGCGGCGTATCGAGGGCATCCACGTCCTGGAAGCCGAGCGACAGCCCGAAACCGCCCCGCTGCCCGCCCCCCACCGAGAGGCCAAAGCCGCCCTGCACCTCGGCCCCGTTCCAGGTGACCCTGAGGTCGCGACCGCTGACGAAGCTGCGCGGTCCGTCATAGGACCAGAGCACCTCGCCGCTGGCGCGGGAGAGCGCCATGGGGGCGGCGAATATCTCGGGGAAGTAGAGCTCGGCCCCCTCCCCGCCGGCGAAACGCACCCGGCCGTTCAGGTCCCGGGCCTCGACCCACATGTCCAGGGGCCCGCCACCGGGGGCTTGCTCCCAGGGGGAGACCTCCACCCCATGCAGCGCCGCCCGGGCCAGCCACTGGCCGTTGTCGCGCCCCAGCCCGAGCCCGGCCACCCGTCCCCGGGGATCCAGGGTGGCCACCACCCGGGACAGCGCCTCGGGCAGCGGCAGCCGGTCGCGCCAGGCGGCCAGCGAGCCCAGTTCGAACTCGCTGGTATTGAGCCACCACCCCCGGTCGGTTCGACGCAGATGCCAATAGGACGGCAGGGCCGGGCCAGACGCCTCGGCCAGTGCCTCGGGCGCATCCCAGTCGGCGCTGCCGGCATCGCCCTCCAGCCAGGCCTCCCAGCCGTCGTCGCCGCGCAACCACTGGCCCCGGGCCACGACATCCTCGAGCACGACGGTTTGCAGCTCCCCCTCGCTGTCGTCGTGACTCATGGCCAGCAGCGGCACATCCAGGTCGAGGCGCGCATCGGCCAGCCGGCCCCGGTGCCAACGCCCCCACACCCTGGCATCCCCCCTGGCGGTCTCGAGGCGCAAGGGATCGTTGCGCCCCAGCACCTCGACCAGCCCCAGCAGGCTGTCGAGCTTCATGTCGGCCTGCAGGGCGGCGCTGAAATCGCGCAACCCCGTGGGCCCGGGGAAGATCTCCAGCGCCACCTGCATGGCGAGCTCGTCCGCGAGGCCCTCGTCCTGCCCTTCGAGCCACACCTCGCCCTCCAGGTGGGCGTGGCGGGCGTCCCCGGTCATCAGCAGCCGTGGCGCCCGCAGTACCTCGCGCTTCTCCTGGCCGTGCAGCACCAGGCGGAGATCCTCGACCCAGGCGCGCTGGCGCAGAAGCAACCCGACCCAGAAATCGAGACGGTCCAGGTCGAACTCCACCTCTGGCTTGAATTCGGGGGGGAGTCGGGCCGGGTCGGGCCAGTGCCAGCGCCGCTGGTCATCCTGGTAGAGATGCAACGTCACGCCCTGCAAGCGGGCATCTTCCACCACCGGCACGCCTTCACGCAGGCTGGCCAGGGTATCCAGTCGCAGGCGCCCGGCCTCGACCTCGATCAGGGGGGTGTGCCCGAGCCCTTCCCGCGAGCGTACCGTGAGCCCGGAGAGCTCGAGCATCGGATCGAGCCGGGCCAGCCGGGTATCGAGCTCGCGGATCTGGACCACCGCGCCGAAGCGTGCCGAGAGCAGTGCCTCGAGTCGCGGCGTGAGCCCATCGGCCAGGCCGAGCGCCAGCCGCAGCAGGACCAGCAACAGCGCCACCAGCGCCAGCAGCAACGCCGCCAGCGTCAGGACCCAGCGCGACAGCAGGCGAATCCGGGGCATGGGCTTACATCAGCACGATGTCGTACTGCTCCTGGGAATAGTGGATCTCGACCTGGAAACGGATGGTCTTGCCGATGAAGGCTTCCAGGTCGGCCACCGCCGCCGATTCCTCGTCGAGCAGCCGATCGACCACCGACTGGGAGGCCAGCACCATGTAGGTTTCGGGGCCGTAGGCACGCTCCTCGCGCAGGATCTCGCGGAAGATCTCGTAGCAGACGGTCTCCGGGGTCTTCAGGGTACCCCGCCCGTGACAGGTGGCACAGGGCTCGCAGAGGGTCTGCTCGAGGCTCTCGCGGGTTCGTTTGCGGGTCAGCTGTACCAGGCCGAGCTCGGTCACCCCGGTGCACTTGGTCTTGGCGTGATCCCGCTCCAGCGCCTTTTCCAGCACCCGCAGCACCTGGCGCTGGTGCTCCGGCTCCTCCATGTCGATGAAATCGATGATGATGATGCCGCCAAGGTTGCGCAGCCGCAGCTGCCTGGCGATGGAAGTGGCGGCCTCGAGGTTGGTCTTGAAGATGGTCTCCTCGAGATTGCGATGCCCCACGTAGCCACCGGTGTTGACGTCGATGGTGGTCATCGCCTCGGTGGGATCGATGACCAGGTAGCCGCCCGACTTGAGCTGCACCTTGCGACCCAGCGCCTTCTGGATCTCGTCCTCGACGCTGTAGAGGTCGAAGATCGGGCGCTCCCCGGCGTAGTGCTCGATGCGCTTCACCGCATCGGGCATGAACTCCTCGGCGAACTCGACCAGCTTGACGTGGTTCTCGCGGGAGTCGATGCGCACCTTCTCGATCTCGTCACGCATCACGTCACGCAGGGTGCGCATGAACAGCGGCAGGTCATCGTAGATCACGCTGGGAGCCGATGCGGTGACCTTGCGCTCGCTCACCTTGCGCCACAGCCGCAGCAGGAAGTGCATGTCGCTGGCCAGTTCCTCGCTTCCCACCCCCTCGGCGGCGGTGCGCACGATGAAGCCACCGCTGACCTCCAGCTGCTGTCCGGCCTGGGCCTCCTCCAGCATGCCACGCAACCTGTCGCGCTCGCGCTCGTCCTCGATGCGCTGGGAGACGCCGTGATGGGGCGAGTCGGGCATGTAGACCAGGTAGCGGGAGGGCACCGAGAGGTGGGTGGTCAAGCGGGCGCCCTTGGAGCCGATCGGATCCTTGGTCACCTGCACCACCAGCGCCTGCCCCTCGTGGAGCAGCGCCCCGATGGAGACCTGCTCCTCGGCCGGGGTGCCCGGCGGCATCACCTCGTGGGCGTGGATGAAGGCGGCCCGGTCCAGGCCGATGTCGACGAAGGCCGCCTGCATGCCCGGCAGCACGCGGACCACCCGGCCCTTGTAGATGTTGCCGACGATGCCCCGGCGTCGCGAGCGCTCGATGAAGGCCTCCTGCAGTACGCCGTTCTCCACCACGGCTACTCGGGTTTCCATCGGCGTCAGGTTGATGAGTACTTCACCGCTCATGCGGAAATCCTTGTCCAGAGGTCTTTGAGAACATTATGACATAGCCCCGGACGACATAGACCCGGATGACTCGCCCCGGTACCAGAGCGGCACGCCCTGGCGCGCCAGCAGCGCGGCGGTCTCGAACAGCGGCAGCCCCACCACCGCCGAGTGACTGCCCTCGATGCGCGCGACGAATACCGCGGCCAGTCCCTGGATGGCATAGCCACCGGCCTTGTCGGCGGGCTCGCCGGTGTCCCAGTAGGCGTCGATCTCGGCATCGCCGATCACGCGCAGGAACACCCTTGTCGTGACGCAGGCCTCGAGCAGCCCCTCGGGACCTGTCACTGCCGCCGCGGTGAGTACCTCGTGGTCGCGCCCCGACAGCGAGCGCAGCATGGCAGCCGCGTGTTCCCGGTCGCGGGGCTTGCCGAGGATCTCGCCGTCGCGCACCACGGCGGTATCCGAGCCGAGGGTCGGCAGCGTCGCGTCACGCGCTCCGGCCAGGGCCTTGGCCCGTGCCAGGCGGGTCACGTAGTCGGCGGGCGACTCGCCGGGCAGCGGCGTCTCGTCCACGTCCACCGGGCACACCTCGACGGGCACGCCGATCGAGGCCAGCAGCTCGCGACGCCGCGGCGAGGCCGAGGCAAGGCGGAGATGTGCGGTCATGGCGCCTCCATCAGTCTCGGGCCATCCGACGTCCCAGGGCCTCGAAGAGCGTGGTCAGCCAGGGCCACAAGACGGCACCGATCAGCGAGGGCAGCAGGAACGACAGGTGAATGGAAAAGGGGCCCAGCAGGGTGCGCAACCACTGCTCGGCGAGTTGTACGGTGCCGAGCAGGACGAAGATCAGCACCGCCTGCTGCAGCAGCGAATAGGCGCGGAAGCGCGGGTAGACCAGCGCACAGAGGAAAGCCAGCAGCGAGAAGATCAGCGCATTCTGGCCCAGGGTCACCCCCTCGATCAGGTCGAGCAGGATGCCCAGCACGAAGCCGTGCACCACGCCGACTCTCAGCGGCGCCTTCATGCACCAGTAGATGAGCATCAGGCCCAGCCAGTCCGGGCGCCAGATCTGCCAGCCATCGGCAAGCGGCATCACCTGCAGGCAGAGCGCCAGCAGCAGGGTGAGCCAGATCCAGAGCAGGCTGGCAGGCGACGACGTGGCCATCAGGGCTCCTCCTCGTCACTGGCTGCACCGACCAGCCGGCGAGCCGCCTCCATCGCCTCGGTGGAGAGCTCGTGGTCCCAGCCCTGCTCCCCCGGCACCGGGGCGGGGGGCGGCGGGAACAGCAGCAGGAAGTGGCGAGAGCGCTGCAGCTGGGCCACCGGGGTGGCGGTGACCCGAGCGAAGGGCTGGCCCGGGTCATGGACCACCTCGGCGACCCGCGCCACCGGATAACCCGCGGGGAAGCGCCCGGCCAGGCCCGAGGTGACCAGCAGGTCGCCCTCGCGGATGTCGGCGGTATCGGGGACGTGCAGCACGCTCAAGGCGTCGTAGCGTCCCGCGCCCTGGACGATGAAGCGCAGGCCATTGCGATTGACCTGGACCGGCAGAGCGTGGCTGGCGTCGGCCAGCAGCAGGACACGGCTGGAGTAGGCCGACACCGCGGTGATCTGCCCGACCAGACCCGAGGCATCCATCACCGGCTGACCGACGTAGACGCCGTTGCGACGCCCGCGATCGATCACCATCTGGTGGGAAAAGGGGTCGGAATCCAGCGACAGCAGTGCGGCCGTCATGAAGGGGACGTCGTTCCGGTCGGCCGCCGACAGCAGCTCGCGCAGGCGCACGTTCTCGGCCGTCAGGCTGGCCATGCGCTGCACCCGGTGGGAGAGCGTCAGGATCTGCTCGCGGAGCCGGCGGTTCTCTTCCACCAGCGCCCGCTGGTCGGAGAGCGCCAGCGAGCCCCAGTTGAGGACATCACTGGGCACGCTGACCACCCACTGGATGGGCGCCACCAGGGTGGAGAGCTGGGCACGGACGTTCTCCATGCGAGTAAAGCGCGTATCGACGAACATCAGCGCCGCCGCTGCCAGTGCGCACAGCAGCATGCGATAGACGGGCAGCGGTCCGTGCGAAAACAGCGGCTTGATAGAGAATCCCTCCGCGTTGCCCCGGCGTCAGTCGCTGGACAGCAGTTCGAAGGTATGCTGGTCGATCATCTCCAGGGCCTTGCCGCCGCCCCGTGCCACGCAGGTCAGCGGATCCTCGGCGACGATCACCGGCAGGCCGGTCTCCTCGGCGATCAGCTTGTCCAGGTCCCGCAGCAGGGCCCCGCCGCCGGTGAGCACCAGGCCACGCTCGGCGATATCGGAGGCCAGTTCCGGGGGCGACTGCTCCAGGGCGTTCTTCACCGCGGCGACGATGGAGGCCAGGGTCTCCTGCAGGGCATCGAGGATCTCGTGGGAGTTGAGGGTGAAGCTGCGGGGAATGCCCTCCGCCAGGTTGCGGCCGCGCACGTCGATCTCGCGCAGCTCGCCGCCCGGGTAGGCGCAGCCGATCTCCTCCTTGATGCGTTCGGCGGTGGCCTCGCCGATCAGGCTGCCGTAGTGACGACGAACGTAGCCGGTGATCGCCTCGTCGAAGCGGTCGCCGCCGACGCGGATGGATTCCGAGTAGACGATGCCGTTGAGCGAGATGATGGCGATCTCGCTGGTGCCGCCGCCGATGTCCACCACCATGGAGCCCTGGGCTTCCTCGACGGGCAGGCCGGCCCCGATGGCCGCGGCCATGGGCTCCTCGATCAGGAACACCTCGCGGGCCCCGGCCCCTTCGGCCGACTCCTTGATGGCGCGCCGCTCGACCTGGGTCGACATGCAGGGCACGCAGACCAGCACGCGCGGGCTCGGTGTCAGGAAGGTGCTCTGATGGACCTTGCGGATGAAGTGCTGGAGCATCTGCTCGGTCACGGTGAAGTCGGCGATCACGCCATCCTTCATCGGCCGGATGGCGGTGATGTTGCCGGGGGTCCGGCCCAGCATGCGCTTGGCGTCGGAACCGACCGCGGCGACGCTGCGCATGTTACCGGACTGGCGTATCGCCACGACCGACGGCTCATCGAGCACGATACCGCGACCGCGCACGTAAATCAGCGTATTGGCCGTGCCCAGGTCGATCGACAGATCGCTGGAGAACAGCCCCCTCAAGCGTTTGAACATGGAAGTCGTTACCTAGTGCAGTCCGGGAACCCTGTGCGGATGCAAACGGTATCACCGCGGCCCCCCAGCGGCAAGCGAAAGGCCGTGGCATGGCGCACCCCGCGGGCCTGCCAGCGGAACGCCGGATGTGGTACATTTTGCGGTCATTTCCATGACCCACCCCGTTCGAGGAATCCTGATCATGGCGCTTGAACACGCAGAGGTGATGCGGGCCGCCCAGCTGGCCCGACTCGGCCTGAACGACGACGAGGCGGCCCGTTACGTGGACGACCTGGGCCGTATCCTGGCGATGGTCGACCAGCTGCAGAGCCTGGACACCGAGGGCGTCGCCCCTCTCGCCCACCCGCTGGACGCCACCCAGCGGCTGCGCGCCGACGAGGTCACCGAGACCAACCGCCGCGACGACTTCCAGCGTTGCGCCCCGGCAGTCGAGAAGGGCCTGTACCTGGTTCCCCGGGTAGTGGAATGACCCATCCGGCACCTTCCGTTCACGGCAAGCCTTCAGGGAGCCAACGGCCTCATGCATGACAAGACACTCAGCGAACTCGCGGCCGGCCTCGACGCCGGCGAGTTCTCCAGCCGCGAGCTGACCCAAGCCCTGCTCGCGCGCATCGACCGCCTCGACGGCGATCTCAACAGCTTTATCACCGTGACCGCCGAGCAGGCCCTCGACGCCGCCGACCAGGCCGACGCCGCCCGCGCCGCCGGCAATGCCGGCCCGCTGACCGGCCTGCCCCTGGCGCTCAAGGACATCTTCTGCACCAACGGTGTCAGGACCAGCTGCGGCTCGAGGATGCTCGACAACTTCGTCGCCCCCTACGACGCCACCGTGGTCGAGAAGCTCACCGCCGCCGGCACCGTGAGCCTGGGCAAGACCAACATGGACGAGTTCGCCATGGGCTCCTCCAACGAGAACAGCCACTACGGGCCGGTGAAGAACCCCTGGGACGCCTCGGCAGTGCCCGGCGGCTCCTCCGGGGGCAGTGCCGCCGCGGTGGCCGCCGGCCTGGTGCCCGCCGCCATGGGGACCGACACCGGCGGCTCGATCCGCCAGCCGGCGGCCTTCTGTGGCATCACCGGCCTCAAGCCCACCTATGGGCGGGTCTCGCGCTACGGCATCATCGCCTACGCCTCCAGCCTCGACCAGGCCGGCCCCATGGCCCGCACCGCCGAGGACTGCGCCCGGCTGCTGGGCGCCATCGCCGGCCATGACCTGCGCGACTCCACCAGCGTGGCCCGGGGCGTACCCGACTACACCGCGGAGCTCGAGGCGCCCCTGACCGGGCTGAAGATCGGCCTGCCGCGGGAATACTTCGGCGACGGCCTCGACCCCGAGGTGGAAGCCGCGGTACGTGAGGCGGTCAAGGTGTACGAATCGCTGGGCGCCAGCGTGCGCGAGGTGAGCCTGCCGCACACCCACTACGCCATCCCGGCCTACTACGTGATCGCCCCGGCGGAGGCCTCCTCGAACCTGTCGCGCTACGACGGGGTGCGCTTCGGCCATCGCTGCGACCACCCCAGCGACCTGATCGACCTCTACGAGCGCTCCCGCGCCGAGGGCTTCGGCGAGGAGGTCAAGCGGCGCATCCTGATCGGCACCCACACCCTCTCCGAGGGCTTCTTCGACGCCTACTACAAGAAGGCCCAGCAGGTCCGCCGCCTGATCCGCCAGGACTTCCTCGACGCCTTCGAGGAGGTGGACGTGCTCATGGGGCCGACCTCGCCGACCCCGGCCTTCGACCTGGGGGCCAACAAGGACCCGGTCTCCATGTACCTGCAGGACATCTACACCATCGCCGTGAACCTGGCCGGCATCCCCGGCATCAGCGTGCCGGCGGGCTTCGTGGGCAAGCGCCCCGCGGACGGCCGCCCCGCGGAAGGCCGCCCCGTGGGCCTGCAGATCCTGGGCACCCACTTCGCCGAGCCCCGCCTGCTCAACGTCGCCCACCGCTTCCAGCAGGCCACCGACTGGCACCGCCGCCGCCCGGCCATCGCCGAGGAGACCCTCTGATGCAATGGGAAACCGTGATCGGACTGGAAGTCCACGTCCAGCTCGCCACCCGCTCCAAGATCTTCTCCGGGGCCTCCACCGCCTTTGGCGCCGAGCCCAATACCCAGGCCTGTGCCGTCGACCTGGGGCTGCCCGGGGTACTGCCGGTGCTCAACGAGGCTGCCGTGGCCATGGCCGTGCAGTTCGGCCTGGCGATCCACGCCGAGATCCCCGAGGTCTCGGTGTTCGACCGCAAGAACTACTTCTACCCGGACCTCCCCAAGGGCTACCAGACGAGCCAGATGTACCACCCCATCGTCGGCCCCGGCGAGGTGGAGATCACCCTGGACGACGGCAGCACCAAGCGCGTCCGGGTCCATCACGCCCACCTCGAGGAGGATGCCGGCAAGTCGCTCCACGAGGACTTCCACGGCATGACCGGGGTCGACCTCAACCGGGCCGGCACGCCGCTGCTGGAGATCGTCTCCGAACCGGACATGCGCTCGGCCAAGGAGGCGGCCGCCTACCTCAAGGCGATCCACTCGATCGTCACCTACCTGGGGATCTCCGACGGCAACATGGCCGAGGGCTCGATGCGCTGCGACGTCAACGTCTCGGTGCGCCCGGCGGGCCAGGCCGAGTTCGGCACCCGCGCCGAGATCAAGAACGTCAACTCCTTCCGCTTCGTCGAGCGCGCCATCGCCTTCGAGGTTGAGCGCCAGGTGGAGCTCCTCGAGGACGGTGGCCAGGTGGTCCAGGAGACTCGCCTGTACGATCCCGAGCGCGACGAGACCCGCAGCATGCGCACCAAGGAGGAGGCCAACGACTACCGCTACTTCCCCTGCCCCGACCTGCTGCCGGTGGTGCTCGACCAGGCCTACGTCGATCACCTGCGCGACAACCTGCCGGAGCTGCCCGCCGACAAGCGCGCCCGCTTCGAGGGCGAGCTGGGCCTCTCCGCCTACGACGCCGGGGTGCTCTCGGCCAGCCGCGAGATGGCCGAGTACTTCGAGGCGGTCAAGGAGGCCTGCGGCGATGCCAAGCAGGCCGCCAACTGGGTGCAGGGCGAGCTCTCCGGCGCCCTCAACCGCGAGGGCCTGCCGATCCAGGACAGCCCGGTCTCGGCCGCCCAGCTCGGCGGGCTGGTCGCGCGGGTGATGGACGACACCATCAACGGCAAGGCGGCCAAGCAGGTGTTCCAGGCGCTGTGGAACGGCCAGGGCCAGACCGCCGACGAGGTGATCGAGGCCAAGGGCCTCAAGCAGGTCACCGACAGCGGCGCCATCGAGGCGATGATCGACCAGGTGATCGCGGACAGCCCCGCCCAGGTGGCCCAGTACCGCGACGCCGAGCCCGACAAGCGCGGCAAGATGATCGGCTACTTCGTCGGCCAGGTGATGAAGGCCTCCCGCGGCACCGCCAACCCCCAGCAGGTCAACGCCCTGCTCAAGCAGAAGCTGGACGCGCTCTGCTGATGGCCGGGCGCACGGGCGGCACCAAGGTAGAGGGAGGCCGGCATGTCGGATGATGTGGGCGCGCGGCTGCGCGCGCTGCGTACCCTGCGCGGCATCTCCCAGCGGGAGCTGGCCAAGCGCTGCGGGGTGACCCACTCCAGCCTGTCGCTGATCGAGCAGGGCAAGGTCAGCCCCTCGGTCAGCTCGCTGAAGAAGATCCTCGACGCCATTCCCATGAGCGTCGGGGACTTCTTCACCATGGACCTGGAGAACGGTCGCCGGGTGTTCTATTCGGCCGAGGACCTGGCCGACGTGGGATCGGGGGACGTCATCTACAAGCTGGTGGGCGCCGATCGCCGCGACCGGGCGCTGGCCTTCATGATCGAGACCTACCCCCCCGGCGCCGACACCGGCCGCGAGATGATCGCCCACCAGGGCGAGGAGGCCGGCGTGGTGCTGGAGGGCGAGATCGAGATCACCATCGGCGCCGAGTCCCGCCTGCTGGGCCCCGGCGAGGCGTACTACTTCGAGACCAACGTGCCCCACCGCTTCCGCAACCCGGGCAGCGAGCCCTGCCGCCTGGTGAGCTGCGCCACCCCGGCCCGGGCGTTCTGACACCGCACGGCGTCAGCCCTTCTTGAGCTTCTCGATCTCCGCCCGCAGCGCCTCTGCCTCCTCGGTGAGCGAGGCGTTGGCGCGCATGTCGCCGTTGCGGGCGGCATGCATCGCCTGCTCGAGCTTGCGCTCGTAGACCTTCTGCAGCTTCTTCGTCGGGTCACGCTTGAAGAGTCCGAGCATGTCCTGCCTCCTGTCCGGGAACCTCTCCACAGGTTACGCCAATATTTATACGATTCCTATACGAATGCATATTATAAGTATAATCCATAGGAGGTACTTGCCTGTTCCGCGTCGGTGCCGCATCCTTGTCTCAGGGCCCGACAGACAAGACAAGAGGCCATCTGCAGGTTTCCGAAGGGAGAGCGTTGCCGAGGGCGATATCCCATGCCCATCGCAGCGGACGCGGTGCATTTCCCGAAGGAGGACATGACATGAAGATTCGTACCCTGATTCCCCTGGCCCTGGCCATCGGGCTGCTGCCTCTGGCCGTGATGGCCCAGGAGGCCGGCGACGACGAAGTTGTCGTGGAGGAGAGTGAACCCGCCGCCACGCAGCAGGCCCAGGAGAGCCTGGACGGCGTACGGGAAGACGCTCCCGAGGAGGCCGGGTTCGGCCTCGACACCGCCAGCGAGGCGGTGACCGAAGGTGGCGTCGACGGCCAGGCCGTCAGCGGCACCGCCAGCGACGGGCGCAGCACAGAGGCCCGTGACTCGGCCGGCGACAATGCTGACGGCGGCATGGGCGGCGGTAACGCCGGTGGTGCCGGCGGCGCTGGTGGTGCCGGCGGCGCTGGTGGTGCCGGCGGCGGTGGTGCCGGCGGCGGTGGTGCCGGCGGCGGTGGTGCCGGCGGCGGCGGTGGTGCCGGCGGCGGCCGCGGCTGATCGCCCCCCGCCCCCGATGACGAGGCCGGCGCCCATGGCGCCGGCCTTGTCATTTCCGCTGTCGCTGCCCGGACGCCACCTTGGTCATCGCCATCCCGTGAGGTATCGTCTGGCGAGTGCCTCCCGTCACGAGCCGCCCATGAAACCGACCCCGCCGCCCACCGGCGACCTCGACCGCGACTTCCTTGCCGGCCGCGGCAGTGCCGGCTGGCACCGACACCTGGCCGGCCTGATCCAGGCGGCAGCCACCCGGGAACTCCCCACCCGGCTGGAGCAGACCCTGAGAGCGCTGGTTCCCTTCGACACCATCCTGATCAACACCTACCACGGCCGCCAGCGGCCACTGCTGATCCACGACGACTACCCCGCGGAGCATCGCGCACAGGGAATCGACCGCTATCTCAGCGAAGCCTACCTCCTCGACCCCTTCTTCACCGCGGTGCGCGAGGGCCTCGACCGCGGCGCCCACCGGCTGCGGGAGCTGGCACCGGACCGTTTCGAGTCGAGCGACTACTATGCCCACTACTACCGTGCCCTGGGGCTGGTGGACGAGGTCGGGCTCTTCGCCCGGGTGACCGGAGAGGTGGTGATCGTGGTGTCACTGGGCTTCCGGACAGACATGCCGCTCAAGCGACGGGCGCTGCAGGCGCTGCGCAACGTCTCGCCGGTCATCGAGGCCCTGCTGGTCGACTACTGGAAATGGCAGGGCGGGCAGTTCCAGCAGCGCCTGGAGGCGCAGGCCCCGGTGGAGGCCGCCTTCGCCAGCTTCGGTGCCGGGGTGCTCACCACCCGGGAGCAGGAGATCGTGCGCCTGCTGCTGGCCGGCCACTCCACCAAGTCGGCCGCCCGGGAACTCGAGATCAGCGACGGCACCGTCAAGGTCCACCGCAAGCACATCTACCAGCGCCTCGAGGTCTCCAGCCAGTCGCAGCTGTTCCGGCTGTTCCTCGACCACGTGGCGCTGGTCTCGCGCCAGTGCAGCGGTTGAACTACTCAGCATCGCCCGTCAGCTGACGGCGCTGCGGTTGGCGCGCTCCAGCATGGCCATCATGGTTCGACCAGAGCCGCTGGCCGTCGATGGAAACCGCCATGGGAGCCTCCGTTGTCCTTGTGAATGGTGCTTGTTGCTTGCTGCGCAATGGTCACCACCTTAGACGCCCCCCCGAGTGGGCCGATATACCCCAATCAGGATATACCGGCGACTCCCTCGCCCTGACTAGGCTGGCCCTGTCGGTCACCCCGAAACACCCAGAGAGGAGCTGCCCCATGACAACGACAGCGCCCCCCGCTCACCCCGCCCGGCCGTTACGGCACCGTGGATCGGGTAGTGGCCATCCTCGACGAGACCTTAGCCTCGACCATCGCCGCCGTCATCTTCCTGATGGTCGGCCACCTGTGAGACCCGTCATGAACCAGCCAATGATCGAACACGCCGCCGCCGCGGCCACGCCCCGGTCCCTGGGCTTCGCCATGCCCGCCGAGTTCGCCCCCCACGACGCCTGCTGGATGCTCTGGCCACAGCGTCCCGACACCTGGCGCTATGGCGCCAAGCCGGCCCAGCAGGCCTTCGCCGAGGTGGCCTGCGCCATCGCCGAGAGCGAGACGGTGTTCGTCGGCGTCAACGACGACCAGTACGAGAACGCCCGCCACCAGCTGCCCGCCCCTATCCGCGTGGTGGAGCTCTCCAGCAACGACGCCTGGATGCGCGACATGGGCCCCACCTTCCTGACCCACCCGGATGGCCGACTGGCCATGGTGGACTGGGAGTTCAATGCCTGGGGCGGCCTCGCGGGCGGGCTCTACTTCCCCTGGGACAAGGACCGGCGCATCCGCACCAAGATCGCCGAGATGCTGGGCATCCCGCGCTTCGCGGCGCCGGTGGTGCTGGAGGGCGGCGCCATCCACGTGGACGGCGAGGGGACCCTGATCACCACCGAGGAGTGCCTGCTCAACGCCAACCGCAACCCGGAGATGGGCCGCGAGGCGATGGAAACGGTGCTCCGCGACTATCTGGGCATCGAGAAGGTGATCTGGCTGCCCCGGGGCTGCCACCTGGACGAGACCGACGGCCATGTGGACAACCTCTGCTGCTTCGTCGCCCCGGGTCAGGTGGCCCTGACCTGGTGCGGCGACGACGCGGACCCCCAGGCCGCCATCTCCCGGGAGGCCCTGGCCGTGCTGGAGGCCGCCACCGACGCCCGGGGCCGCCCGCTCACCGTGCACAAGCTGCCCCAGCCCGGCCCGCTGCATATCGCCGAGGACGAGGCCAGCGGCATCGACCGCCTCAGCCACTCGCACCCGCGTCGCCCCGGCGACCGCATGGCCGGCTCCTACGTCAACTTCTACATCGGCAATGCGGTGGTGGTGATGCCCTTACTCGACCCCGCCCTTGACGACGCGGCCAAGGCGATCCTCCAGGGGCTCTTCCCCGACAAGCGGGTGATCGGCGTGCCGGCCCGGGAGATCCTGCTGGGTGGCGGCAACATCCACTGCATCACCCAGCAGCAGCCACGGCCCTGACGACAGGCCTCCGCACGACGACGCCGGCCCGGGGGCCGGCGTCGTCGTGCGGCTCAGGCTCCCCCGGATCAGGTCGCCAGCGATATCCAGACGCTCTTGAGCTCCGAATACTCCTCCAGGGAGTGGTGCGACTTGTCGCGGCCGTTGCCCGACTGCTTGACGCCGCCGAAGGGCATGGTCTGGTCGCCGCCGGCCCAGTTGTTGACGAACACCTGGCCGGAGTGGAGGCGGCGTGTCACGCGCATGATGCGGTCGATGTCCTGGCTCCACAGGCCCGCCGCCAGGCCATACACGCTGTCGTTGGCCATGGCCACCGCCTCCTCCTCGCTGTCGAAGCCGAACACCGCGAGCACCGGACCGAAGATCTCCTCGCGGCCGATGGTCATCTGCGGCGTCACCCCGTCGAAGACGGTCGGCGGAATGAAGTAGCCGCCCCTCTCGAGGGCCGCGCCGCCGGCACGCAGCCGGGCGCCCTCCTCCACTCCCTGGCGGATATAGTCCAGGATGCGCCGGTGCTGGGCCTCGTCGACGATGGCGCCCATGAAGCTGGCCGGGTCGAGGGGGTCGCCGGGCTGCATGGTCTCGGCGGCTTCGAGGACCTTCTCGACGAAGGCGTCGCGGATCGAGTTCTCCACCAGCAGGCGGGAGCCGGCGATGCACACCTCGCCCTGGTTGTGGAAGATCGCCGCAGCGGCGCGCCTGGCCACCCGGTCCAGGTCCCTGCAGTCGGCGAAGACGATATTGGGGGACTTGCCGCCGCACTCCAGGTAGAGCCGCTTGAGGTTGGACTGCCCGGCGTACTGCATCAGCTGCTTGCCGGTGCCGGTGGAGCCGGTGAAGGCCAGGCAGTCGACCTCCATGGAGAGCGCCAGCGCCTTTCCCACGGTGTGGCCGAAGCCGGGCAGCACCTGGAAGACGCCCCGCGGCAGGCCCGCCTCCTTGGCCAGCTGCGCCAGGCGCAGCGCCGAGAGCGGCGACTTCTCCGAGGGCTTGAGGATCACGCTGTTGCCGGCGGCCAGCGCCGGGGCGATCTTCCAGGCGGTCATCATCAACGGGAAGTTCCACGGCACGATGGAGGCCACCACGCCCAGGGGCTCGCGCAGCACCAGCGCCAGGCTCTCCTCGCCGGTGGGCGCCACCTCGCCGTAGAGCTTGTCGATGCACTCGGCCTGGTAACGGATGCAGCCGATGGCCCCGGCCATGTCGCCCAGCGAGCTGCCCACCGGCTTGCCCATGTCCAGGGTATCGAGCAGCGCCAGCTCATGCTTGTTGGCCTCCATCAGGTCGGCCAGGCGCAGCAGCACCTTCTTGCGACGCCCCGGCGCCAGGCGCGACCAGGCGCCGCCGTCGA
>NZ_JBMHFZ010000022.1:0-79208 GCF_049166755.1 Halomonas terrestris | reverse complement strand
GATCCTCGTCAGGCACCTATCTAGAAAAGCCCCGTGCTCGAAAGAGCACGGGGCTTTTCGCGTTTTGGCACCTCGGTCGCGTCAGCGGGCGAGGGGGCGATAAAAACGCCAGCGAGAAGGTTGGCGTTGTGGGTGCAGCCTCAGCGGCAGATCGCCTCCAAGGTCTCCACCAGGCTGTCCATCTCGTCCTCGGTGCCGATGGAGATGCGCATGAAGTCGCGCAGCGCCTCGGTGTCGAAGTGGCGTACCAGGATGCCGCGCTCGCGTAGCCCGACGAACAGCTGGGCGGCGTCGAGTTCTGGGTGACGTACCAGGACGAAATTGGCTTGCGATGGCAGCACCTCGAAGCCGATCTCTTCCAGGCGCCGCCGCGTCCGCTCGCGGGTGGTGATGACCTTCTCGCGGCATGCCTCGAAGTGCTCCGTGTCTTCAAGGGCCGCCACGCCGGCAGCACTGGCCAGGCTGTCGATGGGGTAGGAGTTGAAGGAGTTCTTGACCCGCTCGAGTCCCTCGATCAACTCCCTTGAACCCACGGCGTAGCCCAGGCGCAGGCCGGCGAGACTGCGCGACTTGGAGAAGGTGCCGGTGACCAGCAGGTTGGGGTAACGGGCGATCAGGGGGACGGCACTCTCGCCGCCGAAATCCACGTAGGCCTCATCCACCAGCACGACCGCCTCGGTGACGCGCTCCAGCAGGCCGGCAATGCTGTCACGACCATGGCCGTGGCCGGTCGGGGCATTCGGGTTGGCGAAGATCACGCCACCGCTGTCGCGGCCGAAGGCCTCGAGGTCCACGCGCCACTGGTCGTCGAGGGCATGGGTGTGTCGTTCGATACCGTACAGCTTGCAGTAGACGGGATAGAAGCTGTAGGTGATGGCTGGCATCTCCAGTGGCCGCCCCTGGCAGAAGAAGGCCTGGAAGGCCAGCGCCAGCACTTCGTCGGAGCCGTTACCCACGAACACCTCACCGACCTCCACGCCGAGCTCAAGGGCGAGCGCCTCGCGCAGGGCGCGGGATTCCGGGTCGGGGTAGAGCCGCAGGTGGTCCGCGGGGAAGTCACGCAGCACCGATTCGACACCGGGCGCGGGGGGGTAGGGATTCTCGTTGGTATTCAGCTTGATCAGGCGTTCACGGGGCTGCTCGCCGGGTACATAGGGCGTCAGTTCGCGAACCACGGGGCTCCAGAACTTGCTCATGGTCACTCGCTCGGGTGGCTCGGTTGGGTGGATTTTGATCATGGTGACGCGCGCGGCGTGACCGCGCAAGCCGCCGACATGCTAGGCTGTTGGCTTTTTCGTGCATTCGAATTGAATGGATCCCGCCATGACCGCACAGATCCTCGCCACCCTGCTGCCGGTGTTCCTGATCGCCGGCTGCGGAACCCTCTATGGACGCTACCGCACCCCCGATATCCGCGGGCTCAACACGCTCAACATGGAGCTGTTCGTGCCCATGCTGGTGTTCGCCGTGCTCGCGGATGGGCAGGCACCGCTCGAGGAGTATGCCGGGCTGGCACTGGCAGGGGCCGTGGTGGTGCTGGGGTCGGGGCTGCTGCTGTGGCCACTGGTGAAGTGGCTCGAACTGGAGCCCAAGACCTTTCTGCCACCGATGATGTTCAACAACTCGGGCAACATGGGGATCCCGCTGTTGCTGCTCGCCTTCGGCGAGGCGGCGCTGCCGGCGGCTGTGGTGCTGTTCATCGTCGAGATGCTGCTGCACTTCTCGGTGGGGCTCTACATGCTCAGCCCGCAGACGCCGTTGTGGCGACTGCTGCGCATGCCTATCGTGCTGGCCAGCATCGCCGGTCTGGCGGTCAATCTGGGGGGTGTGCCGCTGCCGGGTTGGCTGTTGGAGGCATTGCACATGCTGGGCGGGGTCTGCATCCCGTTGCTGCTGTTCGCCCTGGGGGTCAGGATGCTGGACATCGATTTCGGCGACTGGAAGACCGGCCTGCTGGGGGCCGTGCTCTGTCCGCTGTCGGGACTGGTCCTGGCGCTGCCCCTGATCTGGCTGCTGGGCCTCACCGGCCTGCAGGCGGCAGCCCTGTGGGTCTTCGCCGCGCTGCCGCCGGCGGTGCTCAACTACCTGGTGGCCGAGCAGTATCGCCAGGAGCCACACAAGGTGGCCTCCCTGGTGCTGATCGGCAACCTGGGCAGCCTGGTGGTGATGCCACTGGTGCTTGCCGTGGTGTTCGCCCGGGTCTATCCGGGCGTCTCCTGAAGGGGAACCCCGGGCGCCGGAGACTGTCCGCTGATGGCATGAGAGGTTATGCTGTCACCCAGGCTGCCGTGGTTAACGGCGTCATGCCCTTTGGTTTGGAGGACTCAAATGCAAATCAGGACCTTGCTGGCCGGCTCGGCCTTGCTCGCGCTGCTGGCTGGTTGTGCCGCCGGCCCGACCGATGATCGTGCCGTGGCCCCCGAGATGGAAGACACCGAGGTGGTCTACCAGGGCACCCTGCCGTGCCGAAACTGTGACGGTATCGACCTCGACGTGCGGCTGGCCGGTGACGAACAGTCGGCCACGGAGGAGCGCACCTTCACTCTCCAGGCGACTTACCGGGAGCATCCGCAGGATCCGCCGGACGAGAACTATGCCGGCAACTGGGAGGTGCTCGGCGGCACCGCTACCGACCCGGATGCCACCGTCTACGAGCTCACCCCGGACGGCGAGGGCCAGATCTATTACTTCCTGCGTGTCGACGACCAGACCCTGGAGCTGATCGATCCCCAGCGTCGTCGCTTCCAGAACAACGAGATGCTGCAACTGCAGCGCCAGTGATCGCCCGATCGGCGACTCGGGAGGGCGGCCTGCGGGCCGCCCTCCCGCGTTGGAATGGTCATACGCCAGACACGAGAGCATCACATGGCCAAAGCAAAGAGCGCCTTCGTCTGCACCGAGTGCGGTGCCGAGTACCGCAAGTGGCAGGGGCAGTGCACCAGCTGCCAGGAGTGGAACACCCTGAGCGAAGTACGCCTGGCGGCGGCGCGGCCTGGTGCCGGTGCCGCCGGTGGTGCCGCACGGGGCGGCTATGCCGGCAGCCTGTCGCGGGAGGTGGTCGACCTGGCCAACGTGGATCTTGCCGAGGTGCCACGCCTCTCCTCGACCTTCGAGGAGTTCGACCGGGTGCTGGGCGGGGGACTGGTGCCGGGGTCGGCCGTGCTGCTGGGGGGGCACCCCGGTGCCGGCAAGTCGACCCTGCTGCTGCAGACCGCCTGCAAGCTCGCCCAGGGGCGCCGCGTGCTCTATGTCACCGGCGAGGAGTCGCTTTCCCAGGTGGCGATGCGCGCCCACCGCCTGCAACTGCCCACCAGGGGACTCAAGATGCTGGCCGAGACCAGCATCGAGACCATCCTCGCGGTGGCCGAGCGTGAACAGCCCGAGATACTGGTCATCGACTCCATCCAGACCATGCACCTGGAGGATATCTCGTCGGCTCCCGGCGGTGTGGCCCAGGTGAGGGAATCCGCCGCCGCGCTGACCCGTTTCGCCAAGCAGTCCAACACCGTGCTGCTGCTGGTGGGGCACGTCACCAAGGACGGCACCCTGGCCGGGCCCAAGGTGCTCGAGCACATGATCGATGCCTCGCTGCTGCTGGAGGGTGGGGCCGACTCCCGTTTCCGCACCCTGCGCGGCCAGAAGAACCGCTTCGGGGCGGTCAACGAGCTGGGGGTCTTCGCCATGCTCGAGCACGGCCTCAAGGAGGTGAAGAATCCCAGTGCGATCTTCCTCTCCCGAGGCGAGGAGCAGGCGCCGGGCAGCCTGGTGATGGTGGTCTGGGAGGGCACCCGGCCGATCCTCGTCGAGGTGCAGGCATTGCTCGACGACTCGCCATTGGGCAACCCCCGCCGGGTCGCCGTGGGCCTCGACCAGAACCGCCTGGCCATGCTGCTGGCCGTGCTGCATCGACACGGCGGCCTGTTCACCGGCGACCAGGACGTCTTCCTCAACGTGGTGGGCGGGGTCAAGGTGCTGGAGACCAGCGCCGACCTCGCCGTGTTGCTGGCGGTGGTCTCCAGCCTACAGAATCGCCCGCTGGCCCGGGAACTGGTGGTGTTCGGCGAGGTGGGCCTCTCCGGCGAGATCCGGCCGGTGCCCAGTGGGCAGGAGCGGATCGTCGAGGCGGCCAAGCATGGCTTCAAGCGTGCCATCGTGCCGCGCGCCAATGCCCCCAAGCGCTCCCCGGACGGCATGGAGGTGGTGGCGGTGGACAAGCTGGCCGATGCCCTGGAAGTGTTGTGAGCCACAACCCGACCGGGCGCCCGCATGTTGTAGAATGCCGGTAACGATTGCCAAGGAGAACGAGATGAGCGCCATCCGCCTGACCCAGTACAGCCACGGGGCTGGCTGTGGCTGCAAGATCGCCCCCGACGTGCTCGACGGGATCCTGGCCAAGGCCGGGCCCGGCGCCAGTCATTCGCGGTTGATCGTCGGCAACCAGGGGCGTGAGGATGCGGCGGTCTACGACCTGGGCGACGGCCGCGGCATGATCGCCACCACCGACTTCTTCATGCCCATCGTCGACGATCCCTTCGACTTCGGCCGAATCGCCGCCATCAATGCCATCAGCGATGTCTACGCCATGGGCGGGAGCCCGGTGCTGGCGCTGGGCATCCTCGGCTGGCCGCTGGACAAGCTGGGCCCGGAGGTCGCCGGTGACGTGGTGGCCGGCGCCCAGGCGGTATGCCGCGAGCTGGGCGTGGCCCTCGCCGGCGGCCACTCCATCGATGCCCCCGAGCCGATCTTCGGCCTGGCGGTCAACGGCCTCGTCGATCTCGAGCACCTCAAGCTCAACAAGGGGGCGAAGCCGGGTGACCTGCTGTTCCTGACCAAGCCGCTGGGGGTGGGCATGCTCACCACCGCGGAGAAGCAGGGCCTGCTCGAGACCGGTCACCAGGGCCTGGCCCGCGAGACCATGCTCAGGTCCAATGCCATCGGCATGGAGCTGGCCAGGGTCAAGGGCGTGAATGCCATGACCGACGTCACCGGCTTCGGCCTGGCCGGTCACCTGGCCGAGGTGTGTGCGGCCAGTGGCGTGGCGGCCCGGGTCGACTTCCGCCGATTGCCGCGGCTGGCCGAGGCCGAGGCCTACCGTCGCCAGGGCGCGGTACCGGGCGGAACGGGGCGCAATCGCGAGGCGCTGGGTGCCAGTCTGCCCGAGATGGACGAGACCCACTGGCAGTGGCTCTGTGATCCCCAGACCTCGGGTGGCCTGCTGCTCTCGGTACACCCCTCCTGGGAGGACGATGTGGAGCGCATCGGCCGTGCCCACGGTATCGAGCTCGTGCCCTTCGGCGAGGTGGTGAAGGCCAGCGGTCCCGCACTGATCGAGGTGCGTGGATGAGCGACCTGCCGCTGGTCGAGCCGGACCTCGCCCTGCTGGGCGAGGGGCGTGTGCTGATCGATGTGCGTGCCCCGGTGGAGTTTGCCCAGGGGGGGCTGCCCGGTGCCGTCAATCTGCCGCTGATGGATGACGAGGAGCGTCGCCGGGTCGGCATCGAATACAAGCGGCGCGGCCAGCAGGCGGCCATCGCGCTGGGCGAGCGGCTGGTCAGCGGCGGCATCAAGGCATCCCGGGTGGCGGCGTGGGTCCGGCTGCTGGAGGCTCACCCCGATGCCATCGTCTACTGCTTCCGCGGCGGGCTGCGCTCGCAGATCGCCCAGCAGTGGATCCGCGAGGCGGGTATCACCCGCCCGCGCATCCGCGGCGGCTGGAAGGCGATGCGCCAGGCGTTGTGCGCGCGGATCGATGCCGCCGCCGAGCAGCCGCTGCTGGTGGTGGGCGGCCTCACCGGCTGTGCCAAGACCGCGCTGATCCGGCGCCTGCCCAACGGCCTCGACCTGGAAGGCTGTGCCCGCCACAAGGGCTCGGCCTTCGGCCGACATCCGCTGCCGGCACCCAGCCAGATCGACTTCGAGCATGCCGTCGGGCAGCGCCTGCTTGACCTGCCCGGCCCCCTGGTGGTGGAAGACGAGTCCCGCCATATCGGCGCCGCCAACGTGCCCCTCGAGCTCTGGCACGCAATGGAGCAGGCACCGCGGCTGCGCGTGGAGATGCCGCTGGACTGGCGGCTGGCCCAGATCCACAAGGACTACATCGATGACCTCTGGGAGGTCTACCGCCAGCAGTGCGGCGAGTGGCTCGGCTGGGCGCTGATGCGCAGGCAGCTCTCCAGCTCGCTGGCCCGGCTGCGCAAGCGCCTTGGCAGTGCGCGCCTGGCGCGCCTGCAGCGCCTCCAGCAGCTGGCCTTCCGCGAGCACGAGCGCGGCAACCGCCAGGCCCACGAGGCGTGGCTGGCGCCGCTGCTCACCGAGTACTATGACCCCATGTATCGCTACCAGCTGGAGAAGCATCCCGAGCAGCGCTTCCTCCACGTGGGGGACTGGGAGAGCTGCCTGGAGGCGGCCAGGGCCTGGTCGGCCGATGCCGCACACTCGGCCTCGCAGGTGAAGCAGCCGGCCTGACGCTGACCTGCCGGGCGTGAGGCGTCCGGCTCAGGCGGGAGCCCGGCCCAGCCACTGGCTCAGCACCCGGTCGAGCAGTGGCGCGAGCAGGTCGAATCGCCTGGGCTCGGCGAGCATGGCATCGCGCGGCTGGGCGTGTGGGCTGGTGTCAGTCCCCCTGGGCGGCGCCAGGTGGTCGAGCAGCGCGGTCACGCTGTCCGCGGTCGCCTCCAGATGGCAGAGCAGGCCCACCACCCGGCCGTCATCCCAGGCGAAGCCCTGCACCGGGCTCGCTGCGCTGCCACCCAGGGGCTGGCTGTCCTCGGGCAGCCCGAAGACGTCGCGATGCCACATGAAGGCATCGAACTGCTCCGGCAGGTTGAACGGGCTGTCGTGAGCGAGCTCGACCCTCTGCCAGCCGGTCTCGGCGAAGGTGCCAGCCGAGACCACCGCGCCCAGTGCCGAGGCGATCAGTTTCGCCCCCAGGCCGATGCCCAGCAGTGGCTTCTTGCCATCGAGGGCCTGCTCGATCAGCTTGCGTTCGCGCTGCAGCCAGGGATACTCGGCATCATCGGCGTTGCCCATGGGGCCGTCGAGGATGATCAGGGCATCGCAGTCGGCCAGCCGGGGCGGGAGCTCGCCGGCATCGAGGTGGAAGATCGTATAGCTGTGGCCCATGCTGGTCAGCCAGTCGGCCAACCGTGCCGGACCCTGGTGGGGGCTGTGCTGAAGCAGGTGAAGGTGCATGGAGGCCTCGCCATCGATGGGTGGACTGGGAGGACGCAAGGGTACATGAAGCGGGAGCTGGAGGAACAGATCTACACCATCGTGGCGGCGATTCCCCCGGGCCGGGTGACCACCTACGGTGGTATCGCCGCCATGACCGATGGCGCCACCCCGCGTATGGTGGGGGCCGCGCTGCGTCGCCTGCCGGACGGACATGATCTGCCCTGGCACCGGGTGATCAGCGCCTCCCGACGGCTCGCCGATCATGCCGGTGCCGGCACGCAGCGCGAGCTGCTCATCGCCGAGGGTGTCGCCTTCGATGCCCGTGGCCGGATCGCTCCGGAGCGGCTCTGGCCCTGAATTCGACCGGCCCGGTCCGGACATGACAACCACCAGTGAGGAGACTCCATGAGCCAGGCTTCCGGCGGCTTCCACCAGCGACTGCAGCAGCTCGATCCACGCCGCCAGCAGGCCTTCATGGCGGCGCTGTGCGAGCGCCTGCTGCCCAACTATCGCTTCTACCATGAGGGGCGCTCGGGGCAGGGCAACCCGGCGGGGCTGCGGGCCGTCCTCGACCTTGTCTGGGAACACCTGACGGTGAAGGAGGCGCGCATCGATTTCGAGCGCCAGGCCGAGAAGCTGGCCGAGCTGGAGCCGCCGGCGGACGACGACAGCTTCGGTGCCCGACGTGCGCTGGAGGCGGTGGTGGCGCTCTCGGCACTGCTCGATACCCTGCGTGGCGAGGCCCCCGAGGCGGTGCTGGAGGTCAGCAGGGTGTCCAGGGGGGGCGTGCGGGCCTTCATCGAGCTCACCGAGGGCGAGGAGGATGCCGGGCGCCTGGCCCAACTGGTGCGCGACCATCCGCTGATGGCCGACGAGAACGACTTCCAGGATGCCTTGCTGGAAGCCGTGTCAGGCCCCCTCGGCCGCGACGAGCTCAAGGCGCTGCGCAGGCTGGGGCGCAACGATGGGGTCAGTAACCTCGGGCTGTCGCTGGACTAGGCCGTGCCCGAGAGCCGGTGATGCTCGCCGGATGTTCCGACAATGTCTAGAACCGGATGCCGGCGGTCACCATCAGCCCCGCCGTGCCGAACAGGATCAGGTCGGACTCGAATCGCCCCCACTGGACGCCGATGCTGGGCAGCGCCGCCGGGGCGATCTCGTGGCGGTTGAAGGGAATCTTGTCGCGGTACTCCCCCCTGTAGCCGCGCAGCGCCCCGGCGGTGAGCTTGGCGCGGAAGGTGACGTCGGCGGCGGGCTGCCAGAAGGGAAACTCGCGGCCAACATACCAGTACCAGGTGGGCTGATCGAAGGAGTTCTTGAACCACGCCGCCCCGGCCAGCCAGCGCTGCTGATTGTGCAGTTCCACGCTGGCCAGCTTCTGCTGGTTGGTGTGCTCCGGGTCGGGGCTGTGGTGGCGCGTGTAGAGGCTGGTCTGCACCAGTACGTGATCCAGCTCCAGGACCGGTGGCCACGCCGCTTGCTGATCGGCGCTGGCGGGTCCGGCCAGCGCCAGGGCCATGACGGCGCCTGCCGTCACCTTCCATGGTGATTGCATAGCGTAAAACCTCCCGGATGCGCGCTAGAGCCGCATCTCGATCCCGCGTTCGGCCATGAAGCGCTTGGCCTCGGGAATGGTGTATTCGCCGAAGTGGAAGATGCTGGCGGCCAGCACCGCATCGGCGCCACCCTCGAGCACGCCCTCGACCAGGTGGTCGAGGTTGCCCACGCCGCCGGAAGCGATCACCGGCACGCTCACCGCATCCGCGATGGCGCGGGTCATGCCCAGGTCGAAGCCGGCCTTGGTACCGTCGCGATCCATGCTGGTGAGCAGGAGTTCGCCGGCACCGTACTCGACCATCTTCTTCGCCCACTCCACGGCGTCGAGGCCGGTAGGGCGACGGCCGCCGTGGGTGAAGATCTCCCAGCGCGGGGGTTCGCCCTCGGCGGAGGCCCGCTTGGCATCGATGGCCACCACGATGCACTGGCTGCCGAAGCGCTCGGCGGCCTCGCGCACGAAGTCGGGGTTGTTCACCGCGGCGGTGTTGATGGAGACCTTGTCGGCTCCCGCGTTGAGCATGGTGCGGATGTCGTCGCAGGTACGGATGCCGCCTCCCACGGTCAGCGGGATGAAGACCTCGCCGGCGATATGCTCGACCATCTCCACCGTGGTGTCGCGATCCTCGTGGCTGGCGGTGATGTCGAGGAAGGTGATCTCGTCGGCGCCCTGCTGGTTGTAGCGCTGGGCGATCTCCACCGGATCACCGGCGTCGCGGATGCCGATGAAGTTGACGCCCTTGACCACGCGGCCGGCGTCCACATCCAGGCAGGGAATGATGCGTTTGGCGAGTCCCATGGTTCAGCTCCCGGCTCGCTTGAGCCCTGCGGTGAGTTCGTCGCACAGCTTCTGGCCCTCGGCCACGTCGAGGCTGCCCTCGTAGATGGCGCGGCCGGTGATGGCACCGAGGATGCCCGGCTCTCCCGCGGCGACCAGGGCTCGCAGGTCGTCGAGGTCGGTCACCCCGCCGGAGGCGATCACCGGCAGGCCGCCCTCGCGGGCAAGTGCCGCAGTGGCCTCGACGTTGACACCGGACATCATGCCGTCTCGGGCGATGTCGGTGTAGACGATGCTGGAGACGCCGTCGTCGGCGAAGCGCTTCGCCAGGTCGGTGGCCTTCACCGAAGAGACCTCGGCCCAGCCATCGGTGGCCACGTAGCCGTCGCGGGCGTCGAGGCCGACGATCACGTGGCCGGGGAAGGCGCGACACATCTCACCGACGAAGCCGGGCTCCTTCACTGCCTTGGTGCCGATGATCACATAGGACACCCCGGCGGAGAGATAGTGCTCGATCGTCTCGGCGCTGCGGATGCCACCACCGATCTGGATCGGCAGTTCGGGCCAGGCTCGGGCGATGGCAGTGACCGCCTCGCCGTTGACCGGCTCGCCCTCGAAGGCGCCGTTGAGGTCGACCAGGTGCAGGCGGCGGGCGCCGGCGTCCACCCAGCGCGCCGCCATGGCCACCGGGTCGTCGCCGTAGGTGGTGGCATCGTCCATGCGCCCCTGCTTGAGGCGCACGCACTTGCCGTCCTTGAGATCGATGGCGGGAATTACCAGCATGTCATGTCCCCTGTCGGGCGCGGTAGTGGGCGCCCAGTGAAAAGTTCTATCGGGCGCGGCAGTGGGCGCCCGGTGCAAGGTCCTGTCGGGTGCGGCAGTGGGCACCCGGTGAACAGCCCGAGGTCGTGCGGTGATGACCTCAGGGCGACCACTGGACGAAGTTCTCGAGCAGCTTCAGCCCTGCCCGGGAGCTCTTCTCGGGATGGAACTGCACGGCGAAGGTGGCGTCACGGCCGATGGCGACATGGGCACTGATGCGGCCATAGTCGGTGGTGCCGAACACCGTGGTGTCGTCACTGGCCTCGACATAGTAGCTGTGGACAAAATAGAAGTGCTCGTCCTGGTCGATGCCCGCCCACAACGGGTGGTCGCGGTGCTGGTGCACCAGGTTCCAGCCCATGTGGGGTACCTTGAGGCGCTGCCCGCGGTCATCCTGCATGTCGGGGGGGAAGCGTTTCACTTCACCGGGCAGGAAGCCGAGACAGCGGATGCCGTTGTTCTCCTCGCTGTGGTCGAGCAGCATCTGCTGGCCGACGCAGATGCCCAGCAAGGGCTTGGCCTGGCGGGCCAGCATCTCCTCCACCAGCCCGCGCAACTCGGTGCGTTCGAGCTCGCCCATGCAGTCGCGGATGGCGCCCTGGCCGGGCAGGACCAGGCGTGTGGCGCCGCGGATGCAGCGGGCATCGCGGGTCACGATCACGTGCTCGTGGGTGACGTGCTCCAGTGCCTTGGCGACGGAATGCAGGTTGCCCATTCCGTAGTCGATGACGGCAATGGTCATGGGGCGCTCCTCGTGTGATCGCAGGAAGGGTTCAGAGGCAACCCTTGGTGGAAGGCATCTGACCGGCCATGCGCGGGTCGGGCTCGACGGCCATGCGCAGCGCGCGGCCGAAGGCCTTGAAGATGGTTTCCGCCTGGTGGTGGGCGTTGAAGCCCTTGAGGTTGTCGACGTGCAGCGTCACCCGGGCGTGGTTGACGAAACCCTGGAAGAACTCCCAGAACAGCTGGGTATCGAGGCGGCCGATGGCGGAACGGGTGAAGTCCACATCCATGAATAGTCCCGGACGGCCGGAGAAGTCTACCACGACCCGCGACAGGGCCTCGTCCAGCGGCACATAGGCATGGCCGTAGCGGCGGATGCCGCGCTTGTCGCCGATCGCCTGGTCGAAGGCCTGGCCCAGGGTGATGCCGAGGTCCTCGACGGTATGGTGGTCGTCGATGTGCAAGTCGCCGACCGCCTTGATGTCCAGGTCGATCAGGCCATGGCGTGCCACCTGGTCGAGCATGTGGTCGAGAAAGGGCACCCCGGTCTCGCAGACCAGCCGACCCTCGCCGTCCAGGTCGACGGTGACGGTGATCTGGGTTTCCCGGGTGTCACGGGTGACCGTGGCGATACGCTCGGACATGTCGGTACTCCAGCGCCTGGCGCATAGATGTGGCCGGTGCCTGCCACCGGGCCGTGAAGCGAATGGGCGGACGGACTGCTGTGCCTGTCGCCGAGAGCCTGCCATTATAGAGAATCGCCTACCCCATCCGCTACAATGCGCCCAATCAAGCGGTGGCGAGCCCCGCCACCCCGGCCCAGGGAGAATCAAGCATGCCGGTGACACTCCACCCCGTCGACCTGGCCACCTGGGAAGCGGATGCCCAGGCAAGGCTCGACCTCGCCCGTATCTACGCCGACGCCCCGGCCGAGCGTCTGCCTCGGCCCGTGGACGACTTCATTCGCGAGCACCTGGCAGCCAGCCACTTCTTCTTCTGCGCGCGCTTCAATGAACGCCTGCTGGGTGCCGTGGCCGTGGAGGACGACCAGCAAGCCTGGTGGTTGTCGCATCTCTGCGTGCGCAAGACCACCCGCCGGCGCGGTGTGGGGACCCGGCTGCTGGCGCTGGTCGGCAGTGCGGCGCTCGACGAGGGGCGCAAGCTGCGCGCCCCCTCGTCGCAGTTGCCGGTGGCCGACCAGATGCTGCTCTCCCGTCTCGGCTACCGGTTGACACAGGCCGGCAACTATTTCGAACTCAACCTTCCGGGACAAGGGGACGGGCAATGAAACGGCTGTTGCGTACACTGCTGGCCGCCATCGGTATCCTCGCGCTGGTGGTGGTGGCGGCGGTGGTCTACGTCACCACCTTCTTCGATCCCGAAGACCTCAAGCCACGACTGATCGAGGTGGTGCGGGAGCAGAGCGGACTCGAGCTGTCGCTCGAGGGTCCCCTGACCTGGTCCTTCTACCCCCGGCTCGGGGTCAGCGTGGAGAAGGCCGAGGCCTGGCTGCCCGACCAGGAGGTCGACAGCGAAGCCTCCTTCGCTGCCTTTCGTCGCGCCGAGGTGAGCCTCTCCTTCGCCCCGCTGCTGCGTGGCGAGGTCGCCATCGACGGCCTGACCCTCGATGGCATGCGGCTCCAGCTGGAACGCGACGAGGCGGGGCGTGGCAACTGGGAGGTATTGCTCGAGCGCCTCGCCGAGCGCCGCGAGGCCGCCGAGAAGGCATTGGCCCCGGCCAGCGCCGGTCCAGACCCCGGCATCGGCGGCGCCGGTACCCTGAGCGTGGCCCTGAACATCGCCAGCGTGCAGCTGAAAGAGGGGGAGATCCGATATCGTGACCTCCAGGCCGACCGTGAGACGCTGCTCGAGGGGCTCAGCGTCACCGGCAGCAACGTCAATCCCAACCGGCCCTTCTCGCTCAATGCCTCCTTCCGGCTCGCCAGCTACGATGACCTGAACTGGCGTGAGCGGGAGGATGTCCCCCGGCTGGCCAGCGAGGTCACTCTCGAGAGCCGGGTTCGCCTGGGCCTGGCCGACGGCCGCTACGTGCTGGAAGGGCTGAAACTGAATACCAGCAGCCGGCTGTCCGGTGCCGAGGATGAACAGAAGGCCAACCTGCAGAGCAGCGAACTGGTGGTCGACGTGGAAACCGGACGGCTCCGCCTGGACGAGGGCAAGCTCGACGCCAGCCTGCGGCAGGCCGGCCTCGGCGAGAAACCCCTGCCCCTTTCGCTGGCCTTCAAGCTGGATGCCGACCTGGTCGAGCAGGCCGTGCAGCTGCGGGAGCTGGAGCTGACCGGAGAGGATGGCCTGAGTCTCAGCGGCAACCTGAACGTCAGCCAGCTGCTCACCGATCCTGCCTACAGTGGCCAGCTGAGCCTGGCGCCGCTGTCGCTGCGTCCCTGGCTCACTCGGCTGGACATGATGCCGACCATGGCCAGCGACTCGGCACTCTCGGACATGGCCCTGACCAGCCCGCTGCAGGGCGACCTGGAGCGCATCGACTTGACCGGCCTGACCCTGGTGCTGGATGACAGCACCTTCACCGGGCAGCTGGCGGCCGGACTCGATGGCCGGCTGCTCGAGTTCGACCTGCAGGGCGACCGCCTGGACCTGGATGCCTATCTGCCGCCGGCGGAGGTATCGGCCGAGAGCGCCTCGCGGCGTGGCCTGCCGGGTATCAGCCGGGCCCATGCCGACGAGCCCGGCACCCTGGTGCCGGCCGAGTGGCTGGCGGAGCTGGCGCTCGACGGCCGGCTCACCCTCGGGGAGCTGCGAATGATGGGGCTCGACTTCACTGACGTGAACCTCGAGCTCGCCGGTGCCGACGGCCAGCTGCGCCTGACCTCCTTCGAATCGGGCTTTCACGAGGGTACCCTGGCCGCCAGCGGCGAGCTCGGGCTGCGCGAGGAGCCGCTGAGCTGGGCCCTGGCGCCTCGTCTCTCCCGGGTACGCATCGACTCCCTGCTGGAGGCGCTCGGCGAGGAACCGGCGCCACTGCGCGGGCGGTTCAGCAGCGAAGGGGAGCTGATCTCCCGCGGCAACACCTGGCCGGAGCTGAAGCGTCACCTGAGCGGGTCGCTTGCGGCACGCATCGAGGAGGGAGCGATCCTCGAGGTCAACGTCTCCCGCGAGCTGTGCATGGCGGTGGCCACCCTGGAGGGCGAGGAGATCACCCGCGACTGGCACCCCGACACTCGCTTCGAGCGTGCCGAGGCCACCTTCGAGTTGCGCGACGGTACCGTCCACAGCGACGACCTGCTGGTCACCATCCCGGGCATCGAGCTGGGTGGCGAGGGGCAGCTCGACCTGATCAGCGAGCAGTTCGACTTGCGTGCCGCGGCACGCTTCGTGGACACCGCCGATGCCGCCTGCAACGTCAACCCCCGGCTCGAGCGGGTGCCCTTCCCGGTGCGCTGTGAGGGAAGCCTGGGGGGCGACAGCCGCGAATGGTGCCGCTTCGACCGTGAAGCCTTCAGGGAGACGGTGGCCGAACTGCTGCGTGGCGAGGCGACTCGACGTGCCGGCGAGGAGGTCGAGCGTCGACTCGAGGGTGCCATCGAGGATCTCGATGAACGCCTCGGTGAAGGTGCCGGCGAGGAACTTCGCGACGCCCTGCGCGGTCTCTTCAATTGAGTACCCAGCAAGTCAGTCCCTGCGCCGACCCCGAGTCGGCGCTTTTTTTCGCCTGCCCTTCTCGACGGCAAGGAGCCGCCATGATGGAGATAGCGACGCCCGTACTCCCCGCCGACGCCTTCCAGCAGCGACTGCTGAGGTGGTTCGACGACCACGGTCGCCATGATCTTCCCTGGCAGCAGGAGCGCACGCCCTACCGGGTCTGGGTATCGGAGATCATGCTCCAGCAGACCCAGGTCGCCACGGTCATCCCCTACTTCGAACGTTTCATGGCACGCTTTCCCGACGTCGCTTCGCTTGCCAGGGCCGACCAGGACGAGGTGCTGCACCTGTGGACCGGGCTCGGCTACTACGCCCGGGGACGCAACCTGCATCGAGCCGCGGGCGTGATCGTCGACGCGCATGGTGGTGAATTCCCCATGGACCCGGAGGCCCTGGCCGCCCTGCCGGGCATCGGGCGCTCCACCGCCGGCGCCATCATCGCCCAGAGCAGCGGCAGGCGGGCGGTGATCCTCGACGGCAACGTCAAGCGCAGCCTGTCCCGCCTGCATGCGGTGGAAGGCTGGCCGGGCCGCCCGGCAGTGGAAAGGCGTCTCTGGGCCCTGGCCGAACACTATACGCCGGACACCCGCCTGGCCGACTACACCCAGGCGATGATGGACCTGGGGGCGACCCTCTGCCGCCGCGGTCGCCCGGAGTGCGGTCGCTGCCCCTTCAATGATGTCTGCGTGGCCCATGCCCGGGGAGAGGAGCGGCGCTTTCCCGAGTCGAAGCCGCGGAAGGCGCTGCCGACGCGGGCCACCGTCATGCTGTTGCTGCTCGACGGCCGTGGCCGGGTGCTGCTCGAGCAGCGCCCCCCCAGCGGACTGTGGGGCGGGCTCTGGAGCCTGCCCCAGTTCGACGACGCGGGCGCCCTCGATGCCTGGCTCGCCGCCCATGTCCCCGGTGCCGAGCTCGAGCCTGGCTGGGAACCCTTCACCCATGTCTTCAGCCACTTTCGCCTGGAGATCACGCCGCAACCGGTGCTGATCGATAGCCTCGATTCGGTGGGCGAGACCCGCCGCTGGTACGATCCCCTGGAGCCCGAGAGCATCGGGATGGCGGCACCGGTGAAATCGTTGCTGGACAAGCTTTCATCCCTGGCGCGCAGGGCGCCGGCCAGCCACCGAAATTCCCAAGCCCATCACGAGGAGAGTGTCCGATGAGCCAGACCGTCTTCTGTCGCAAGTACCAGCAGGAGCTCGAGGCCCTGCCGTTCCCGCCCCTGCCCGGCAAGAAGGGCCAGGAGATCCAGGCCAGCGTGTCGAAGCAGGCCTGGGAGGAGTGGCAGGCGCTGCAGACCCGGCTGATCAACGAGAAGCACCTCAACATGCTCGATCCGGCCTCCCGGGAGTACCTGATGGAGCAGATGGAGCGTTTCCTCGACAATCGCGAGACCGATCAGGCCGAGGGTTATGTGCCGCCCGAGCAGTGACCCCCCTGCGGTTTCCCGGCGGCATCTTTTTGAAACGGAAGGGGTTGACGACAACGGCCCCTTGGGGTTTAATACGCCCCGTTGGCAGCGGCCAGATAGCTCAGTCGGTAGAGCAGGGGATTGAAAATCCCCGTGTCGGCGGTTCGATTCCGTCTCTGGCCACCACACTGCTGGGGTATAGCCAAGTGGTAAGGCACCGGTTTTTGGTATCGGCATTCCCAGGTTCGAATCCTGGTACCCCAGCCACGCCAACCCTGTTTCCGATTCTGTGACTCGATTCGGTTCCCGAGCCGGCATAGCTCAGTTGGTAGAGCAACTGACTTGTAATCAGTAGGTCCCGGGTTCGACTCCTGGTGCCGGCACCACGTAAATTTCTCGAAATCAGCGTCTTGCGAGCGAGAAGTGGAAGCCCCGCGCGGGGTGGTGTGGATCGAGCCGTCTTCGTGTAATAGCTACAGATCATCAGCCTCACACTTGATTCCATCTGGAACCGAGGTGGGGTTATGCGTGTTGTTTCCGTTGTTTCGACCAAGGGCGGCGTCGGCAAGACCACCGTCACTGCCAATCTGGGTGGCCTGTTGGCCGATGCGGGCCTCAAAGTCCTGTTCATCGACCTGGACAGCCAGCCCACGCTCTCCAGCTACTATCCCCTCCGCACCGAAGCCCCCGGCGGCACCTACGAGCTGATCGCGCTCAGCGATACCGCTCCTGCCCATGTCATATCGCATACCGCCCATCCCAACCTGGATGTGGTGATCTCCAACGATCACGCCGGCCAGCTCCCTCAGCTGCTGCTCAACGCGCCGGATGGCCGCTTCCGTCTCGCCCAGCTGCTCTCCAGGCTGTCGGGCTATGACCTGATCCTGATTGATACCCAGGGAGCTCGCTCCATCACCCTGGAGATGGCCGTCCTGGCCTCCGATCATGCCCTCTCACCCATCACCCCCGAGCTGCTCTCCGCCCGCGAGTTCGTGCGAGGCACCGTCGGCCTGCTGCGCGATCTCGAAGCGCTTAGCCAGTTCACCCACCTCTCCGTTCCCCCCGTTTCCGTCCTGGTTAACCGTCTGGATGAGACCGCCGATGCGCGGGGCATCCACCAGACGCTGGCGGAGATGTTCGCCGCCGGCGAGCAGGGCGTCAGCGTGATGCAAAGCACCATCCGTGCCGGTGTGGCCTTCCGACAGGCCGCCAGCGCGGGCCTTCCCGCGCATCAGTTCGAACCGCGACGGCCCGCCGGCCGCAAGTCGCCCGCCGCCGCCGACCAGGTCAAGGCGATGGCCTGTGAGCTCAACCCCGAGTGGCAGCCGTTGATCGACGCCATGGTCTGCACCACCGCCATGCAGGGGGGCTGCCACGATGAGTGCCATTGAGAACCTGGCCGAACTTCGGGTGGCCGAGGAGCGTCCGGAGGCCGGCTACCTGCCGCCGCATAGTCTGGAGGCGGAGCAGTCGGTGCTGGGCGGTCTGCTGCTGGATAACGCCATGTGGGATGAGGTTGCCGACCGCCTGGCACCGGCGATGTTCTACCAGCAGGCCCATCGCCTGGTGTTTCAGGCGATTCAAGGGCTGGCGGAGCGCGACCAGCCAATGGATGTCGTGACGGTGTCCGAGGCGCTGGAAGAAGCGCGTCAGCTTGAACAGGTGGGAGGTCTCGCCTTCCTGGCGGAGCTGGCACGCAATACGCCCAGTGCGGCCAATGTCGAGGCCTATGCTGAGATCGTGCGGGACCGCCATGCCCTGCGGCAGCTGATCCATACCTGCTTCACCCTGAACCAGCAGGCCCTGATGGCTCAGGGCCATTCGGCCACCGAGCTGATCGAGGAGGCCGAGCAGAAGCTCTTTGCCCTGACGGAAGAGAGGAATGAGCAGCTGAGCTCCATGAAGGAGATGCTCGGTGAGGCCATCAACGTCATCGACCGGGCCTTCAATGCACAGGGTGGGGTGACGGGCATCCCGAGCGGCCTAAGCGAGCTGGACGCCATGACTGCGGGCTGGCAGCCAGGGGATCTGATCATCCTGGCCGGCCGCCCCTCCATGGGCAAGACCGCCATGGGGCTCGGTTTCGCGGAGCATGCCCTGACGGCAGAGGACATTGCCGGCCCGGTCTTCATTTTCTCCCTGGAGATGCCGGAAGCGCAGCTGATGCTCCGGCTGATCGCCAGCCTGGGCAATGTCTCCCTGCAGAAGCTGCGCACCGGGAAGATGGAAGACGAGGATTGGCCGAAGGTGACCGCCGCGGTCAATCGGCTCACCCAGCTGGAAGGGAAGCTGCTGATCGATGATGTCTCCGGCATCACCGCCTCCAGCCTGAAGGCACGCGCACGCCGCATGACGCGCCGCTTCGGTCGCCCCTCCATGATCCTGGTGGACTACCTGCAGCTGCTTCAGGAGCCGGGCAGCGAGAACCGCACCCTCGAGGTGGGCAAGGTCAGCCGGATTCTCAAGGAGACCGCCAAGGAGCTGCGTGCCCCGGTCATTGCCCTGTCGCAGCTCAATCGCTCCCTGGAGACCCGCCCCAACAAGCGCCCCTGCATGGCCGATCTGCGTGACAGCGGTGCCCTGGAGCAGGACGCCGACGTGATCGCCTTCATCTACCGCGATGAGGTCTACCACCCCGACAACGAAGACAGCCACGGCCTGGCTGAGCTGATCCTCGGCAAGCAGCGCAACGGGCCCACCGGCACCGTGCACCTGGCGTTCCAGGGGGAGTCGGCGCGCTTCAAGCCGTTGGCGTGGCAGCGCCAGGAGGTGACCCCATGAGCCAGCACCGCGTACGCACACCGGAGCCCCGTTCCCGGCTCTCCCAAGCCCTGGCCGAGGTGATGCACGAGACTCGCCAGCGGCAGCTCGAGGCTGAACAGCAGGGCCTTGCCGCTCTGGAGCACCTGGTCCGTGTGGCCCAGGGGCATAGCGGTCAGTCCCACCATCTTCGTCGCCTCCTGCTCGGGCTCTACAACGGCTACCGCTGGCCTTTCGAGATGCAGCGGCTGCGAGGGCTCGATGCAGACCTTCAGGCAGACGCCCTCGCGGTTATTCGGATGGCCACCTACAGCGGCCATGAGATCCACACCTTCATCGAAGGCGGTGACACCTTGCTGAAACGCTTCTGGGAGATCGAGGAGGCCGCAGATGAGTAAGTCGCTTTCCGTAGCGCGGGGGTGCAAGGGGATGCAGCGCCTGATTCGCTATGCCGCGACCCAGGGCTGGGAAGTGCAGCGTACCAGCGGTGGTCACCTGCGATTCAGCAAGCCAGGCTGTGCGCCGGTCTTCACCTCCTTCACCACCAAGGACCGCCGCGCCGAGCTCAATGCGCGCTCCCAGTTGCGCCGTGCGGAGTGGGAGAGGCGGTACCGCCATGAAGAGTGATTCCACTGTCATCACCTCCGTCGTGTCTATCGTAGAGGGAGCCCTCCTATGAAGCGTCCTACCGATCAACAGCTGCGGGACCGACTGACGCAGCCGGGACCCAGGCGCCAGGGGCAGCCGGTCGACGCCGTCACGCCGCCAGACCAGGAGATGGCGGTCTGGGTGACCCTGGACATGCTCAAGCCCTATGAGCACAACCCACGGCAGGTCCAGAACTCCAAGTATGAGGATATCAAGGCCTCGATCCGTGCCGCGGGTCTCAAGCACAAGCCCCCGGTGACCCAGCGGCCGGGCGAGAAGCACTACACCATCTGCGACGGCGGCAATACCCGCCTGCAGATCCTACGCGAGCTCTACGAAGAGACCGGTGAGTCGCGTTTCCATGCCTTCTATGCCCTATACCGACCCTGGCAGTCGGAAGTGAAGATGCTGACGGGTCACCTTAGCGAGAACGACAACCGTGGCCAGCTGCTTTGGATCGAGCGCGCCAAGGGGGTGATGGATGCCAAGGCGATGTACGAGGAGGAGAGCGGTGAATCGCTATCGCAGCGCGAGTTGGTCAAGCGCCTGTCGGAGGACGGCTACCAGGTGGCCCAGAGCCATATCAGCAAGATGCTCTATACCGTCGAGCATCTGCTGCCCACGCTGCCCAACACCCTCTACAGCGGCCTGGGGAGGCCGCAGGTCGAGAAGCTTATCAGCTACCGGGAAGCCTGCCGGCTGATCTGGGAGCGCTGCACCCAGGAGGTCGAGCCCGAGGGCTTTGCCGAAGCCTGGCACCAGACCATGGCCTGGTTCGATGACGAGGGTCAGACCGAGATGAACTGGGGCATCGTGGTGGATCGGCTGTGCGGCATGCTGGCCGACAACACGGGCGTGCACTTCAACGTCTGCGAGCTGACCCTCGATAATATCGTCACCTATCGCAAGCGGCGTTGGGACCTGGAAGAGCATCAGGCCTTCGAGGCCCTGGACGTTGAGCTGCAGCAGATGCGCGATCCCGATGCCCAGCCGCCCTCGCTCTATCCACCGCTGCCTGATAGCTCTTCTGAGACGGCAGCAGGTAGTGCCCCGAAGGAAAAAGCGCCCACGCCTGACCCTGAACTGCAAACCGAGCAGCTGCCATCGCCGCGCACCCTTAGCGGTAGAAACGTGAACCCCGACGAGGGGCGGACGGAGAGCGCTGAGTTGCTCCGGCTCCGCCAGCAGGTCGCCGCGCTGGAGCGTGAAAAGGAGCAGCTGAGCGAGTCGCAGTCTCCCGTGGTGTCTGGGCTCGGAGAACCGACGTCGGTACCTGGCCCTGCGCCCATGGCCGCGCTCTCTGAGGAGGAAATCGACTGGCCCGAGGGCGCCGCTCGGACGGAGGCCGAACAGGCCGCCCGCCTCGAAGGGCTGACCCAGTCAAGCTGGGAAGAGAGCCCGGGAAAGCGCGGCTATCGCCACCACCTGGCCAGTGAGCTCGGCGTGCCCAGCTTCGACTTCGAGCAGCTGGCTCCACTGGCGGCACCGGTGCTCTCCGGCGAGATCACCCCGCCCATTGCCGACGTCTGGTTCATCGAAGGGGTAGAGGATGAGCCCCGCTCGCTGCGCATCCGCATACGTGAGCTGGTCCAGGTCATTGCCCGCTGGGGCGGCTTCGGCGGCAGCGATGTGGTCATCGCCGATGACGACGGCATCGGCTTCGACCTCAACCCGCTGCCGGACGCCGCCGACCGTCGAGCGCTTTTCGCCTGGCAAGCGCTGGCCAGCCTGCGCGGCGAGCTCAATCCCGAGTACCCCTCTGACGCCACCCTGTGGGGAGCACTGTTCGGCACTCACTATGAAGAGGGGAAAGAGAGCGCCTGGGACGATGCGGTGCTGCTTCGCTTCTTCCGTCTGGTGCGGCTGATCCGCCGCCTTCGTGAACACCTGCAGGTACAACAGGAGGCCCAGTCATGAGCTCTTCATCCGCCAACCTGAATCAGGCGCTGCTCAGCCAGGTCATGGGATTTCTTCGGGAGGGCAACATGCGCCGAGCGCTGGCCCTCGGCTTCAGCGAGGAGGAGCTGCGCACCCTTCGCCGCCTGAGAGCGAGTGACATCGACTCGCTGGCCTGCGCGGGACCTGTGGTGGCGCGCTTTTCAGTGGATCATGCCGCGCTACGTGGGGTTCTGGCGCGCATCGATCGCGACCAGGATCGTGAAACCCTGATCGACCGCTGTCTGAGACTGGGGGCCAGCGTCAGCATGATGGGGGTCTTCTTCGGCCTGACCGGTAACGACTGCTCGACGCGGCGTCAGCTGCTGGATATTGCGCCGCGGCAGGGGCGTTTGGCGATGCCATCGGAGCAGGCCGAGCACGATGCTTGGGAGCGCTGGCAGCAGATTGCGCTGGACCCCAGGTCGACCGATGACCTACAGGGCATGGTCACCCTCGCCGATGAGACCGACATTCCGCTGGCGGTGGTGTGGCACCTAATCAAGCAGTGGGGTGATCCCGGCCAGCCGCGCACGGCACCTCCAACCGAAGAGTGGATGGCACCTGAAGGAGAGCGGTGATGGTGCAGCTGCACGATGCCACTCGACAAGGGCTGGATCGCCTGATCGGCCAAGCGGCTTCCGAGATGACCCAGCGCCGGGGAGAGCCCCCGGCGTCTGCCGTTCCGGACGGCGAGACGGACCGTCCAGGGGAGGCTGCTTCAGGCCTCGATGGGCTGCTGTTTTTCGGGAATCCCCATGAGACCGTGCCGCGAGCGCTGCTGCTCGATCCGCGTCTTGGGCACGTCGACAAGCTCGGCTGGCAGATGATGCGGATGCTGGTGAATCCGGACCGAACCACCGCGGTGCCGACCTACGACGAGCTGCAGCCCTTGCTGCGGGGGGCTCCGGGGCAGAAGGCCTCGCGCGCCACGGTCGCCCGCGTCATCGCCGTTCTCCGGCTGACCCGCTGGGTGAGCCTCGGGCATCGGGCGCGTAACGCGCAGAATGGCCGCATCATCGGCAACGTCTACATCCTGCACGATGAGCCGCTCTCTCCCGCCGAGGCCTCGGTGCTGGATGCCGATTACGTCGAGTATGTGTGCCGCTGTCTGAATCACCAGAACAAGGTGGTCAAGGCGGTGGCCGCCATCGTCTTCGAGGAGCTCCAGGAGGCCGGGGCGCTCCATGAGCTACCGACGCGTCTCGATACCCTGGCGTCTCGCTCCAGCAAGGTTCGGCCTCCCTCGCCGGCTAAGCGTCAGGCCACTCAGTTCTCCACCACGACTCAGCAGAAGAACCAGGGGGAAGCGCCGAGTTCTCAGCGAGAACCCGGCAGGGTGAGCCACAAGAACTCCCCCGGTTTTCATCGAGAACCAAGTCTGGAATCAAGAGCTTATGAGGCCGTTGATGCCGTTCTCCATGAAAACTCGGGCAGTTCTCCACGTACAGTACGTACTTCACACTGTGTAAAACCTACAGGTACGTCAGCCGTGAACCTGCACTGGCCGGCGTGTCTCTCGCTGGATGATAGCGAGCGTCAGGCGACTCAGCTGCTGATGTCGGGGCTATCAGGCGACACCCAGCAAGCCATTCTCGATGAAGCGGCGGGCCGCGTGAGCAGCGGTTCGGTGAGAAACCCCAAAGGCTTCCTGCGGGGGCTGATCAAGCGCGCTATCGGCGGCGAGTTCGTCGCGACCGGCTACGCCAAGACCCAGGCCGAACGCCGAATGGGCAGTGTGAGTCAGAGCACTCCACCCGCCATGCAGCGGTCTGCACCTCGTGCCGCGACTCAGCCACTCAGGCAGCCTGCGGCACCCACAGCATCGAGCACTCCGTCCAGCACCACGTCGCCCGAGGAGGCCCAGGCGGCCCGAGAGCAGTGCCTGCGCAAGCTGGGGCTATGGCCGGCTGGCGGGAAAAACTCACTCAACAGCCATTAACGATTCCGCTGTCTCCCACTTACCAACTGATTGACAGTGCCTGCCATACCGCGGACACACATCAGCATGAGGACGACGCGACATGGCCGTTGATCGCCTGGGAGCACTTCGCAGCAAGATCGAGCTGACGCTCCATACCCACCACGCCGCACGGATCTGGAAGGGCCGTGGGGTCGAGACGGGGCGCCCACAGATAATCGGCATGCGGCAGTTCCTGCTGATCTGCGGTGCGATCAAGCAGAATGCAGCCAAGGATGACCCCTATGCGGACTACTGGCTGCTGCAGCTGGATGCCAAGCTTGCCGACACTCGCGCTCAGCTGGACCAGCGCCTCCAGGAGCTGGATAGCCTGATGGCACAGCTGCCGCCAGAGCTGGATGTCGAGGAGAACCTCAACCAGCAGCCGCTCAAGATCCCCGTCTATACCGGCGGCCAGCATGGATGGCTCGCCCTGCGCCTGCTGATCGACTTCGACCGCTTCGTCAGGCGCGTCATGCTTGCCCACCACATTGCCCTGATCGGTCGGCGCCAGATGGAGGAGTACGTCCGGGTTGGCGGACACCTCCTGCGCAGCCTGTGTGCGAGTACCCAGAAGTACCCGGGCTTCAGCGGTGCCACCCGCGACGACTTCGCTGCCAACAACGCCAAGGCCCGAAATGCCATCGAGAAGTTCGGTGAGCTGCCCGACGATGTGCTCTCCGGGAAGCACCGCAGCGAGTTTGCGCCGCCGATTCCCAGGCCGGCGGAGGCCAAGGCGGCCAGTGGCGCAGGCGCGGTGGAAAGTGACCCACCGCCCTCGGCGGAGGAGTAGTGGCCGGAGTGCCGGGAGCGTGATTCCACTGTCATCAAGTTTACTTAGGTCTTGGGCGTGGCCAGAGGGTCGGCAGGGTGATTCCAGTGGAATCACTGAGAGTGAGTGAGGGGGCAGCTTGAATACCGCATCGAACAGCTATGGCAATGACGCATTCAACAGCTACGCAAAGGGTTTTTTAAAACCCTTTAAGGGTAAGGGAGAGCTGATTCGTCTACGTGATGAGCTGGAAGATTCGGCAAGAGTGGCTCGTCAGGAGGCGATCGATATGGCGTCTCAGGCGAATGGCGGTCTGCTGAAATCGACCGATCTCTGGCTGACCCCTTGGGGCAAATCAGGCATTCCGGCCAGAACGCTTCAGTGGCGTGATAATAAGCAGAGAAGCATGGGGCTTTGGCTGCTGGAGACGTTCTTGTCACGTGATGACATATCCGAGGCGATGCGGCAATCCGTCATCGACCTAGAAGTCCAGCGCTGCGTGTTCAATGCCAAGGCGGCCACGATCAACTGGTCGATCAAGCGAATTGGTAAGGCGCTAGCGGATATCGAACATGCGGTCTCTTTTCAGCGATAATGACCAAGGAGGATACCCATGGGCACACGCTTCTACGGTGAGGGAAATATCGGCAGTGACCCCGAGGTCAGGACCTTCCCCGTGCGTGACAATCAGCCGCCCCGCACGCTGCTCAGGCTCAACGTGCGGTTCGATAACCTGGTCCCCAAGGATGGGGAAGTGGTGGATCGCGGTGGTTTCTGGGCAGACGTGGAGTGGTGGCACCGGGAAGCAGAGCGGTGGTCGCGGTTGTATCAGCGAGGGATGCGGGTCGTGGTGGTGGGCAAGATGGTTCAGGACAGCTGGGAGCAGAACGGCGAGACGCGCACGGCCTTCAAGGTGCAGGCTGAGCGGGTGGCCATCTTGCCTCATCGGGTGGCTCAGGTAATCATGGATACCCCCCATAGCCACCAGCAGCCGGCGGAGCAATATGCCAGCGGCCCGGGAGCGAGCCAGGAAGGCTACGGGGAATAACCGCTGCGTGATCATGGATGAATCAAGGAGGAGAGCGATGAAGGGGGCGAAGAGAGTCCTGTGTTGGGTTGGGCTTGGCGCTATTGTGACTGTGGCAGCGGGCTGTACCACTCAGGACCACCTCTACTCTCAAGGGCGCTGCCTGACCTGCATCAATAACCCGGTGACGGGGCAGCCTATCAATTACGATCCCGAGCAGCAGCCTGCTATCGAAGAAGACGCTGTGGCAGCTGGCCGGGACCAGGGAACAGCTGCAGGCAATCGGCATGGGCGGTTCAGCATGGCGTCGCCGTTGGACGTGGATACGGCCTATGCGAGGGTGCGCTCCGAGTTCGGATTCCGCTCGGAGGCGGACTTCAACCCGAACAGTAACTCTGACCAGTGGGCGATGATGGATAATGCATGGCACTTTGATGCCACGCCCGGCGCCTTTTATCAGATGAGCGATTACGCCAGACAGACCGTCAACGGTGGTGAGCACTCTCTCGTGCTGAAGGTCCAAATTCAGCGCGACGGTAGCGGCTCTCGTATCAACGTGGAGCACCTGCCGACTGCCAATGCCAGGTACGATGGAGATGCCATGGGCGAGGTGCTCGAGCAGCGCTTCCGCACGGCGCTTCGTTAACGCAGGGAGGAGGGCACTTGGTGACATCACGGGAGCTGAGAAACGAGTGGATCGGCATTGGCTATGCAGCTCAGCTGCTCGGCGTCCGTGTCACCGAGCTCAAGCATGCCCTTCGGCATGGCCGCGACCTTCGCGGCCATGCGCCACCCCGGCCTATCGTCAGGGGCGCCGGCTCGTCTGGCACCCAGATGTTGTTTCTCCTGGGTGACGTCATGGACGCTGCTGAGCTGATGGCGAAAGCCTGATGCCTGGTGGTACAAAGCCGCATCGCTGACGTTTCCTTTCTTTCTTCGCTCGCCTCTATGGACTTGCCATGCTGCCCTCGACGTTCATGAGGGAGATGAGCCAATGCGTGTATTCCTGTGCGAGAAGCCCTCGCAGGCCCGTGATATTGCCCGTGTGATAGGTGCTGGCCAGCGTGGCGAGGGCTACCTGAACGGCGGCGGGAACGTGGTGACCTGGGGGTTCGGTCACCTACTCGAGCAGTCGCCGCCAGAGGAGTACGACTCGGCGCTCAAGCGCTGGTCCCTGGAGGCGCTGCCGATTCTCCCCTCGACCTGGAAGATGGAGGTCAAGAAGAGTGGCCGCAAGCAGTTCGGTGTCGTGAAGAAGCTGCTGGGCCAGGCGACCGAGGTAGTGGTGGCCACCGACGCCGATCGGGAGGGGGAGACCATCGCCCGCGAGCTACTGGATTACTGTGACTACCGGGGGAGGGTGACCCGCCTGTGGCTTTCGGCCCTGGACGATGCCTCGATCCGGAAGGCGTTGGCCAGCATCAGGTCCGGGGAGGCGACCTATCCGCTCTATCTTGCAGGGCTGGGGCGTAGTCGGGCCGACTGGCTGGTTGGGATGAACCTGACCCGGGCCTATACGGTGCTGGCCCAGCGGCAGGGGCACCAGGGCGTGCTTTCGGTGGGGCGCGTGCAGACGCCCGCGCTGCGGCTGGTGGTGGATCGCGACCGGGAGATTGCGAACTTCGTGCCCCAACCCTTCTGGGAAGTCGTGGCTCAGTTCCAGACGGCGGGCGGTACCTTCCAGGCGAAGTGGCAGCCACGTGACGCCTCGATCCTGGATGCCGCCGGGCGCTGCATCAGCGAGGAAGCCGCCCGGTTACTGACTCAGCGAGCTACCGGGCAGCAGGGGCGTGTAAGCCACCTCGAGACGAGTCACAAGAAGGAGGCGGCGCCGCTGGTCATGGACCTGTCATCGCTGCAGCAGGAGGGCTCGCGCCGCTTTGGCTACGGTGCCCAGCAGGTACTGGACATTGCCCAGGCGCTCTACGAGACCCACAAGGCCACGACCTACCCGCGAACCGACTGCCGGTACCTGCCGGAGTCGCAGCTCGGAGATGCTGAACGCATCGTGACGATGCTGCTGCACTCGGATGAGACGCTGTCGCCACTTCGCCAGCGCCTGGACACGTGTCGCAAGAGCCGCGTCTGGAATGACACCAAGATCACCGCCCACCACGGCATCATCCCGACGGCGGTGGTATGTGACCTGGCCAAGCTGAGTGACGCCGAGCGCAACGTCTATGACCTGATTCGTCGCCACTACCTGGCCCAGTTCCTGCCGGCTCACGAGTATGATCAGACCGAGGTGGGGGTGGACCTGGAGGGTGAGGCGTTCCTGGCCTCGGGACGGCAGGTGAGGGTGGAGGGATGGCGCCTGCTCTTCCCTCGAGCGGCGTCGGACGAGGGCAGCGGGGAAGACCGGGAGGCACCCCCGCTGCCGGCCCTGAGCGAGGGAGAGTCATGCAAGGCGCAGCACCTCGAGATGTTGGCCAAGCAGACGGCGTCGCCCAAGCCGTTTACCGAAGGTACCCTGATCGCCGCCATGAAGCATGCCGCCCGGTTCGTGACAGACGAGCGCCTGAAGGCCCGCCTCAAGGAGACCGCCGGGATCGGCACCGAGGCAACGCGGGCCGGCATCATCGAGACGCTGCTGAAGCGGGGCTTCATCAAGCGGCAGAAGCGCGCACTGGTCTCCACCCCGACCGGCCAGCAGCTCATTGATGCACTGCCCTCTGCCATCACCAACCCCGGAATGACGGCGCTCTGGGAGCAGGCGCTGGATGACGTCGCGGCAGGGCGCCTGGTGCTGCAGGACTTCATGGTGCGACAAGCCGGCATGGTTGAGAAGCTGGTCCAGCATGCGCGGGAAGCTACGGTGACGATGCCTCAGCAAGACCTCAAGAGGTGCCCGGAGTGTCAGGCGCCCATGCGCAAGCGCCAAGGCAAATACGGTGCCTTCTGGGGCTGCACGCGCTACCCGGAGTGTAAGGGAATGCTGCGCGATAAGGCGCCCAGGAAGGGCTCCGATAGCAGGCGTAAAGCGGTATCGCCTTGACCGTGGAGAGGGCAGCCTCAATAATATGAATACACCCCGTTGGTTGCTGACGGTCATCACGCAACGCCCTTTGAGCGCCAACGCTCATTCCCCCGAAGTATTCGCACCTCGCGCGACGAATACGCCCCATCCCGCCTTTACGGCTCACACTGCATCATCAACAGTCGGGGTTCGAGGTTCCTTAGTCCTAGGCCAGCTTGGTTGGTTGGCCACCCGTCTCATACGGCGACCGGCCTGCCAGCTACCTTGATCCAGGGTAGCCGGCAGGCCGGTTGACGTTTCCACGCCGGAAACGCCTGCCCATCTGCGGAGCCCGCCGCATCACCAACGGGAGCCCTTTGTACAGGGATCTGTGCTTGATCGACCGAATGCGTCCGCGAAGAGATTCGGGTGCCTCCGTGAGCGAAGCATGGCAACGAGGGACATGCCTTGGCTCCAGTCGCATGGCGGACATCCTGGTGCTTGTCGGTACGGCGACGACCCTGTTGATGCCCTCTATGGTCTTCAATCCCAAGACGTGGCGTGCCGCGTCTTGCGAGTGAGGATATCGAGGAGATGCTGCCGAGCTGACGGGCAGCCTCCCAGTGTGCAAGTGCTGCCGCTGGCAGCCCGGTGGTCTCGACCGGCTCCAACCGAGACACCCAGGCACCCAGGCGTTTCAAAGGTGCGCCGCCTGGCGGCACGCCATTTCCCAAGGCCTCGCGCATCCCGAGACGAGGCCGCCCGCCAGGGCTGGATGCCACTGCTACCACCCATTCGGGGAGATGCCTCCCCAGGGGGGCGGACCCCCTGGAATCTGGAGGAATGCCCCATGGCCACGATTGTTGACGACCACTTCATGGTCTGCCCCGACTGCCTGATGATCATCGCCAACGATGATGCCACCGGGCTGGATCACTTCCTGGATGAAGAGAGCGCAGCCGCCCGCGAGCGGGAGGTGCGTCACTCCATCGCCGCAGCGAAGCGCGACGGGAACACCCTCGTCGTCGGCGATAGCGAGCAAGACGAAGATCTCTCAACGGCGTCCTGCGACTGCTGCAACACTACCCTGGCCGGCTCCCGGCACCACTGCGTGCTGATGGGCTGAGCCAGCGTCTGAATCCACCCCTTGCCCACCCGGGAAGCCACTCGACTTCCCGCAGGGGGCGAGTGTCTCCCGGGTGCAAACTGCAACCCACCGAGGAGACACTCCATGACGAACTCCACTCACCAGAGTGCTACCACTGGCTTCTTCGACCTGCATATCACCGGCCTTGGCTACCTCAACCGCATCCGAGAGGTCAGGCCGAAGCGTGGAGACGCGTTCTGGGCATGCGATATCGCCGCCCTGAACGGCCCCGCGGACGATGTGGGCTATACCCGCTTCGACTGCCGGATCAGCGGCCATGAGGCCGAAGCGCTCGTCAAACGCTGCCGTCAGGCGGTGTATCAAGGTCGCAAGGTGCTGGTGGGCTTCAAGCTGGGCGACCTCTGGACGGACACCTTCGTCTACTCCAGAGGCGACAAGGCGGGCCAGACCGGCGTCAGTCTCAAGGCGCGTCTGCTGTTCATCAGCTGGATCAAGGTGAATGGCGAGATGGTTTACCAGGCGCCCCGCCGCGACGAGCAGGGTGCCGGTAACGACAGATCCGCTGCCTCAGCGGAGCAGCCTGAGGTCGGCAATGGCTACGCCGCTGCCCTCTCGGGAGAAGCGGCCGGCTCCTTCGATTCGCCGGCCATGCACTGATCCACAGGATTTCTATCAACCCACCCAGCCGGGGAGTCACCTCCCCGGCTGGGAGGTTCTTCTCGGCGATGACAGTCCGCTGGAGAAGACAATGCGAGTTGAAGTTAACCAACTGCTCTACGATCCGCGAGATCCGGTCTGTTTCTATATCCTGAGCGCAAGCGCCGGGAAGCTGTACGCCTTCGTGCAGTGCATCGATCGCGGCATGGATCTCAAGGCTCACTACCGCGCCCGCTACTGGGGCGAGTATAGCCACGACGACCCGGATGGCAGCATTCTGCACATCCTGACTCACGGGGGTAAATGGCCAGGCCTGCCCCTCGACTGATCACTGTTGGTGGTTAGAGCACCATCACGTCATGCCAAGGCACTGACGATTCCCAACCTGCGAAGAACGCCCCACCCCGGGGCGTTTTTCCTTTCCCCGCCTGATTACGCTTTCCAATCGACCCGCCCCCGCAAACCCGAGAACCTCCTGCCTCAACGCCATTGAATGGACTCCCTTGAGGCAACGCATGCTCAACCTTCCCACCCTCTCTACCGCTGCGCTGATCGCCACCACGCTGCTGGCGGGCTGTGCCCATCAGCCTCCACAGACTCCCGAGCCCTTGAATGCCGACCCTCTGGTGCTCTCGCTGCCCTACTTCGACGTAGACGGCGAGCGGCATCGGGCCGTGGTCACCGGACCCAACCCGCCGACGACCGAGGCCGTGACCCCGGACATCTACAGCGACGAGCTGCCCTCCGTCGAGGTCATTCGCACCGGGCGCTACCAGCTGGTGGCCACTCAGGCCTCGCTGGGGCAGCGCTACCTCCTGGAGCAGACCATCGACGTGCGCATTCCGGCATCCATGACCACCACCGTGGAGGATGCGCTGCATCACACCCTGCGTCATACCGGCTATTCGCTCTGCCCCGCGCCCGGCCCCGCCCAGCGCACCCTCTACCGCAAGCCGCTGCCGGCGGCCCACTACCGGCTGGGCCCGATGCCGCTGCGCGAAGCCCTTCAGGTGCTGGGCGGCGACGCCTGGGAGCTGGAGGTCGACCCTGTCGCCAGAGAGGTCTGCTACCAGGTGCGGGATATCCGCTATGCGCCGGGGCACGGCGACGACAGCCGTGACGAGCGCAACGAAGCAGTGGCGGAGGTGAGCGATGCGTGAGCCTACCGAGCTGTCGCCCAACCACAAGCCGACGGAGCCGCAGCGTCGCCGCAAGTTCGGGGCAGGGAAGGGCAGCAGGAAGGCCCTCTACGGCCTGCTGACGGTCAGCCTGGCCGGTGCCGTGGTGTCGGGGGCTCTGCTGTTGAGGCCGGCGCCTGAGGAGGTGCCGGTGGAATCTCTGGTGCAGTCCCAGGTGCAGCAGGCGGTGGTGCCGCTGGAGGAGGCGCTCGCCCGAGTGGAATCGCAGCAGACGGTGCTGGAGCAGCACCTGGCGGAGCTGGACCAGCGTCTCGAGCGAGCCGAGCAGCGCGGGCAGGAGAATGCCGCCGATATCACTGCCGCACAGGCGCAGCTGGAGCAGCTGGATCCGCTCGAGCCGCGCCTGTCCGAGCTTGCCGAGACGCTGAGCCGCCTGGATAGCGAGCTCAACCTGCGCATCACCGCCCAGAACGAGCAGATCCAGACGCTGAGCGAGCGCCTCGAGCAGGGCCAGCGTCAGCAGGCCGCGCCACGCCCTGCACCTGCAAGCCAGGCGTCGCGGTCAGCGGCCCCGCCGTCTCCTCCGTTCCAGGTCACCGGCGTCGAGTCCCGCGGTGGCCACCCCTATGTGGGCGTGTCACCCAATGGACTGTCGAGCCTGCGCGACATCCGGCTGCTGGGCGTGGGCGATCGCCAGGATGGCTGGGAGCTGTCGGCGATTCGCGGCTCCCATGCGGTCTTCCGCCACAACGGCCACTCGGTCGACGTACAGATTCCCTGATGCCTCCGGAGATCCTGCGATGACATTCATGCAACGCGCTGCCCTGCCTTTGGCGACCGTGGCTATGACGCTGCTGGGGAGCCAGGCCTATGCCCAGTCCATCCCGGATAGCCGCCCCGATGCCTCCGGCGTGATTCAGGAGGCGCAGCGGATGCTCGAGAGCGAGCGCACTCGCACGCGCACGGAGCAGGCCGAGATCTGGGGTCTGACTGAGCGCGACTGGGAGCGCTACGAGGCGTTGATGGAAGGTCCCCGGGGGATCTGGTCGCCCAACTTGGATCCCATCACCGCACTCGGCGTCGAGGCACGCAGCGCCGAGGAGCGCCGCCGCTATGCAGAGCTGCTGGTGGAGGTGGAGCGCGCTCGCACCGAGCGTGAGCTGGCCTTCCAGCGCGCCTACGACGAGGCCTGGCAGCGCCTCTACCCCGATGAGATGCCCGTGGATGAGTTCACCCTGCGGCCGCGCTCGGCATTTCACTTTACCGATGAGGGCGCACTACAGGCCCGCCTGACGGTGTACGTGGCGGCCGAAGAGTGCGAGCGCTGTGACAGTACCGTCAGCGAGTTGATGGCCCAGGGCGCACAGATGGATATCTTCGTGCTCGACAGTGACGGCGACGACGCGGTGATACGCGACTGGGCGCGTCGAGTGGGCGTACCGGCTGACCGCGTGCGGGCACGAGACATCACCCTCAACCACGGCCAGCCGGACCCCGAGCGTGGCATTGCCGCGAGGTCACTGCCCCAGGTCTATCCCAGGTGAGGGAGGGGGTAGGCATGAGGCTGAAGCATTGGATGGGGAGTATGGCGGTTGGCCTGGCAGTGCTGTCATCGCCGGCTACGGCGTCACCGGTGCCGCCGGCCTACTTCGATGCCGCCAGCCTGCATCAGGTCCCGCCCGAAGTGCTCTACGCGGTGGCCACCGCGGAATCGGTGGTCAGCCTGAAAGCGGGGCGCCGGCCCTGGCCATGGACCCTGAACGTGGCGGGGGTGGGCTCTCATTTCGCGACCCGCCAGGCGGCCTGCGAGGCGCTAACGTTGGCCCTGCAGGAGACCCGCGTCGTGGACGTGGGAATCACCCAGCTTAATGTGCGCTGGCAGCCTCAGCTGTTTGGTGCCGGCAAGCGCTTTACTCAACCCTGCGATGCCCTGAACCCCTACGCCAATCTGGAGGAGGCGGCCCGCCTGCTGCGCGGCCACTATGAGGCCACCGGGGACTGGGTGCAGGCGGCCGGTCGCTATCACCGTCCCGCTGGCGGGGAGCCGGCGGCCCGCTATCGCCGCATCGTCGCCGCTGAGCTCGAACGGCTGAGTACGTCTCGCCAGCGGCAGCTGGCAGCCAACTGAGGGAGATTCGACTGATGCTGCAGCGTGAATGCTATCGCCGAGTACTGTACGCCGTGACGGGGCTTGAATTGGTTCTCGGGCTCGCCGCAGCCGGCGCCCAGGCGGAAACGATGCCCCAGATGTCTCTGGTCGAGCGGCCCTCCCTGGAGGTACTTGCCGACCACGGCGGGGAGCCGGCACGCCCCTATTTCGTGGCCATCGGCATGGCCGGCATACCGGAGGAGGAGGGCTATGCGCCGGATCCTCGAGCGCCGGCGCCGTTCGGCGAGGCGGATATGCTGCCGGTGACCAGTGAGCGGCTGTCGCCCGGCGAGGTGCGCTTTCGCCCGCTCGAGCTGCCCAGCCGCATGACGCCCTTCTTCCTGGTCGGTGACGACCCGTTGTCGCTGCGCTGGTTGGAGACCCGAGGAGCGATCTTGCGCGAGCTCAATGCCGTGGGGCTGGTCGTCGAGGTGGCCACGGCCGAGGGGTTGCAGTGCCTGCGCAAGGCGGCGCCGGGGCTCGAGCTACGACCGACACCGGGGGATGACCTGGCCGGCCGGCTGGGCCTTGCCCACTACCCGGTGCTGGTGACCGCCCAAGGGCTGGAGCAATAGGAGCGTGCGATGAACCAGACACACCCCCTGGAGGCGCTGCTGCGCCCGGCGGTAGAGCTTAACACCGCCCTGGTCTGCCTGGCCTGTGCGGTGCTCTGCATCATGGCGCCCTGGTCGCTGGCCCTGTCGCCGAGCGTAGGTTACGGCATGGCGGCGGGCTTTTCTGCCTTCGGGCTGTGGCGTGCCCGGCAGGCCTGGGTGGTACTGCGCTACCGTCGCAATATGAAGCGCCTGCCGCGCTTCGCCCTGCGCAGCCGGCAGATTCCGGTCAGCCAGCGGCTGCTATGGATGGGCAAGGGCTTCAAGTGGGAGGCGCGCCACACCCAGCGGCTCCATGAGAGCCAGCAGCCCCACGTACAGCGCTATCTGCACCCGGGGCTGGCCTACCGCTGGGCCCGTGGGCTGGAGAACCGGCTGGAGCGCTATGCTGCCGGCCGGCCGCTGGTCAAGCTGCTCGCCGCGGATGTGCCCTGGAACCCGGTGCGCCCGCTGCCGCCAGTAGGTGGCATGGCGGCACTGCACGCCGTGGAGTGGAGGGAGCGCGATGTCTACCTGCCCCTAGGCGAGCGGGTCGGCCACACCCTGGTGGAGGGCACCACCCGGGTCGGCAAGACCCGGCTCGCCGAGATACTGATCACTCAGGACATTCATCGCGGTGACGTGGTGATCGCCTTCGACCCCAAGGGCGACGCCGACCTGATGATCCGCATGTATGCCGAGGCTCAGCGGGCGGGCCGCGGCGACGAGTTCTACGTCTTCCATCTGGGCTGGCCGGATATCTCCGCTCGCTACAACGCCGTGGGCCGCTTCGGGCGCATCTCCGAGGTAGCGACCCGGCTCGCCGGCCAGCTCTCCGGGGAGGGCAACAGCGCCGCCTTCCGCGAGTTCGCCTGGCGCTTCGTCAACATCGTGGCCCGGGCCCGCCACGCCCTGGGGCAACGCCCCACCTACGAGCAGATCCTCTCGGACGTGGTGAACATCGACGGGCTGATGATCGAGTACGCCCAGCAGACCCTGACCCGCCACGACCAGCACGCCTGGGAGCGGATCACCTCCATCGAGGGCAAGCTCAACGACAAGAACATCCCCCGCCAGTTTCAGGGGCGCGACAAGCGGGTGGTGGCCATCGAGCAATATCTGCAGCAGATCAAGGTGGTGGACGCCGTGCTCGAGGGGCTGCGCAGCGCCGTGCGCTATGACAAGACCTACTTCGACAAGATCGTGGCTTCCCTGCTGCCGCTGCTGGAGAAGCTGACCACTGGGCGTATCGCCGAGCTGCTCTCGCCCGACTACGAGGATATCGAAGACCCCCGGCCGATCATCGACTGGCAGCAGATCATCCGCAAGCGCGGCATCGTCTACGTGGGCCTGGATGCCATGAGCGACTTCGAGGTCGCCCAGGCGGTGGGCAACTCCATGTTCGCCGACCTGGTCTCGGTGGCGGGGCATATCTACAAGCACGGCATCGATGACGGCCTGCCGGTGGTGAACGGTAAGCGCATGGGTAAGGTGCCGATCAACCTGCACTGCGACGAATTCAACGAGCTGATGGGCGACGAGTTCATTCCGCTCATCAACAAGGGCGGCGGGGCCGGCATCCAGGTCACCGCCTACACCCAGACCCTCTCCGACATCGAGGCGCGCATCGGCAATGCCGCCAAGGCCGGCCAGGTGGTGGGCAACTTCAACAATCTGGTGATGCTGCGGGTGCGGGAGGAGAAGACCGCCGAGCTGCTGACCCGCCAGCTGCGCCAGGTCAATGTGGCTACCCGCATGCTGGTCAGCATGGCCTCCGACTCCAGCGACATCGCCAACGATATCGACTTCACCAGCAGTGGCGGCGACCGCATCAGCACCGTGCAGGTGCCGATGATCGAGCCGGCGGACGTGGTCTCGCTGCCCAAGGGGCAGGCCTTCGCCCTGCTCGAGGGTGGCCAGCTCTGGAAGGTGCGCATGCCGTTACCGCTACCCGACAAGCACGAGGATATCCCCGGCAGCATCGCCGAACTCGCCGAGCGCATGAAGCGCGACTACACCACCGGCGAGCAGTGGTGGACCGCGGTGATGCCACCGCCGGTGAACCTGGAGCTGAGTGACCTGGGGACAGAACTCTCCGTAGTGGGTAACGAACAACCCACGTCTCAAGCAATGGAGAACCGAAATGAACATCGAGACAGTGCCCATGACGGCTGACGCTGCAGCAACCGCCATCGTCTCCAGCGTCGCCCTGGAGAGCGGCTCCCTGAGTGAGCTGCCTCAAGCTCTGTTCGGGCTGCTCGATTACGTGGTCATCGGTATCGATCGCGTCGAGCTGACCCAGCGCGCCTATCGCAAGGGGCTCTCGCCGGTGTGGGAACAGGGCGAGCACCCCCATGAGGGGCGGCTGATTCTGCACTATCACGACCGCCGTTGGTCGCTACTCTGCTCGCTAACACCGGTGAGGGTGCACTGAGATGGCCACCGCAGAGCGTGCCCAGGAGACGAGGCGCGGCTGGCTGGCCACGCTGTTCGGCCTGCCATTTCAGATCCTGGCGGTGCTGGTGGTCTCGCTGCTGATGTCGGTACTGGTCGAGTGGGCGGGGATCTACTGGCAGTGGTGGAGCCAGCCTGGGGCCCAGCACGCCCTGGAGACCCTGGAAGCGGAGGTGGCCCGGCTGGATACCCAATTCACACGCTCGCTGCTGGTTTCGGACCCAGTGGCACTGGCCACGGGTGCCGTTACCGGCGCCTACGATTGGCTGTTCATCAGAAGCGGCATCTCGGGATGGCTGGAGAGTAACGCCACTCAGGGTGGATGGCTGGGTACCTTGCATACCTACCTGCAGGCGGCCCTCTACGTCACGCTGATGACCTTGACCCGGGTGGTCATCCTGCTGCTGACCTCGCCGCTCTTCGCCCTGGCGGCCCTGGTCGGCTTCGTCGACGGTCTGGTGCGCCGCGACTTGCGTCGATTCGGCGCGGGACGCGAGTCCGCGTTTATCTACCACCATGCCAAGCGGGCCATCACACCGATCTTCGTGGTCGGCTGGCTGCTCTACCTCAGCGTGCCCTTTGCCGTCCACCCCAACGCCTTCCTGCTGCCCTGCGCGGCGCTGTTTGGCCTGCTGATCAGCATCGCCACGGGCTCCTTCAAGAAGTACCTCTGAGGCCTTCCCACATCTACGCAGCCATTGGCCGGAGCCTGTGTGAGCTCCGACGTTTCCATGAGTACCGAGTTGAGCTGGCACAGATAAACGTCGTGTGCGGCGCTTATGGTTTCCTGCTGCGCTGCACCCTGGCGGGCGACAGGATGACGGCAATCCCAGCCAACGGATGGACTGTCTGCCATGACGCTTCGCCGCTTGCCACGTGCCTTGTCGCCCCTGCTATTGACGCTGCTGACCGTTCCGTTCGGTGCCACGCATGCAGGCGAGCGCGACGGCATGCGTGATGAGATTGCCCGACAGGATCTGGCCCTGATCCAGGACCAACTGGCCCAGATCCAGCGCATCGTGGACCGGCTCGAGAACCGCGTCGGTGAATTCGACCCCCACACCTCCCGCGTCTTTCTGGACGTGCCGCGCCTGCGTCACGACATCAAGGCGGTGGCCGAGGGCATCGATGAAGTGCTGTCACCTCCGCGTCTTCCCCCTCATCGGCCGGCGCCGCTTGCCGGGGACTACCTCCGGGAGCTGCGCTGATGGAGGCCTTCGCCGCCGGTGCCGGCTTCGATGCGCCACCCTTGGACACGTTAATTGCCGGGGTGGGCTGCACCGTGGTGCTGCTATGGGCGTGCTGGAGCGCCATCTCCTCCTACCGGGGCTACGCCAAGGGACGCGTCAGCGGTGACGACTTCGGCTTTGCCGCCCTGCGAGCCGTCTTCCTGGTCGTGGTGATGTTCTGGGTTTTCCTCTGAGGTCGCCGGCCTCGCACTCTCCGTCATTCAACAAGGAGCTCGTTATGACTACCGTGCGTTCGTTCTTCTCCCGTACCCGAGGTCTCGCCGCAGGGCTAGTTCCGGCTCAGGCCATGGCGCAGGGGCTTCCCACCATGGAGGCGCCGTCACGGGGGGAGGGCGATGGCCTTCTCACAACGCTCCAGAATTATCTCTATGACTTTGGCGCCCTGGGCGGCCTGATCCTGGCCACGGTGGCGTTCCTGATCGTCGCGATCGCCGCCATTGCCACCTTCAACGAGGCCCGGGTGCGCGGTGAATGGTCGAAGTTCGGGGTCGTGGTGGTCGTCGGGGTGGTGCTGATCATCGCCATCATCTGGCTGGCGACCAAGGCCGCGGAGATCCTCTGATGGCGAACCGCCTCGACTTTCTGCCGACCCGCCTGAACGCCGCACCGGTGGTGTTCCGGGGCATGACCGGGCACGAGGTTGGGATGATGGCTCTGGGCGGAGTGGCCGCGGGCCTGCTGCCGGGCGCGATCGGCGCCTGGCTGCTGGGAGCCATCGCCATGGTGCCGACCGTGGCGTTTGCCTGTGCCGGCATGGCGCTCTACTTCGGTGGCGCCGTGATGCGGCGGATGCGTCGTGGCCGCCCCGCCTCCTGGCTCTACCGCAGCCTACAGTTTCGTCTCGCTCGGCAGGGCATCCGTCTCAGGGGAGCCGACGCCCTGATCACCCGTTCCGGCCCCTACTCCCGGCGGCGGATGCGCTACCAACCGGGAGGACGACCATGAGTCGCTTTCGTCACGCGCTGAGCGCACGGGATGCCCATATCACCACCCTGCGCTTCATCATCCTGGTGCTGGCCCTGCTGTGTGCCGGCCTGTGGTGGGGCTGGAAGTCGGCCCCGGAGAATTTGACCATTCACAACCCGCCCGACCTGCGCTCCGGCAGTACCCGCGCCTGGTGGGAGGTCGACCCGTCGAGCGTCTACGCCTTCGGATTCTATGTCTGGCAGCAGATCAACCGCTGGCCCGCCGATGGCCAGACCGACTACCGGCGCAACCTGCAGGCCTATTCGGCGTTCCTCACCCCCTCTTGTCAGCGCTACCTGGCCAAGGACTACGAGGACCGCGATCGTCGCCAGGAGCTTTCCGGCCGGGTACGCGGCATCTACGAAATTCCCGGGCGAGGCTATCGTCCCGAAGCCGTAGAGATCCTCAGTCGCGACGCCTGGGTAGTGACCCTGGACATGGCCATCGACGAGCAGTACGCGGGCACGCCGGTGCGCGACCTGTTCATTCGCTACCCGTTACGGGTGGTGCGTGCCGACGTCGACCCCCAGCGCAACCCCTGGGGGCTGCAGGTGGACTGCTTCGATGGCATTCCCCAGCGGCTATCTGTACCAGACGCACAGGAGCAAGGAGGCGAGTCATGAAGCTCGTGTTGCTGGCCTGGTTGGCCACCGCTCTATTCGCCGGTGAGGCGCTGGCGGTGGAGGTCATGCACTGGGAGCGCCGGCCCCTGGATATTCCCTTGCCGGTAGACGAGGAGCGCATCGTCACCCTGGAGCGCAACGTGCGGGTGGGGCTGCCTCAGGCGTTGGCCAACCCCGAGGTGCTGCGCGTCCAGAGCACAGGAGGCGTGCTCTATCTCAAGGCCTTCGATCCCTTCGACACCCAGCGGGTGCGGGTGCAGGACGTGGAGACCGGCGACGTGCTGCTGCTGGACCTGTCGGCCGAGGAGGGAGCGAGTAGCGAGGAGATCCTGGTGGTGGACAGTCGAGAGGCATCCCCGGCCAGCTCTGCCTCGGGCAGCAGCGGAGCGCAGGTGACGAAGGCCTCTTCATCGTCGAAAGACGCTTCAGGCAGCGAGGCCCAGCACCCGACCTCCATGCCGGTGCCTGTGCTGCTGACCCGGCATGCGGCCCAGTCGCTCTACGCGCCGCAACGGACCATCGAGCCCCTGCGCGGCGTCTCACGCGTTCCCATGCGACTGCCGGAGTCCCTTAGCACCTTGCTGCCGTCGCTGCCGGTGACGGCCACGCCCTTGGGCGCCTGGCGGCTCGAGGGCTGGATGGTCACCGCGGTGAAGCTGGAGAACAACGACCGGCAGCGCGCCTTCGAGATGGATCCGCGCTGGCTGCAGGGGGAGTTCTACTCCGCCACCTTCATGCATCCCTACCTGGCGCCGCGAGGCTCCATGGAGGACACCACCACGGTATTCCTGGTTACCCGCCGCGGCGGTCTGGACAGGGCGCTGATTCCCCTGGAAGAGGCGGATGACGCCGAGGAGGGCGCCTCATGACGCTGCGCAGCAACACCCTGCTGAAGATTCTGGTGCCTGGGCTGTTGGTGATCGTGCTGCTGATTCTGGTGCGCAGCTTGAGCGGTGGCGAAGCCGACCCTGAGGCAGAAAACGCCGAGAATGACCCGACGCTAAGCCTGACCGATGACGAGCTGCAGGCGCTGGGCATCGAGGGGGATACCCCACGGGACACCGTGGCCACCCTGGTGGGCCACGTCCAGGCAATGCGTCGCGATCTGGAGCAGTCCCAGGCCGAAACCCAGGCACTGCGTGACCAGAACGAGCAGCTGATGAGCCGCCACCAGGATGTGGAGGGCGCCATCGACGAGGCATTGAACCGTGAGCGTGAACGGCTGCATCAGGAGGCGCAGCGCACGCAGCAGAACAATCCACTGTTGAACACGCTTCAGCGTCAGCTGGACCAGCTGCGTCGGCAGGTGGATGACCAGGGAGACCAGGATCTGCCTATCGGGTTGGGGCTGGAAGGGGGCGGTGGGCCATCCGGTACCGCCTACACCGGGCCAGGCTCGGAGCATGCGCTGACTTGGGTCGAGCCCCTGGACGCCCAGGAGGAGGAGCGTGGGCGCGGAGACACCACCTTCCCGACCCGCTTCGGTGAGGCGGCGAATGAGCTGGGCGAGGCGGCCCGGAGCACTTCAAGTTCGGTAGAGAGCCGGGTGACCGGTCGCCCCGATGAACCCACCCTGGAGCCCGTCTACACCCTGCCGGAAAACTCCACCCTGATGGGTTCGGTGGCCATGACGGCGCTGCTGGGCCGGGTGCCGATCGATGGCACGGTCAACGACCCCTATCCATTCAAGGTAGTGATTGGCCGCGACAACCTTACCGCCAACGGTGTCACCCTGCCGGAGGTGGAGAGTGCCATTGTCAGCGGCACCGCCACCGGTGATTGGACGCTCTCCTGCGTGCGTGGCCAGGTCAACTCGATGACCTTCGTCTTCGAGGACGGCACCGTGCGCACCCTGCCGGCTCCCGATGACGTCAACTCGGGCGACGGCTCGAACCGCACCATCCTCGGCTGGCTCACCGACCCGCGCGGGCTGCCCTGCATTCCCGGGGATCGCAAGACCAATGCCCAGCAGTTCCTGCTGACCAGCTTCATCCTGGGCGCTGCCGAGGCCGGCGCCGATGCCATGGCCATGAACGAGGTGACCACCAGCGTGGACAGTAGTGGAGTGGTCAGCGGCCTTACCGGCGACTCCGGGCGTTATGCCGCCAGTCAGGCCTTGGCCGGGGGCGTCTCGGACGTGCGTGAGTGGGTGCAGGAGCGCTTCGGCCAGACCTTCGATGCCGTCTATGTGCCGCCGGGGCAGCCGGTGGCCATTCATATCGAGCGTGAGCTGCCCATCGACTATGAAACCCAAGGAAGGAGGGTGCGATATGACCGTTCCGGTGCGGGCAACCTCGATTTGCCGTAGCGCCGCCATGCCGCTGGCGGCCTTGATGACCACCCTGGCGGTGGCGGGCTGTGCGACCTCCCAGAAAGAGCTGATGCCGGTGGGCGATACCACCATGAGGGACATCTGGCAGCACCAGGCCGGCCACAGTACCGGCGAACGCCGCCTGTTGGACGTGCGCAGCGAGCTGCGACGCCCGCTGGAGAGCGAAGACATGGTCACGGAGCAGCTGCGCTACAGCCGCGATGTGGGCAACGAGATCTACAGCCAGTTCCGCCGCCTGCCCAACCCGGACCTGGTGATGTATGTCTTTCCTCATCTGGCCGGGATGGAGCAGGTGCCGGTTCCCGGCTACTCGACGGTGTTTCCCCTCTATCAGCGCATCCAATACGCCATGCCCGGGGAGAGCGCACGCCCCACCGCAGAGTGGGTCGACGGGAGGGCTCTCTGATGTCCCAGTTCGATGACCTGATGAACCGACTGTTTGGCAGCACCAAGGCGGGTGTGATCGATCAAGGGCGGTCGCTTGACGAGGAGCTGTCGACCCAGCCTTTAGCCCGTGAGCATGAGGCCAGGCCGACCGAATCCGACGCGCTGGCCGCGCTCAGCAACGACGTGCAGGGTCGGCCGCTGAGCCTGCCACGAGGCAAGGCACCCTCCGTGGCCGAGCTGCGTTCGCACTTCCGCCGGGCGCCGTCTTTCAGCAACTACCTGCCCTGGGTGGAATACTTGCCGGAGTCGGGCTGCTTCCTCCTCGAGGATGGGGTCTCGGTGGGCGTGGTGGCCGAGATCTTCCCCATCGCCACCGAGGGACGCGCCCCGGAGTCCCTGGAGGCGATTCGTGACCAGATCGAGGCGGCTTTCCAGGACAGCCTGCCCGAGTATGAGCAGCACCCTTGGGTGGTGCAGCTCTACGTCAAGGATGAGCTCGACGCCCGCCCCGACCTGGAACGCATGCGCGACTACGTGCGGCCGCGGGCCCGGAAGACCGAGTTCACCCAGGACTGGCTGGCGAGCATGACCGACCACCTCAAGGCCATCGCCAAGCCGGGCGGGCTGTTCCACGACGACGGCGTGACCCAGACACGCTGGCGGGGCCAGACTCGTCGCACGCGTCTGGTGCTCTACCGCTGGCTCGGCAAGAAGCGCCAGGCGGGGGAACGCCAGCGGGGACTCTCTCCCGAGCAGACGGCCAACCAGGTCTATGAGCGACTGGCCGCGGCGCTGCGCGGTGCGGGCCTGCGCCTGGAGCGCTACGACGGACGCGCCTTTCACCGCTGGATGCTGCCGCGCTTCAATCCGCGGCCACGGCTGGCCCCCGATGACCCGGCGCGTTTCTATGCCCTGTGCGACTACCCCGAGGAGGCCGCTGACGTGGCCTGGAACTATGACCTGGCCGAGGGAATACTCTTCAACTCGCCCCGCGGCGATGTCGAGACGGGGCTCTGGTGGTTCGATGGGCTGCCCCAGTGCTGCGTGGTGGTGGAGGAGATGCGCCGAGCCCCGGTGGTGGGCCACCTCACCGGCGAGGTGCGACGCTCCGATGGGCAGGCGAGCAATGCGCTGATGGACAAGTTACCCGAGGGCACCGAGGCGGTGCTGACCATCGTCGCTACGCCTCAAGAGCCCCTGGAGGATCATATCAACCGACTGAACCACAAGGCGCTGGGTGACAGCGTGCTGGCACGCCAGGTCCGCGAAGACTGCGAGACCGCTCGGCGCTATCTGGGCCAGAACCACAAGCTCTACCAGAGCACCCTCGCCTTCTACCTGATGGCCGAGGACGAACAGGATCTTCAGCAGCGCAGCATGGAGCTGGCCACCCAGCTGCTGCAGGTCAACCTCTCGCCGGTGGACCCTGAGGATGAGGTCGCCGGCTTGAATACCTACCTGCGCTGGCTGCCGATGAACTTCGATCCGGAGCAGGATCGTAAGAACCGCTGGTACACCCAGTTCAACTACGTCCACCACCTGGCCAATCTGGCGCCGGTGTTCGGGCGTGGCCGTGGCACCGGCCACCCCGGGATGACCTTCTTCAACCGCGGCGGCGAGACCTTCAGCTTCGACCCGCTGAACCTCGAGGACCGCTCGGCCAACGCCCACATGCTGGTGTTCGGCCCTACCGGAGCCGGCAAGTCGGCCACCCTGAACGGTGTGCTGAGTCAGGTCATGGCCATGCACCGCCCGCGCCTGTTCATCATCGAGGTGGGCAACAGCTTCGGGCTGCTGGGCCATTACTTCGAGCGCAAAGGGATGAGCGTCAACCAGGTCAAGCTGTCGCCGGGCTGTGGGGCGAGACTGCCGCCGTTCGCGGCGGCCACACGGCTTCTGGAAAACGAGGTGGAGGAGCGGCGCCTGGCCCGAGATGTCGAGGACGCCAACCCCTTCGAGGAAGCCCCCTTGGAGGAGGAAGAGGAGCAGCCCGACGAGGAGCGCGACCTGCTGGGCGAGATGGAGATCACCGCCCGGCTGATGATCACCGGTGGGGACCCCAAGGAGGAGCGGGAATTCCGTCGCGCCGACCGGCGTATGGTCCGTGATGCCATCTACCGGGCGGCGGAGCGCTGCCGGGATGAAGGCCGCGACTGCATGACCCAGGACGTGCGCGAAGCGCTCTATGCGATCTCACGGGACCCTGACATCCCCGAGGAGCGGCAGCGCCGCGCCTACGACATGGGTGAGGCCATGGGACTGTTCTGCGACGGCTTCGACGGTGAGGTCTTCAATCGGCCCGGCAGCGACTGGCCAGAGTGCGACGTGACCATCATCGACCTGGCCCACTTCGCTAGAGAAGGCTACGAGGCCCAACTCGCCCTGGCGGTGATCAGCGTGACCAACATGATCACTAACCTGGCCGAGCGGGACCAGTACAGCGGCCGGCCCATCGTCCAGGTCATCGACGAGTGCCACCTGCTCACCGTCAACCCGCTGCTCAGCCCCTACCTGGTCAAGGTGGGCAAGATGGGGCGCAAGCTCTCCCACTGGATCTGGATGGCCACCCAGAACCTCGAGGACTTCCCGGACGCGGCCCGCAAGCTGCTCAACATGATCGAGTTCTGGCTGTGCCTCTACATGCCCCCCGACGAGATCGAGCAGGTCAGCCGCTTCAAGGAGCTCACCGCCACCCAGCGCAAGCTGATGGCCTCCGCCACCAAGGTCTCCAAGAAATACACCGAAGGGGTGGTGCTGTCAGGGCGTCTGGAGGCGCTGTTCCGGGTGGTACCGCCGAGCCTCTACCTGGCGCTGGCCGGCACGGAAGGTGAGGAGAAGGCCGAGCGCATGCGGGTGATGCGCGAGCGGGGCTGCTCAGAGCTCGAGGCAGTGCTGCATATTACCCAGCGGCTCGACGAGACCCGGGGTATCGGACACGCGACGTAGGCACGGGGTTTAGAAATATTACTGTAATTGGCCTAATCTTCCATTTCAGGCGCTCAAGTTAAACCACTGTGGTTTAAGATGAGCACCATAGTTGGCTGATTGGGCAATCTATGGCGACGAAAGTAAACCAGCTGTGGCAGCAGATCCCCCATGGTGCCGTGGTCACCGCCAGTTCGATGCTCCAGGCCACAGTGCACCCGACTCCTGACACTTCGTGCAGCCGCCTTTTGAAAATGACAGCAGAAGGCCTTGGAGAAGCGATCGTTCGTAAAGAAATTGCGTGAATATTTATACGTTTATAAAACTTCGGGGTTGTTTACATTGTCTTCAGAGTGCTGCGACTCGACCAGAAGCAGGTAACTCATCGGCTATGCCGGCAGAAGTAGTTCCAAACGAAAAAACCTGGTGACGGGACGACACCAGAGGAAAGCAAGGATATCAGGGATGCGCCTCTTGGCCAGAGGCACAGTGCCAATGCCTATGCAGGGGCAAGGCTGCTGAACATCAGCACCTCCACATAATGCCCTGAACGAAGCTGCGTGGCCACCCCATCCAGACTTTCGGTTGTAGTCCTCTCTCAGACTTCCTTCGTTGACATCTTGGCTCGTTGCGTGAGCCATGTGCTGAGGCTGTCCATGGGCATGGGCCTGGCGAACAGGAAGCCCTGGAAGACCTCACAGCCCAGCGACATCAGGTAGTCATGCTGTTCAGTCGTTTCGATACCCTCGGCGACTACCCTGAGCTCGAGCTCTTGGGCCAGGGTGATGACGCTTTGGCAGATGGCAGCATTCTTGTCGCTCTCCGCAGCGCTCTGCACGAAACTGCGGTCTATCTTGATCTTGTCGATGGGCAGGTCACGCAGATAGCTGAGGCTCGAGAAGCCGGTGCCAAAGTCATCGATACTGGTACTCACCCCCATGCTGCTGAGGGCATGCAGGGTATCGATCGCCCCGTTCGTATCGCGCATCAAGATGCCTTCGGTCAGCTCCAGCTCCAGGTGCTCCGCGTCGAGCCAGGTGTCATCCAGCACGTTGCGCAGCGTGCTGAGGAAGTTGGGGCGATGAAACTGAAGGGGCGACAGGTTGATGGCCATGCGTCCTTTCAGCAGCCCTTTCTCCACTAGCTGTCGGGCGTCGCGGCAGGCTTGCTGCATGATCCAACGGCTGAGCGGAATGATCTGTCCCGTCTCCTCCGCCATAGGAATGAAGGTCGCCGGTGAGATGAAGCCCTTGGTCGGATGGTGCCAGCGCACTAGCGCCTCCAGGCCGTCGACGGAGCCGTTCCGTTTCAGCAGCGGCTGATAATGCAGGCTGAGCTGTCCCTGCTCGATCGCTTCCTGAAGGTCACTACGCATGCTGACGCGCTGATTGAGCTTGCTGTCGAGATCGTCGGTGTAGAACTGGTAGGTATTGCGCCCCTGCTGCTTGGCCTCGTACATGGCCATGTCGGCGTGCTGAAGCAATCGTTCGGGGTCAGCGAGTCCGCCAATGTTCACGGCGATGCCGATGCTGGCCGAAACATGTAGCTCATACTCGCCGATCTTGTATGCCTTGTTGAGCGCCTCCAGCAGTCGGCCGGCAATCTCTTCAGCTTCGCTGGGGTGGCCCAGGTCGGGCAACAGTAGGACGAACTCATCTCCCCCCAGGCGGGCAAGAGTGTCGCTGGCTCGTAGTCCCTGTCGTAGTCGGTTGGCCACACTGATCAGCAGCTGGTCGCCAATCTTGTGGCCAAGGGTGTCGTTGACCGGCTTGAACTCATCGAGGTCAATGAACAGCACCGCCAACGTTTTGCCGTTACCTGTCGCCAGCTCCACGTCATGGGCCAGGTGGTCACTGAACAGGGCCCGGTTGCTAAGTCCGGTCAGCACATCATGGGTGGCCTGGTAGGCTAGCTGATTCTCCTGCTCCTTGCGCTCCGAGATGTCGTTCATGATGCCCACAAAGTGGGTGACATGCTGCTGAGCATCGCGCACCGGCGACAGGAACAGTTGATTCCAGAACGTGGTGCCATCACGACGCAAGGCCCGGGTAGTCATCGACAGGCTGTCGCCCAGACGGATAGCCGCACGGATCTTCTCGATATCCCTGGGGGCGGTCTCCGTGCTGCCGAAAAAGGCCCCTGGGCGGCCGAGCACTTCCTGCTCCAGGTAGCCGGTGATACGGGTGAACGCGGGGTTCACGTAGATGATCGGCTTGTCTTCGACGCGCACGTCGATAATGACGGCACCATTGCTGCTGGCCTCCAGGCTACGCTCCAGGATATGCAATCGTTCCTCGGCGGTGACGCGGTCGGTGATGTCCTTGGCGATGCCGAACACGCCGTCAACCTCGCCATTGACGATAATCGGTAGCATCAGCACCTCTAGGTGCTTGGCCGGGTAACCGTCGCGCTGATAGCGCATGGTGTAGCCATAGGAGTGCCCGTGCGAGGCCACCCGAAATGCCGTCTCGGCCTTGTCTATATCCTCTTGTGAGCAGGCAGGTTCGCAGATCACGTCTCTGACATGCTGGCCGAGTATCTCGCTCTCCCGATAACCGATGATGGCTTCAGCACCTGGGTTGCAGCTGCGGTGAGCGCCATGACGGTCAAGGGCAAAGACAGCATCGGGGTGCTGAGTAAACAGCGACCGGAAGCGTTGTTCGCTGAGTTGAAGAGCATCGGCCTGTGACGCTCGGACCCAGACGAGCGATCGACTGATGATGAGCTGGTAAGTGAAGACCAGGCCCAACAGGCCGAAGATCACCGGTAGCGCCCCTTGCAGGCTGGTCAACACAACCGGGCCGTCCAGGGCTGTTATGGTGAATGTCGGCCCATCTGGCAGGGTCATGTCGTAGGAAGCAAATGCACGCGGTATGATGCCTTCGTGCCAATCCTTGGCAGAGAGCGTGCCCCACGTGATGTCATTCGAGACATAGGTAATGGTGAAGCCACCCGTATCCAGATGACGCTGCAGGTTGATGATCTCGGCAAAGTCGATAGCGGTCAGCATGGTGTTTTGGCCGCTGTCCAGGGTCACTGAGAGCAGACCGAGGCTGCCGCGTGTCGGATCGGGAAAATGCCAGCTCACACTACGGCTTAGCCTCTCCTGCTGACGTAACCAGGCCAGCGTTTCGGGATCTACCAGCTGATCCATCAGCCACAGCAGATCCTCCGGCTCACGTCCCGTCCGCCACCGTACTTGGGTATCAGGTCCCACAAAGGCAATCGCCCGGAAGCTTGATTCGTCGTTCATGTAGGTGCGTACTTCGACCTGCTGAAGCTCTTGCACGATACGATCGGGCAAATCACCCACAGCTCCCCAGCGTGCCGTGAGCCGTTCAATCTGCTCGACCCGCGTTTCAACACGCTGTTCTATGCCGTCGCCAATGTTGCTCACCAACTTGTCGGCAGCGGCCTCGCGGACGTTGTGCTGAGCCCAGCTGCTGATCAGCCAGATAGCAACACTCGCGGTGACACCGAGGACACCTGCCAGCACTACCGAGCGTGGCAGCATTAGCGCCGGATAGACCCGCATACGCGCGATGAGGAGCAAGCTAGCTCCCAGCATCAGGCAGAACACGCTGCCCATCGCTGTCAGCCCCACCACGGCCTGAGGGGGCGTCTTGGTTGTCAGTGGATATAGCAACGTGACCAGGCCAATCCCAATCGAGACCCAACCGATCATGTGATAGCAACGCCGGGTATGTTTCGATGCCGGAGAAAGGCAGCAACATGCCCCCATGACCAGCACCAGTGAGGCCGGCACCGGGCCCAGGCGTGGTTGCCTTGTCAGCCATGACACGCCTGTGTCGGTGACAGGCGCAAAAAGATGATGGCCAAGGCTGTAACCGCCCAATGCCACCATCGCGGCTCCCGTCCAATGCTGCCAGCCTGATTTATTCCGGAGCAGGGCCAAGAGCCCGAAGCTGACCAGCAACACGGCGAAGGTGCCATCAGCCGTCAATCGCCACTGTGGTGGCAAGGGAAATTGGGCAACGATATCGAGCAGCAGGCTGCTAAGGCCCATCAGGAAACTGCTGGTGAGCAGGATCAACAACCAGGCCTGCATGGCGAGGTGGCGGTTACTCAGGTCCATCGGTTCTTATTGTCCTTTGAGTGCGGCGTCACGACAGAAAGTGATTCAGACGAGGCATGTAGGGCGTGGCGGTACCGTCTCCTCTTTGGTCGACAAGCAGTCCTGAATAATTTCGCCGTTATATGTCAGGTTTTCCCTATCCCTTCATGCAATGACGCAATCAGCGGGCAGGTGACGCTGCCATGCTGGGCATGGCACCGGGCCACCATGTCACTCAAGGCCTTCTCGATCTGCTGCAGTCTGTCGAGCTTTTCCCGTACGTCCCGCAACTTGTGCTCGGCGAGTTCGCTGGCTTCCTGGCAGTGAGTGCCATCCTCCAGCCGGAGTAGGTCGCCGATCTCGTCGAGGCTGAAGCCCAGCTGCTGCGCCGTCTTCACGAACGTCAACCTGTCGATATCGGCGTCACCATAGCGTCGAATGCCCCCCGGGGGCCGTTCGGGCACCGTCAACAGACCGCGCCGCTGGTAATAGCGGATGGTTTCCACATGAACGCCCGCCGCTCTGGCCAGGCCACCGATGGTCAGTGATTCCACCGTGTTCGGCATGTTCCTTGACTCCGTAGTTGACTACGGAAGTAACCTTATCCCTACCCACATGGCGCATGAAAGGGAGGTGGCATGCCGACATCGAAATCGGGACGTGGTCCCTTGGCTGCCGGAGGCGTCGCGGCACTGCTGGCCTCGGCCTGCTGTCTTGGTCCATTGCTACTGATCACTCTGGGGGTTTCCGGTGCCTGGATCGGCAATCTCACGGCCCTGGAACCTTATCGCCCGCTGTTCATTGCGATCGCCTTGGTGGCAATGGGCTTCGCCTGGCGCCGTATCTTTCGGCCAGCGGCCATCTGCCAGCCGGGGGAGGTGTGTGCGCTCCCTCGCGTGCGAACGGCCTACAAGGCGATCTTCTGGCTGGTATCAGTGCTGGTATTGATCGCCTTGGCGTTCCCCTACGTCCTGCCGCTGTTCTATTGAAAGGAGAGATGTGCATGAAAACGCGTTTGGCGCTGGTAGCTTTCATCGTCCTGTTCAGCACGCCCGTCTGGGCCGCCGTGCAGACCGTGACGCTCGCGGTGCCGGGCATGACCTGCGCCGCTTGCCCGATCACTGTCAAGGCTGCTCTTGGCCGGGTGGGGGGTGTCTCGCACGTTGTGGTGAGTTACCCGGATCGTGAAGCCGTGGTCACCTTCGAGGACTCCCTGACCTCCGTGGAGGCTCTGATCGAGGCCACCACCAACGCCGGCTATCCCTCAACCCCATCAGCTGCGCAAGCAGGCCGAAAGTGACCATGAAAAATCCCACGACGTTGCTGCGTGTAGGCGTGGTCGGCACCGTGCTGGTCGCACTCTGCTGTTTCACGCCGATTCTGGTGATCCTGCTGGGCAGCGTGGGATTGGCGGCGCTCACCGGCTACCTGGATCTCGTGCTGCTGCCCGCCTTGGCCGGCTTCATCGGCCTGACTGCCTATGCGCTGTGGCGCAAGAAACAAATCGACGCCTGCTGTCGCCATGCGTCCAGACGCTCAAGGAGCTCCCCGAATGAGTGATGACAAGATCCTGCACATCGCCGTGATCGGCAGCGGCGGAGCGGCCATGGCCGCTGCCCTCAAGGCCGTCGAACGCGGCGCTCGTGTCACCTTGATCGAACGGGGCACCCTGGGGGGGACGTGCGTGAACATTGGTTGCGTACCTTCGAAGATTTTTATCCGCGCCGCCCATGTCGCCCACCTGCGCCGGGAAAGCCCCTTCGACGCGGGGCTGAGCGCCCAGGCACCAGAGGTGGATCGGCCCAGACTGCTGGAGCAGCAGCAGGCGCGTGTCGAGGCGCTGCGCGAGGCCAAGTATGCGAGCATCCTGCGCGACCACCCGGCGATCACGGTGCTCAGCGGTGAGGCGCGCTTCCTTGATGCCCACCGAATCGCAGTCACGCTGAACGACGGCGGCGAGCGCATCATCGATTTCGATCGGGCCTTCATCGGCACCGGTGCTCGCCCCGCTGAGCCGCCGGTGTCGGGGCTTGTCGACACGCCCTACCTGACCTCCACCAGCGCCCTGTCACTCGACACCATCCCCGCACGGCTGGTCGTGATGGGCGCCGGCTTCGTCGCCCTGGAGCTGGCCCAGGCCTTCGCCCGACTGGGCAGCCGGGTCACCGTGCTGGCTCGCAGCCGCCTGCTCTCCGCCGAGGATCCCGCCATCGGCGAGGCCGTCGAGACCGTATTCAAGCGTGAGGGCATCGAGGTCCTCAAGCAGATCCAGGCCAGCCGCGTGGACCACGTCGACGATGAGTTCGTGCTGGAGACCAACGCCGGCACCCTGCGGGCGGATCAGTTGCTGGTCGCCACCGGCCGCACCCCCAACACCGAAGGTCTGAACTTGGAGAGTATCGGTGTGGTAACTGCGCAGGGGGCGATTCGGGTGGACGATCGCCTGCGCACTACGGTGTCGAACATCCATGCCGCTGGTGATTGCACCGAGCTGCCCGAGTTCGTCTATGTTGCCGCCACCGCCGGCAGCCGTGCCGCCATCAACATGACCGGCGGCGAAGCCCGCTTGGACCTCGGCGCCATGCCCGGGGTGATGTTCACTGAGCCCCAGGTGGCCACGGTGGGCCTGACGGAGGCTCAGGCGATCGACCAGGGTATCGAGGTCGAGACCCGTACCCTTGAGCTGGAGAACGTGCCGCGGGCATTGGTGAACTTCGACACACTGGGCTTCATCAAGATGGTCGCTCAACGCGATACCGGACGTTTGCTTGGTGTGCAGGCGGTGGCGGGAGACGCCGGTGAGCTGATCCAGGCGGCGGTGCTGGCGTTGCGGGCGCGCATGACGGTCGAGGAGATCGGCGACGAGCTGTTTCCCTACCTGACCATGGTGGAGGGGCTAAAGCTCTGCGCCCAGACCTTCACCAAGGACGTGAAGCAGCTTTCCTGCTGTGCAGGTTGAGTTTAAGCGCCGCCTGCGCCTTTTCCATGGGCAGATAACCTGACGCTACGACCAAGGATGCCGATATCGTGACCATTCCCGCAGCCTGGGCCTTCAGGGCCGGCCTCCTCGCCACCGTGACGGCCATCATGGCCGGCATCTGGTGGCTGCTCCAGGTGCTGGGCCTGCCCATGAGCTTCTCCCCCTCCGGCATCGCCGAATGGTTCAACAGCCAGGGCAAGCTGGGGCCTCTGCTGCTCATGCTGTTGATGATGCTGGCGGTGGTGGTGGGCCCGATTCCCACCCTGCCGGTGACCGCCGCGGCCGGGCTGGCCTTCGGCCTGCTCCCGGGTGTGCTGCTGACGATCATCGGGGCCATGACCGGGGCCATGATCGCCTTCACCCTGGCCCGGCTGCTGGGGCGGGATGCCCTGCGCGCCAGGCTGCCGACCAATCCGCTGTTCGGTATCCAGGGCTCGCAGCGCCTGCTGTTCCTGACCGTACTGGTCACGCGTCTGGTGCCCATCTTCTCGTTTGCGCTGGTGAGCTACGCCGCCGGGGTCACCGCCATCACCACGGGACGCTTCGCGCTGGGCACGGTGGTCGGCATGCTGCCCATGACCCTGGTGTTCGCCGGCCTCGGACGAGCCTTCGAGCTGCACCCGCTGCTCTCGATCACGGCCGCCGTCGTCATACTCAGCGTGATGACCCTGCTGCCCTGGTACCTGAGCCGACGGCGCCACTCCCGGCTGGCCCGCTGGCTGCACCTGGACGATGAGCCACCCGGGGAGTAGCCGGCAACCGGCGACTCAGCGGGTATCGTCGCGCTGCTCGCGCCGGTAGTGCTCGGGGTCTTGCCCGAAGCGCGACTTGAAGGCGGCGCTGAACTGGCTCCGGCTTCGGTAGGCACAGCGCAGGGCCACCTGCTTGACCGGCAGCGATGACGTGGCCAGCAGGTCACGTGCCAGGCGCAGGCGCCGCTCGGCGAGGAAGCGCTGGGGCGGCTCCCCGTAGGCCCTCTTGAAGCGGGCGATGAAGGTCGTACGACTCATGTGGCTGAGTGCTGCCAGCTCCTCGATACCGATGCGACGCCCGAGGTCCTCGGTCATTGCCGAGACGGCCGCCCCCAGTGCCGGGTCCTGCAGCGCCAGCAGCCAGGCGGGATGCGTAGCGCTGGCCTCGAGCTCCCGAAGCAGCAGCACCAGGCACTGCTTCATCAGCGCGTCGATCATCGCCTGGCTGCCCAGCGCCTGGGTGGATAACTCCTCGAACAGTGACTCGAACAGTGGCGAGATGGCCGCGTCGCCCGAGGCGATCCGCACCGGCGCCTGCAGCCGGTCGAACGGCGAGCCGGCCAGCTCGGGGGTCCCGACATCAAGCATTCCGCAGAGGATCAACACCCCGGGCAGCCGGTCGTCACGCTGGCTGCGCAGCCACTCCAGGGTGCCACTGGCGGGCTCGCAGTGAGGCAGCTGGAAGGGGTCGCCGGCCGTTTCGCTGACGGTCAATCGCTGGTGCGGCGGACAGATCACCAGGATGCCCGGCGCCAGCGGCAACGGTCGATGCGAGCCGTCGCGCAGGCGGCCTCCTCCACGCAGCACGTAATGCAGCGAGACACTTCCCAGCGGGGGCGTCTCCAGCGGCCAGCCGCGACGCACCTCACAGACGGCGAAGGACCTCACCTCGATGGTCATGCGCTTGAGCAGCTGGTCGAGCATGCAGGCCCCGGACGGAAACGGATGAAATGGCACCCATTGCGAACAATATCGCACGGGCATGGCGCTAGCCTGACATCGTACCGTCCACACTTGAGAGGAACACACCATGTGCGATCACAAGGCTCATTCCATGGCCTCCGAGCCGACCTTCCACGCCGTCGACAAGGACCGCCGTCGCCTGCTCGCCGGCGGGCTGGCGGGCATCACTGCCGCCACCCTGGGTGGTCTGCCCAGCGGTGCCGAAGCCGCAGAGCATGCCGGTGATCCCTACGCTCCGCCCGAGAAAGCGGCCCTGCCGGGTGGCGGCTTCGAGCTCGACCTTGCGCGAGCCGCACTGGTGGTGACCGATCCACAGATCGACTTCCTGAGTCCTGACGGCGTCACCTGGGAAGTGGTCGGCGAGAGCGTCCGGGAACACGGGACCGTCGAGAACATTCGACGCCTGTTTGCCGCTGCCAAGCAGCGCGGCATCACCGTGGCCGTCTCGCCCCACTATTACTTTCCCCATGACCATCGCTGGCAGTTCAATGGCCCGCTGGAGAAGCTGATGCACAACATCGGCATGTTCGATCGCCCGGATACTCTGGCGGCACTCGAGCGCGACAGCGGAGCGGACTTCATGCCCGAGTACCGCGAGTTCATCGAGGATGGCAAGACCATCATCACCTCCCCCCACAAGGTCTACGGGCCCGAGCAGAACGACCTGGTGCTGCAGCTGAGGAAACAGCGCGTCGATCAGGTCATCCTGGCCGGCATGTCGGCCAACCTGTGTGTCGAGGCCCATATGCGCGAGCTTCTGGAACAAGGCTTCGAGGTGGTGGTAGTGCGCGATGCCACGGCCGCCGCCAAGCTCCCGGAAGGTGACGGCTACCTCGCCGCTCTGACCAACTTCCGCTACATGGCCAATGCCCTGTGGAGCACCGAAGAAACCGTCGCTCGCCTGCAGGCGTGACCACTAACCAGTAGGCGTCCGGCAAGGGCGCCTAGAATTTCAAGCGCCTTCCGATCAACTGGCCTGCTGCTGCTTGGTCTGTAGATGGCCAGTGCTGTGATGCGAGTTACACGTGCTCAACGCAGCGGGCTCAGGCCCGCTGCGCCTGGATCGAGGCGCTTTATCCCCTCACTGTTACACCACGTGAAGGGATAAATATAAATAACATATGTGTATAAAAAATAATTTTAAATAAATATTAAAGAATAAAAAATCATCGCGCTAGGATGAGGTCAATGATTCATCCCCGGAGAAACCCGATGCTTCGCGTCTTCCGCCTGATGGCCCCGCTGCTGGCCCTGCTGATCGCCGCCGGCCCGGCCCAGGCCGCCGACCCCACCACCCGCCTCGAGGTGGGCTACATGCCGATCCTGCCGGTCGCCCAGCTGTTCGTGATGGAGGGCGAGGGCTGGACCACCGAGGCCGGCCTCGAGCTCGAGCTGACCCGCTTCTCCAGCGGCCCGGCCATGGTCCAGGCCCTGGCCTCCGGCGAGCTCGACGTCATGTACTTCGGCATCGGCCCGGCCATGGTCGCCCGCGCCAATGGCGTGCCGATCAAGGTGCTGGCGGCCAGCATCCGCGAGCAGATCGGCCTGGTCGCCCGCGGCGAGCTGGCCGACGCCTTCGCTCGCGTCGAGGACCCCGCCGAGGCCATCGCCCGCTTCACCGAGACGCAGGACCGCAAGCCGAAGATCGCCACCTTCCCCCGCGGCTCGGTGCCCGACACCGTGCTGCGCTACTGGCTGGTCGAGCGGCTGGGCGTGGGCGAGGAGGCCGTGGAGATCGTCGCCATGGGCGCCGACCGGGTCCAGCAGGCACTGCTGGCCGGGGCGGTGGATGGCGCCTCGATCCTCGAGCCGATCCTCACCACCGTGCAGGAGCGCGACGACAGCGCCCGGGTCGTGGCCCGGGCCGACGAGATGCTGCCCGGCCAGCCCGGCGCCGTGCTGGCGGCCCGCGAGAGCGCGCTGGCGGACCATCCGGAAGCGCTGCGCGCGCTGATGGCCCTGCACCTGCGCGCCACCGAGGTACTGCGCGAGGAGCCCGGGCGCGCCGCGCCCCATGTCCGGGAGTTCGTCGGCAAGCGCCTGATCGGGCTCGATACCGTGGAAGCCGCCCTGCGCTCCCCCTCCTCGAACTACCTGGCCGACCCCCATGCCATCCTCGAGGCCACCCGCACCATGCACGATTTCCAGGCCGCCCAGGGCACGCTCAGGAAGCGCGTCGACCTGGACGCGCTGTTCGACACCGGCCTCTACGATGCCGTGGCCGAGGAGCGCGCGGGATCATGACACCGGTCCTGTCGCGCCATCGCCGCAGCCTGCTCGGCGCCCTGGGCCTGGCCGCCTTCCTGCTGCTCTGGGAACTGGCCCTGCGCAGCGGCCTGCTGCCCGGGAGCCTGGTGCCGCTTCCGTCGGCAATTCCCGGCGTCCTGGCCGCGGAGATCGCCGACGGCATCTGGCTCGAGGTGGTGACGGCGAGCCTCGCTCACTACAGCGTTGGCCTGCTGCTGGGCTCTCTGCTGGGCATCACCGTGGGGGTGTCGGCGGCGCTGCTGCCGGCCGTCGACGCCCTTCACGCCTGGCTGGCCCGGCTGCTGCGCCCGATTCCGCCCCTGGCCTGGATTCCCTTTGCCATCATCTGGTTCGGCATCAACCCCTCGGCGGCGGCCTTCATCATCAGCATCGGCGTGTTCTGGATCAACTACTTCGCGAGCTACAGCGCGGTACGCTCGGTGGACCCGGGCTATGACGAGGTCGCCCGGGCCTTCGGCCATGATGGCTTCCTGGCGCGGCTGGCCAAGGTCAGCCTGCCGGCGGCGGCCCCGGGCATCCTCGGCGGGCTGCGCGCCGGCCTGGGCCAGGGCTGGATGACGGTAGTGGCCGCCGAGCTGTTCGGCATCCCGGGCATCGGCCAGCGCATGATGGAGGCGTCCAGCCTGCTCGCCACCGACATCGTGGTGGTCTACATGCTGACCATCGCCGGGCTCTATGCGGCCTTCGACTTCCTGTTCATGACCCTGCAGCGCCGGCTGCTAAGGTGGCAGCCATGACCGCCTCCCAGACGACCCTGCCCCCGGTGCTGCGCGCGCGCGACATCCGCCTGGGCTTTCGCGGCACGCCGGTGCTCGCCGGCGTCGACCTCGACCCCAATCCCCGGGAGTTCGTCGCCGTGGTGGGCGCGTCGGGGGTCGGCAAGTCGACCCTGCTGCGCGCCCTGGCCGGCCTGCTCGCCCCCCAGGAGGGCACGGTCGAGATTCCCGAGGGCAGGGCCCGCGACACCCGGGCCTGGTCGATGGTCTTCCAGGCGCCGCGGCTCTTCCCCTGGCGACGCGTGCGCGCCAACGTGGAACTGGGCCTGGAGGGGCTCGCCCTCTCCCGGGCCGAGCGGCGGCAACGGGCCCTGGAGCCCCTGGCGCTGGTGGGGCTGGAAGAGCTCGCCGAGCGCTGGCCGCATACCCTCTCGGGCGGCCAGCAGCAGCGGGTGGGCATCGCCCGGGCACTGGCCGTGCGCCCGCGGGTGCTGTTCATGGACGAGCCCTTCTCGGCGCTGGACGCCATCACCCGGCGCCGCCTCCAGCAGGAGTTGGTCGACCTGCGCCGCCGCACCGAGGCCGCCATCGTCTTCGTCACCCACGACATCGAGGAGGCCGTGCTGCTCGCCGACCGGGTGATGGTGCTGGGTGGCCAGGCAGCGGGCCAGCCGGCGGGGGTGGTGGAGACCCTCGACATCCCGCTGCCGCTGGACGACCGCCGCGACCATCCGGGCTTCGCCGACTGCCTGCAGGCCGTCGAGCGCCATATCGGCGCCGCCCACTGACGCCCTTCCCCCCACCCCGAACCAGGAGGCCCCATGGCCACGCTGCGCGTCCTGCTGCATGCCCCCACCGCCGAGGCCCTCGCCCGGGCACGGCGCAACGCCCGCAACCTGGGCAGAGCCCGCCCCGATGCCGAGGTGCTGATCCTTGCCAACGCGGGGGCGGTGGCCGCGGCCCTGGCGACTCCCGACGAGACCGACCCCCTGCTGCGGCTGTGCCGCAACTCCCTGGCCGCCCAAGGGCTCAACAATACCGCCAACCTTTCAGAGGTCGAGGCAGCCGTTGTTACTTTAGCGGAGCTTCAGGCTGCAGGATGGTCCTACATTCGCGCTTAACGTGGAATGCAGCAAATAACGGATATTAGGCCAAGAGTTGGTGAGTCGATTGATGCGTAGGTGTCCAGAAAACGAAGGTTTCCTTTCAATATAGTTGAGTTGGCAGGCAGGGAATGTAGCCAAAACAAGCCGCGTAGTGTGCCGAAGACCAAGTCCGATTATGGCCGAGGCTGTGTGAAAACCCAAAAAGCCGTTGCCTGTTCCCGCATCCGGCTGTCAGGCCACGCCCAGCGGCCAACGAGACGTCTCAAAGCACTTCCGTGATCGCCACATACGAGGTTATTCAAAATCGCGCGCCCCGAGAAACCTTTCCTGGCGAGAGTCATAGGGCGCTACAGGCGCTACAGAGAGCGGCAGGCACACTATGCCCGCATCGCCTGAATCAACCCCTTGGTGCCGAGGATCTTCAAGACGCGTTTCATGTTGTAGGCCAGCACGTGAAGGCTCATTTCCGTGCTGACGTTCTTGAGGCTCTTGGTCAGAAAATGCGTCGATCCCATCCAGGCCTTCAGTGTGCCGAACGGGTGCTCGACTGTCTGGCGTCTAAGACGCATCATCTCCGGTTTCTGGTCCAGCCTAGACTGTACCGCCTCAAGCACATCCTCATGCTCCCAGCGTTTGATACGCCGATGTTTACCAGTGGTACATTGCCCTTTCATCGTGCAGTTTGGGCAGGCTGAACTCCAGTAGCAATGCAGCGTCTGACCCTTTTCGACGCTCTTGAAACGCCAGATAAGTCGTTCTCCCGCAGGGCAGCGATATTCGTTGCTTTCGGGGATGAAGAGAAATGCCTCTCTGGGAAACATTCCCTTGGCCTGGCTCGGTGAGGTTTTCGGTTTGGGGAGATAGATGGTGATACCGGCCTTGTGGCACTCGAGAATCTCTTCTCCCTTAAAGTAACCGCGATCAGCCACGACGGTGAGATCTTCGATGCCGCTGGCATCACGCGCCTGATTGGCCATCCTGGAAAGTTGACTGCGGTCACTACCAACGTTGGTGACCTCATGGGCGATGATCAAGTGATGCCGGTTATCTACAGCCGTCTGTACGTTATACCCCACTACCCCGGTGCCTCGCGTCGTCATGGAGCGGGAATCGGGATCCGTCAACGAGACCTGCTGGTCAGGTGCCTGGGTTCTTTGTATTTCAATGGCTTGCAGTTTCTGCACTTCCTCGGTGAGGGCGGCGATCTTTTCCTTCAGCTTTGCTGTCTGCGCCTCTGTGACAGCGGGGTCGCCTTGGTCAGCTGAGTCGAGTTGTCGTAGGTAACGCTCGATGCTCTTCTCGATCTCCTCTGCGCGCCGTTTCATCTTGGCAAACGTAAAGTTGCGGTCACGGTTGTTGACCGCCTTGAACTTACTCCCGTCGATGGCCACGATCGCTTGTGTGAAAAGCCCAAGACGCCGGCAGAGCACGACAAAGTCTCGGCAGGTGGCACGGATCGCCTTGCCGTTGTGCTTTCGAAAATCGGCAATTGTCTTGAAGTCCGGTGCCAGGCGCTCTGTCAGCCACATCAGCTCGACATTGCGCTGCGCCTCCCGCTCCAAGCGGCGGCTGGATTGGACACGATTGAGGTAGCCGTAGAGGTAGATTTTCAGGAGTACAGCGGGGTGATAGGCGGGCCGGCCGGTAGCATGGGGATCGACACCCTTGAAACCGAGTTGTCTGAGGTCAAGGGCCTCAACGAAGGCCTCGATGGCTCGGACCGGGTTGTCCTCCGAGACAAAATCATCAAGAAGCTCAGGGAACAACGTGGCTTGAGACCGGGACTCACCTGCAACGAAGCGCTTCATCGGCACCTCCACGAGCTGTCACGGATAGAGTATAGCGGCAGCCACGTTTTCACACAGCCTCGGCCGATAGCGGCCTGCCTGCCATATCGATGGCAGACAGGTTAATAAATATCTTAGTCCTCAGTCCTAACTAGCCACCCCTCTACGGTTTCAGCGCCGTGCTCTTCCTTCCAAGCCTTCAGCGTCTTCTGGTTGCCGCCGCGGGTCTCGACGACTTCGCCGGTGTTCGGGTTCTTGTAGATTTTCAGCTTGCGCTTGGCGCGGCCGCTGCTCTTGGTGCTGCTGGAGCTCTTGTCAGCGGTCTGGGTGGGGTCCAGCAGCTTGATGACGTCGGCAGCGGACTTGTCGAACTCGCGCATTAGGTCTTCGAGGTGGTTCTTGAAATCCAGCTCGGTCTTTAGGCGATCGTCGTTCTTCAGCCTGTCCAGCTCTTCCTGAAGCTGCTTGAGCTGCTGTTCCTTCTGCATATAGGTGCTGAGAATGGACATGATTTTCCTTGCGTTGGGTGAATGTTGGGAAACATTATGGTGGCAGTTTTAGCATGAATCAATGTTGCTGGTCAGTTAAACGAAGATGATTTTGACTTCAGGAGTAGAAGTCTCTATTGAGACTGTGAACGCTGGGACAGAAAACACCTCGCAGCCGAATTAACATTTCTTGATGCTGTCCCTGATGGGCTCAGCAATGCTGTGCCAGTTCCTTGATCTACTGGAGTGGCAAGCATGGAGAGACACCACTCACGCCCCTGGCTGGCTGCCTTTGGGCTATCTGCCAGCCTGGCAGGCCCCGCACTCGCTGAACCAACCATTGAAGTCTTTACCACAGCCGGGGAGCTGGTCATCAATGTGCCGTCGGACGTGGCAGTGATCGAGCTCGATGCGCCCGCTCGGCTGGACGCCGAGTTGTCGCGTGAGCTGCCCGCGGATCGCGACGTTGCGTCAGATCTGATGCGCGAGCGCATGGCGACTGCTGAGTGGCAAGAGACGGCCGACCGCTATGCCGATAGATATCTCGGCTTGGTCAGGGCCTGGCAGCTGGGCGTCGAGAAAGTCCCCGCCGTGGTGATCGATGGCCGCTATGTGATCTACGGCCAGCCGGACGTCGCCCAGGCGTTGAACGAGGCTGACGGCCTGCTGGGTCAGGAGAGACATCCATGATGCGCTCCAGGACCTTGGGCACTCTGTTGATTGGCGCGGTGCTGAGCCTTGGCGTAGTAGAGAAGCCTGCCCAAGCGCTGACGACGCCGGAAATCGTCGCCTCTTCGCTCTCCACCCAGTGCCTGGATTACCAGGTCATCGGTATTTGTGACTGGCTTAACTGCTCCTGGTCGGGCTGCTCGATCCGCACCTCGGTCCAGGTCCGTCACTATATCCCTGAGCTGGTGGTCTCCAGCTACGAGAACACGGGTGATAATCCCTGGTGGGAGGTGGCGGCACTGTCGCCGCCTCTGGGCGAGGCGCTGGCCGGGGGGCAGAGCACGTCCGATGCCAGCCGAGCTCACCATGAGCACCTGCGATTCAAGAATGTGGATGCTATCGGCCATCCCGCCGGCGGGGCCTTCAGCAGCTTCGCCAGCGCCTTCGGCATGACCTGTGCTGGGGCAGCATCACCTTTCCAGCCCTACCACCTCTCGACGCTGGACGCCCTGGCGTGGCGCAGCGGGCTTCCCGAGTCACTCTACCCCGAGGCGCTGACGCCCGGCATGCGTGAACTGGGCCAGCCCGGTGACCTGTGGGGCAACCTTTACCCCCGCAGCGGCTTCCTGACCCAGGTGCACGACTACAAGATCGCGGCGACCACAGCCCAGCGTTCCGCTGACATCGTCACCCGCACCGGGCAGCCCCATGTCTACACGCCGCTGGTGGCATCCAGCCGTGAGGGGTACTGGCCACCTGGGCCGGTCAAGGAGGGCGATGCCTCCACCCATCGCTGGCAGCGACTGACGCCCAACATGAGCAACGCCTGCCGGGTGTGGCCAGACCGCGAAGTGACCGACACCTATGCCGATCGTCTCGATGCGGGCGGCGACTACGTCTGGTCGCTATGGCGCCCCTATCGCTGCTGCCGGCGCCGCGGCCAGACCCTGCTCTACGCATTCCCCTAGAAGGAGAGGGCACGATGAAAGGATCTCGCAAGCGCCGCTTCACCGTCACGCCGCTGGTCGGCGCCCTGGTCATGGGGCTGTTCGCTTCACAAGCCCAGGCTCAGTCGGCCGATGCGCTCTACTACCAGATCGGCGGGGCCTCACCCTTCAGCGTCTCCGCCGGTCGGGGCTACAACCCCAATAGCCGGGGTATCGGCATTAGCTGGAACATGAATGCCACCTGCGGCAACTTCGATATCGGCGCCACGGTCTCTAACCAGCTCAACGGCGTCACCAACGGCTTCCAGAATCTGATGGGCACAGTGGTCCAGAACGCGCAGGGTGCCGTGGCTTCGCTGCCCGCCATGGTCATCCAGCGGGCCAACCCGGGCCTCTATGACCTCCTGAGCAACGGCGTGCTGCAGGGGCGGGTCGACTTCGACCGCGCCTCCATGTCCTGCCGCCAGATGTCCGAGCGGATGGCCGACATGGTCAGCGGGCAGGGGTGGCAGCAGATGGCTGCGGCCGAGAGCTGGCAGAGCGCAGCGCAGTCCAACGCCGACGTCGTCGCGGCTCAGGAGCAGGTCGACCAGTCAGGCGGAAACCAGGGCGTGACCTGGGTAGGGGGCCAGCGCCGCGGCGGGCAGGATCAGCCGCCGATTCGCGTGGTGCAGGACACCGCTCGCGCTGGTTACAACCTGCTGCACGGCCGTGACGACACCACCAGCACGGCCCCCATTGTCGGAGGCGGTGGCGGCTGGGGATCGGTGGCCACCAACGAGGGCACCTGGATCGGCGGTGGTGGGCTGGCCGGGGCTTCCGGTGGGAGCGGTAGCGGCTCAGGGTCAGGCAGTGGGACAGGGAGCTGCCTGGGCGGCATGTGCACGGTCTGGCAGAGCCCGGAAGAGGCCGCCAAGTGGACCCAGACGGTGATCGGCGAGCAGTCGATTCGCACCTGCGACGGCTGCGAGCGCAGCGAGACTCAGGCTGGTAGTGGCCTGGTGCGCGAGCTGGAGCGTGAGCAGCAGGAGGTCTACGGCAAGCTCCTGAGGCTGGTCGACGGCAGTGAGCCGCTGACGCCGGAGAACCTGCGCCAGGTCTCCGCCGGTGACGGCCTGACCGTCTCCCGTGGGGTGATCGAGTCGCTGCGCACCGACCCCGAGGCCTCACTGCTGATTCACCGCTTGAGCGGTGAGATGGCCCTGGCCAGGACGCTGACCAAGGCGCTGTGGGCGCGTCGGCTGCTGCTGGCCGGTAGCAGTGACCCGGGGGTCGCTGACAATGAGCAGGGCATGTCGGCGCTGGATCGCAAGCTGGTGGCCCTGGATCGGGATATCGAGTCGCTGCGCTCCGAGATGGAGATCCGCCAGGCGCTTGGCAACAGCGCTGCCGGCATCGCCCTGGAGCGAGCCGCCCGGCGCGGCCAGGGAGCCTCCCAGGGCGAGACCTTCCGGCCTGATGCGGCCCTGGACGGCCGTGGGCGCCCAGCAAGCGAGGAGGGCAGCGAGTGATGGCTCGACGCGCTTTCTCCAGGATGAGTCCGGCCCGCTGGCCGTCGCTGCTGCTCGCCATGGCCGTGCTGGTCGTCATGTTCCTGCTGAGCGGCGCCATTCTCGCCGTCAGCGTGCGGCTGCTGGGAGGGCTCGAGGCCCACCATAGCGTCTGGCAGGCCGCCTGGCCGTGGCTGCTGGCCTGGCGGCTGAATCTCTACGCCGCACTGGCTCTGGTCTGGTGGCGCAAGGTGCGCCCCCGGGCGGTGGCACGGTTGCGCCGAGATTATGACGACGGGCGGCAGGCGCTCGCTAAGCTGAGGCGGCTCGAGCTGATGACCATGGGCATCCTGGTGCTGCTGGAGGTTACCAACCTGATCAACCAGCTGGGAGGTGCCTGATGGGAGGCCTGCTCACTGCCCCACTGGTGGTGTTCGACTACTTCGCCAACGCTATGACGCTGCTGGGCTGGATTATCAACAACGCCATCTGGAACGTCATGGTGAGCACCGGCATCGCCGCGGTGCCGTTCATCACCCTAGTGCTTTCCGAGTGGTTCAAGGCCCGCCAAGAGGGCGACGAGGCGGGCACCAAGGGCATCCTGACAGTCAACCGCATCGAGACCCGGCTCTACGCCATGATCATGGCCTACGCCTTCACTTGCCTGCCACTGCTGCAGGTCCAGCTGGCCACCGCCGACATCGACGAGAGCCGGTCGCTGGAGTGCGGCACCCGCCAGTTCGCCTCCGGCGGCTGGTCCGAGGGGGCGTTCGGCGCGACCGAGAACGCTATCGGTGGCCAGCAGGCCAGGATGCCGCTGTGGTGGGCGGGTGTGCATGCCGTCTCGCATGGGGTGACTGCGGCGGCCGTTCACGCCATTCCCTGCTCGACCGATTTCGAGTCGATCCGCATGGAGCTGGACCTGCACAGCATCGAAGACCCGGGGCTGCAACAGGAGGTTGGGGAGTTCCAGCGCCAGTGCTTCGGTCCGGCGCGCAATCGGCTGCTGCAAGAGGGCGACACCATCGAGGCGACCCGCGCCATGGACGTGGACTGGATCGGCTCCAACTACTTCCAGACCACGCCCGGCTACTACGACAGCTTCTACGCGGGACGGCCCATCGCCGGTTTCCCCTACGATGCCGACCGTGACGTCTCCCGACCCAACACTGGCCCCGGGATGCCGGGCTACCCCTCCTGCCAGGAGTGGTGGTCAGCGGAGAACGTAGGCCTGAGGGCCCGGCTGCACGAAGAGGTGAGCCCCTGGTTCTGGGACGACTTCCGCAGCGTCTTCACCAGCAGCGACGCCGAGGACTACGTGATTCGGCGCCTGGTCAGCCCCCGTTCGGGCGCGGCCAGCGGCAACCTGGATCAGGCTGTGGTGGGATTTCGGGGCCTGGACGGGGGAGGCTTCTGGGACGCCACCGTCACCGCCGGCGCCATGGTGGGCGGCACCCTGTCGATCCTGCCCTTCCAGGCCGGCATGGACATGCTCAAGCAGGCACTGCCGATGGTGCAGGGCATCCTGGTGATGGCCATCATCATCTGCCTGCCGTTTGTGATGGTCATCTCCAGCTACAGCTTCAAGGTCGCTGGCATGGCCACCTTTGGGCTCTTCGCCATGTGGTTCCTGACCTTCTGGTGGGAGCTCGCCCGCTGGATCAACTCGAACCTGGTGGACCTGCTTTACCGCAGCGACGCCGCCAAGATGAGCTGGCTTTCCGCCGCCAACAACCTCTATGACCGCATGGTGCTGCAGTTCGTGGAGGGGATGATGTTTCTGATGCTGCCGACGCTATGGGTGGCTGTGTTGGGATGGGCAGGAATGAAGGTCGGCAGCGAGCTCGCAAGAGGCATCGGAGACGGTGGTGGTAAGACAGCCCAGGGTGCTGGGAAGCAGGGAGGGGACAATATCCAATCGAAGTCCTGACCAGTTTCGACTTTTTACTGGCGCTGATCCGCGATACTAGCTGCAGCCTGCTTGTTTCACCCAAAGCCCCCTGAGTGGCCATCCTGCTTCAGCGCTGCCATCGCCTTTCCCATGGGCAAATAAGCTGACGCTACGACCAAGGACACCGACACCGTGTCCCCCCCCGCCGTCTGGGTCTTCAGGGCCGGACTCATCGCCACGGTGACGACCATCATGGCCGGCATCTGGTGGCTACTCCAGGGACTGGGCCTGCCTATGAGCTTCTCCCCCTCCGGCATCGCCGAATGGTTCAATAGCCAAGGCAGTCTGGGGCCCCTGCTGCTCCTGCTGTTGATGATGCTGGCGGTGGTGGTGGGCCCGATTCCCTCCACGCCGGTGACCGCCGCGACCGGACTGCCTTTGGGCTGCTCCCGGGAGTGCTGCTGTCGATTATCGAGGCCATGACCAGGGCCATTATCGCCTTCTCCTTGGTCCGGCTGCCGACCAATCCGCTGTTTGGTATCCAGGGCTCGGGCATACGCACGGCCGCTGTTTGCTACCTTGGATGAGGACCACGCGGAGAAGCTGCATGCACATGCTGGGGAGCTTACGGAAGTGGAGCCAGTCCTAAACAGCTGACTCAGTGACGCCACGGGGCTGGCCAAGGAACCCCCATTCTTTAGTAAGGCAACCATGGCCTACGGCATGGGACTGCCCGAGCCTGAGCCAAACTATGGCGTCGAACTATCAACCTTCCTGGCGATTAAGTAAGCCCTTGGGATCATCAAATATTGCAGTGGACCTGTGGGCTGCAACAGCCTGCCTCCGGTCGAAGGGAAGGAGATGTGATCGTTGCAGGCAACCAGGTCCGCCAGCTGGCGGACCCGGAGGATGGCAGAGGGCTAATGGAAGAGAGAAGCGGTGAGCGCGTTCAGCGCCGCAGCCAGGCTCAGAGGTCATGCGGTTCTCCGGCGACGCGCTTCTGCACCTCCACCATGTAGGCCGCCAGGGACGTCAGCGCCTCGCCGCCCCACTCGAGAGGCTCGGCCGCCATCGGCGCCACCATGCAAATCTGCACCATCTCGTCGGCGTGCACTTCCGACATGCCGAACTGGTTGGCAGCCATCGCCACCTGATGGGGGAAGGGCTGTTCGAATGTCGGGTTGTAGCCCATGTCCTGACCGTCACTGCCGTGGCAGCTCGCGCAGGCAAGGCCATTGCTGCTCAAGGAGGTGTCGTAATAGAGTTCTTCGCCGCGGGCCAGCATTTCCCCGGGATTGTCGCCGGTCTCGCTGTAGGCCGGCGAATACCCCTCGGGCCTTGCCACCGCGGCGCTATCGCCTCCCTCGGCCTCACCTTCGGCTTCACCTTCGGCTTCACCTTCGGCTTCACCTTCGGCTTCACCTTCGGCTTCACCTTCGGCTTCACCCTCTGCCTCGCCCTGGGCCTCGGCGGCCCCCTCTGCGTGGTTGCTGGCCAGCATCAAGGACGCATCTGAGGGCGAGGCAAGATCGGCAACGGCCGCGTCATCGCCTGCCGAGGCCTGAAGGACGGCGCCCCCCGCCACCAGGGCAAGCAGCGGGGCCGTGTAGGCCAGTTGCCGATTCAGGCGGCCCAGGAGCTTGCGGCGTTTATCGTCATGTTGTGACATATTGTTCACCTTCGCTTGTGTCCATCCAGGAGGGATCCGGCCCTCGCTCCACCGTGTCGCAACAACGGTTCCCCTATGTCGATGACAATGCCCCAGGCTTACAGCCGGCCGACAGGCAGCAGATCATCGGGGAGCCGTCGAAATGTAAGGAACGCCTTGCGCAGAGCGACCCTCCATCATCAATTGCAACCACATCACCCGAGTAGCGTCATGCCGGATATCGCCGTTCGCCCCGCTTTGTCACCGGCCCGACCGGATCTCTGCCCCTTACCCTGCACCAAGCCGGTCATAACCAGGACATCTGTGCCATGCACCCGATGGGCTATGCGGGGGTTGCCCACCACCATGTGAGACTCGAGGGGGAACAGATCGACTGGGTGGCGCGATTACCCAAGCATAGCCAGATGGGACTCGACCCCTCCACCAACCTGGACTATCAGGCGGCCTGCTTCGACCGGGCCAGCCAAGGTGGCCATGCCCCGTTGCTGCAAGGCATCCTCCCGCTCTGTCCGACGCTGCAGCGTGGCGGGCTTCTAGTCAGTGTCATCCCGGGACGCTGGGCGCCTCGCGTAACGGTGCCTTCTGGCGGGTACGCCTGCCGATGCTGCTGGCCCCGACGCTCACCGCCCTGGCCGTGGGGCTGGCGGTCAGCATCGGCCAGTACCTGCCCACCCAGCTGCTGGGGGGAGGACGGGTGACCACCGAGGCCGTCTCGCTGGCCGCCGGCGGCAATCGCCGGGTGATCGGTGTCTGGGCATTGGTCCAGGCCTGCCTGCCCCTGGCGGGTTTCATCCTCGCCGTCGGCCTGCCCAGGTTGCTATGGTCGAGGCGGCGCGGCATGCAAGGAGCCCCATGAACGCCACCCATCGACTCGAACTTCGTGATATCTGCATCCAGCTGGGCGACCAGGTCCTGGTGGAGCTCGATGCCGAGATCGGCCCCGGCAAGGTCCTCACCGTCATGGGACCCTCCGGCTCGGGCAAGTCGACCCTGCTCGCCTATCTCGCCGGCTTCCTGGCGCCCGAGTTCCGGGCCGGAGGCCAGGTGCTGCTCGACGGCCACGACATCAGCGGCTTGCCGGCCGAGCGGCGCGGCATCGGCCTGCTGTTCCAGGATCCGCTGCTCTTCCCCCACCTCTCGGTAGCCGGCAACCTGCGCTTCGGCATGCCCAGGGACACTACCGACAAGGCCGCGCGGGTCGACAAGGCCCTGGCAAACATCGGCCTCGCCGGGTTCGGCGACCGGGACCCGGCCACCCTCTCCGGCGGCCAGAAGGCCCGGGTGGCGCTGATGCGCCTGCTGCTGTCGGCCCCCTGTGCGGTGCTGCTCGACGAACCCTTCTCGAAGCTCGATACCCACCTGCGCCATGAGATGCGCCGGCTGGTGTTCGGCCGCCTGCGCGAGGCCGGCCTGCCCAGCCTGCTGGTGACTCACGATGGTGAAGACGCCGAGAATGCCGGTGGGCGGGTGATCGAACTGTCCCACTGAGCCTCTGGGCCCCCTGACCCGAGACGGGCTCAGGCCGGTTCCTGCCAGTGCAGCTCATGGGGGTCGAACCCCGCTATCAGCCCGGGCTTGACGACCTCGAACCAGGGGGAAAGATCGAAATCGCGGGGGGTGAACAGCGTATGGTGGCGACGCTGGAACATTTTCGCCTCGCCCGCCACGGGGATCGGCAGGATCGGATAGCGAATCGACTGGAAGGCCTCGGCGATCAGGGTCGAACAGATGGCCCGGGTCGGATCGCCGCTGCCCAGCCCGAGCATGTGTCGTCGCCAGGGCGTGGGCACGGGGGGCAAGGGCAGCAGGTAACGGGCCAGGTCGAGGATGTTGCGCAGGTCGTAGCGGTGACCCACGCGCCCGCAGGCAAAGGCGATCAACCGCTCGAGATCCTGACGCCCCAGGCCTACCGGACGGCAGATGCGCAGCGGATAGCCCTCGAACTCCTCGAACCCCACCACGCGCACTCCCTCCGCGAGGTCCGCCTCGACAAAACCACCGCCCTGTACCGAGGCTGGCGACCCGGGACAGCCGCTTTCGCCGACATAGAGGGCGGCATGGGACCAGGTGGACTGCGTCAGGTACTTGATCACCGTGCTAATCCTCGAGGAACCCTCCACCAGCAGGACATCACCGGGCTCGAGACAGGCCTGCACGCCCTCGTCGACGGGTAACTGAGGGCTGAGCCAGGGTCTGGGGCAGGAGAGCCAGCACCCGAGCCCATAACCGCATCGCTCGAGCATGTTGGACATCGTGGGGTCCCTCCGGCGATTCAGGGGATGGATGACGCCAGGGCCATGGCCAGGTAGGCGAGGCTCGCCAGCAGCAGCAGTGTTGCCAGCGGGATGAGCCAGGGGGTTATCGATGCCAGGGCCCCGGCCAGCGGCAGGCCGAGCCAGATCAGTACCAGCGGCGCGCAGCAGGCGCTTCCTGCCAACAGGGCCGGCAGGCTCGACAGGAAGGTGCTGCCCGAGGCCTGCCACCCACAGGCACGAGACACCCGGCGTAGCCTCCATGCCAGGACCAGGTTGGTACCCAGCAACAGGCCCAGCCCCCATGCCACCAGGGTATTGACCGGGCTGAAGGTCCATACGAGGGGACCGGCCTCGATCAGCCCGACCGGTTCGAAATGGAAGGGGCCACGTGCCTCCCAGACACGCTCCCAGGCCGGGAAGGTCGCCTGCAGGCCGCCGCCTCCCCCGCCGCCCAGATCTCCGGTCAACCAGAGATAGAGCCCGCCATAGACCAGTGCCACGGCCGCGACCAGCCCCTGGCCCAGCGGCCAATGACACAGACTCTGCCACAGGGCGCGAACGGGGTTCATGGCCTCTGCTCCTCACCCTGGTAAAGCAGGGTATCGGGATAGAAGGCCTTCCAGGCAAACCACATGGCCTCGAAGGCATTGACGGCGGCGAGACCTTCGGTGCCGCCGCCGCTCACTCCCTGCGGACCGAACTGCAGGTCCTCGACACGGACCTCGCGACGCCGCGGGTTATGAACGACCCAGCCGGTATCCAGCTCGGCATCGTGGATCACCGAATAGTGGGAGCCCCCCACGGCCAGATCGACCACTGCCTCGTCACGCAAGGCGGGCATGGTCACGGCAGCCGCGCCTGCCGCGGTACGAAACCCGAGCACGGCGGCCTTGGGCGGCAGGCGCTGGCTTTCCGCCATCACCGGGAACAGACGGGAACTCTCCGGCAGGTAGTAGCCGCTCATCGGGTTATAGCTTCCGTAGGGGTCGCGTCGATAGTTGCGCACATGCCCCGTCTCGGGGGAGAGTGCGCGGGTTTCGGGGTAGCGAGCCTTCCAGGCCCCCCAGGTGGTCCAGATGACCCGAACCTCCTCGAGACCCTGTCCCGCCAGGGGGCCATCGATGGCCACACCGAGCATCTGAGGCCATTCGCTGTCGGTGGCGCGGTCGTACATGACCAGGTTGCTGTTCACCAGCCGGCCGGACACGCCCAGTTCGGTATCCCCGCGATGAAAGCCCAGTGCGGTCCCCGTCAGGGGGCAGTAGGTGATGCTGACGGGCTTGCCCTGGAGCTCATCGTTGACGATCTCATGCCATACCAGGATGCGCTGGGGATAGGCACGCGCCTCGCCGTCCAGATAGAGGCCGACGACCTTGTCGTGATCATCGAGCATCGCATCCGCGGCGTCAGCCGAGTGAAAGCGGGGCCGATCGATGGAGGGAATGCCATCCTTGCCCGGGCCACCCGAACGCACCGCCTGGCGGAAGGCCTCGAGGGTATGGGCCACGGGTACCTCGGGAGGCACGACGGTGGGCACCCCCGCCATGGCCGGTGACGCAGAGAGCAGTAACGCGGTCAGTGTCACCAGGATACTGCGCGACCCATTCATCGCTCACCTCCTCCGCCCTGCGGACTCATCGGCCAACACCACCAGCCTATCGGCTCTGCGTTTCTGTCGTATCGTTCAAGGACGCCTTACAGGACCGGCACCCACCGCCATGTTGTAAGGCCGGGGCGGATGATCCGACCCAAGGCATCACTGCACCGATCCACGCACCAGGAGGACCGTCGGCATGCCGGGAACGCCGAGGCTCAGCATCATCGTCCCGACCCTGGAAGAAGCGACCACCATCGAGGAGTTGCTGACTCGCCTGTCGCCATGGGAAGCCGACCGCGTGGAGACCGTGGTCGTGGACGGGGGCAGCCTCGACGATACAGTGGCCCAGGCACGCCCCCTTGCATCAATGGTGATCGTCAGCGAACCCGGACGGGCCCGGCAGATGAATGCCGGAGCACGCGTGGCCAGCGGACATCACCTGCTGTTCCTGCATGCCGATACGCGACTCCCGCGAGACGCCGTTCGATTGATTGCTTCGGCCCTCTCGGGTGAACACTGCTGGGGGCGCTTCGATGTGCGTCTGAAAGGGCGTCATCCGCTGCTACCCGTGATCTCCGGCGCCATGAACCTGCGCTCCCGCCTGACAGGCATCGCCACCGGCGACCAGGGCCTGTTCATGACCCGGGAGGCCTTTGTCGCCGCGGGCGGCTTTCCCGACCAACCGCTGATGGAGGACATCGAGATGTCACGGCGACTCAAGCGGCAATCGCCTCCCGCCTGCTTGACGGAGAAGGTGGCCAGCAGTGGCCGGCGCTGGGACCAACAGGGCGCCTGGACCACCATCCGCCTGATGTGGCGATTGCGCTGGCGCTACTGGCGAGGAGTGACGGCGGATGACCTGGCCCGGGCGTATCGCCATGTCCGCTGATGCGCACGGGACCTTTCCCCTGGCGATACTGGCCAAGGCACCGATTCCCGGACAGGTGAAGACGCGCCTGATACCGGCCCTGGGCGCCGAGGGCGCCTGCCGGCTGCACGAGCGACTGCTTCTCCATGCGGTGGCGACAGCCCTTGCGGCGACCTCGCCGCAGTACATCACCCTGTGGACAACACTGGATCATGCCCATCCATTGTTCCGGGAACTGGCCGACCGGCATGGCCTGAAGCTTCGCGCCCAGCCAGAGGGCGACCTGGGGGAGCGCATGCACCAAGCCCTGCAGGCCATGGACGCACCGGGAGTGCTGATCGGCAGTGACTGCCCGGCGCTCACCCCGGCGCTGCTCGGGCGCTGCCAGGCCGCCCTGACGGACGCCGATGCGGTCTTCCTGCCGGTGGAGGATGGCGGCTATGCGCTGGTCGGGGTCCGACGCGCCGACCGCCGCCTCTTCACTGCCATCGACTGGGGCACGAACCGCGTCATGGCACAGACACGCGACCGCGCCGACGAGTTGGGCTGGCGGCTGGCCTGCCCCGCCCGGCTCTGGGATGTGGACCGGCCTGAGGATCTTGACCGACTGGCGAATCGCTCCAACCTGCTCACGATGACAGGCGGCCTCTATGCATGACCGGACGCCCCAGGCCCCATCACCCTACCCGACAGGACAGGTGGAGGGACCCATTTGCAGGATCGCCTCTACCTGACCTCCATCGGAGCCTAGAACGTCATCATCCTGATCGCGTATCGCCGGCTATTCTCATGACTCGCCCCCAGGAACCGACTCCTCACCTCGAGCATATAATCACCCTCACTCAGGGTCTTCTCGATGACGAATCCGCCCCCATGGTTTCTGCCCGTGGCTACGACGTTGCCATCGCCGTCGAGCAATCTGGACAGAAGCCAGACATGACTACCCAGGAATTGGGGACTCTCGCTTCTCACCTCCCAGCGAGCCTCGCTGCCCACGACAAAAGGATAGTGATGCACTTCCATGCCGGGGACGTCTCGATAGGTCTGCCGCTCGGCAGAACCATCCCGTGGCACTTCCATCGCGTATGCCGTGGCACCAAGCGCCCCCATCATCACTGATACTACGAGCGAAGCGAACTTTATTGACGTCTTCATGCCGTTTCCTCCTCATCCATATCAATAGCGTAAAGACCCCTGCCATAGGAAAAAAAGGCATTGACAGCCAGGGGTTTTAGGACACCCCTTGGCTCACGGAGTCTTGCTATTTGGTATCGAATATCCGACATTATTTACAAGAAAAAATCAGCAAATTTCCCAATGACACTAATGTCCGCTTTCCTACCGAAAACCTTGCGAATCCTGTAAGGAAATCCGAGCCTGAACGACTGACTCGGGAGACCCTGTACCCTGGCTTATACTAGCTGCTAGACTTTGCCTGAATCTGGTCCAGGCATCGGCACAGGGAAAGAGGGTCTCCTAGATGAACGAAAAAGACGATAGGCTACAACGGCTTACGGCCGTCAGACCACGCCTGGTCTCCTTCGCTCTCATGCACTTGCGTGATCGAAGCCAGGCCGAGGATGCCGTGCAGGAGGCGATGATGTCCGCCATCGAAAAGAATGAAAGCTTCGCCGGGCGATCCGGCTACGAGACCTGGGTCTTCGGCATCCTCAAGTACAAGATCCTCGACGCCATGCGCGTGCAGAAACGTCATGGCCGCTGGCAGCCTCTCGAGGATGAGGACGATGACGACGCCATTGACCGACAATTCCAGCAGAATGGCCGCTGGCAGCAGAGTGCCCGCCCTTCCAGCTGGGGAGAGCCCGAGGCAGCCTTCGAGACCGAGCACTTCTGGCAGGTCTTCGATGCCTGCATGATCGCCCTGCCGGACAATGCCGCCAGGGTGTTTTCCCTGCGCGAGCTGATGGGACTCTCCACCGATGATATCTGCAAGGAGCTGGACATCAAGGAGAACAACTGCTGGGTGATACTGCATCGCGCCCGGCTGCGACTCAGGGCCTGCATCGAGAATGGCTGGCTTGAGGAGGAATCGGCATGATGATGTGCAAGGAAGCGACCCGCCTGATGTCCCTCAAGCAGGACCGCCCTCTCACCTTCCAGGAACGGGTTTCCCTGAGGCTACACCTTTCCATGTGCGGCGCCTGCCGAGAATGCGACAGACAGTTCACGCTGCTTCATGAGGCCGGCAGGCGATTCGGCCCGGAGCATGACTCCGAGCAGGACGATGACGGGCACTGAAGGCCCGTCACTCCTTCATAGCCTTGACTTCACTGGCCTGCGGCAGCGTTTGCCACGCCCTCCAGCACACCGGCGACCTTGTCCAGAGGCAGGTCGCATTCCTCCAGGGAGTGGCGCTCGGCCAGGTAGTGTGGCGAATTCCACTCCAGCCTGACGCCTTCGTCCGTCTCCCGCACCACCATCTTCTGGGGCAGGTCCAGCGCCATGCTCCCCTGGCACTGCATCATCGGCGTACCTACCTGCGGATTGCCGAAGATGAAGGTACGGGTCGCCGGCAACGAGAGCCCCACGCCCTCCGCATTGGCGGTGTGATCGACAACGGTCATCAGGGTCAGCCCCTTGTCCTCGAGGGCGGCACGAAGCCGCTCCTCGACGCGATCGATATCGTCGCTCGACTGCAGGTGCCTCACCCCGTGCTCTTCCGCCTGCACCACCAGCGGCATGGCCACGAACATGGCCATGGCCGTCCAGATCAGCGTCTTGCCCATGGAACCTCCTCACTTCCAGCAAATGCCCTGTCAGGATGGGCAAGACCCACGCACAAGGCAAGAAACCCGGGCCTGAGAGATCAGGTCCGGGTTCAGTCGCTCCAGGGTAGGGGGATCAGTTCCACCAGTAGCGCAGGGCTTCTCGCGTCTGCTGCCATTCGTCATCACCCCGCCGAAGCTGCCCTTCTCCACGCTGACTCACATCCCTGCTGCGCCGCTGGTCAATGGAGTTCTCCTCCTGAATGGACACGCTTCCACTTCTCTCCTTCAACGCCTGACGACGCTTCTCCAGATACTCGGAATCCATCGCCATCAGGGGGCCGGCACTCAGCATCAGGGCCATCATGGCCAACGTTATGACTCGAATTTTCATGGCTACACCTCGTGACTCTCGGCTAGTAAAAGACCTTTAATCAGGTCTTGATACTTGGTGTATTGGAAGTCACTATCCTTACGACACATCCAAAAAAAGAGACGATATCAATGAAAGAAAATTGGAAGAACCTTATCACTTAATGAAGTAACGAGGAGATGGATCCAGCTCTATCACGACAAAACCCCGCTTATCTTCATTACATGCCGAAACCCTGTTGATGTGATGACGTCATAAGATATTAGAGACACCACCGACCCTACCCAGGGCGCTTGATATAAAGGGAGTTATTTCCCCATGACCAGACCCTTTTCCCTCTTCGGCCTGCTAACGTTGACGACACTGGTCGCAGGACCAGTCATCGCAGCAGATGACCTGGCGTTCTCGCCGGATGATATTCACGCCTGGCCGACACGAAATTTCGAGGGCGAGACCCAGTACCGGGTCATCGAACGGGATGGCATGCGGCTCCTCCAGGCCAGCGCCCGGCAACAGGCCTCGGCGAAATACCTGGAACGCCAGATCGACCTTGGCAAGACGCCCTACCTGCATTGGTGCTGGCAGGTATCAGGCATACATGAGGGGCTCGACGAGACACGAAAGTCGGGTGACGATTACCCGGCCAGGGTCTATGTGGCCCGCAAGACGGGGTTGCTGCCCTGGCAGGTCGAGTCGGTGAACTACGTGTGGGCCTCGAGCCAGCCGGCAGGGTCGGACTGGCCCAATGCCTTTACCTCACGCGCCCAGTTGCTGGCCCTGCAGAGTGGCGAGGCCCGCGTAGGCGAATGGGTGGCGGAAGTTCGGGATGTCCGCGAGGACTATCAGCGACTCTTCGGGACCCGACCGGACCACATCGATGGCCTTGCCCTGATGAGCGACGGTGACAATGCCGGGGTGGATGCCACGGCCTGGTTCACGCATCTGGCATTTTCCGCGAGTTCCGAACCGCCCGACTGTCCTTGAACCCGGACGGCGATACCCGACCGGTGGCCGGGTATCGCCACTCATCAGCTACAGCGACGACGTGCTTCCCAGCTGACCGGGCCAGGGCGTTGTCTGGCGGCATCCAGGGAGAGCCGGTCCTCTTCCCGGAAGGCCATCACGGCAAGACTCGCGGCGAAGATGATCAAGGAGGGGTAGAACAAGGCATTGGTACCCTCCAGGTACCATCCCCAAGGATCAATGACCGAGGCACTGACGGCCACCAGCGACGCACCGTTCAGTAGCAGCTGCAGCGGGTAGGTCCAGCGGCGTGCCAGGCCGATGACCACCAGCAGGCCGACCAGCATCTGGCCGACACCCGCCAGTGGCAGCAGGACCTCGGTCGAGAGAAATCCGAAATAGAAGTTGTCGGCAATGGCCTGGCTGTGGTCGGTATTGACGATCTTGTTGACCCCCCACACCAGCAACAACCCGCCCAGCGATACCCGTAACAACAGCAGGCTTAGCGTCTTGCTCATCTCTTCTCCTCGACATTCTCGGGTGGGTTCGGTGCGTCCAACATGGGTTATCAATGCACCGCAGATTCTTGGTCTTGGAGGTAGGCATGTCCTTACAACAGGATGCCGGACCTACCAGGCAAACAGCAGGTCGCCATAGCTCCAGATCAGGGTGCCGACCACGATGGAGAGGTAGCAGATGAAGGGAACGGCGCGCCAGAAGTACGAGACCAGCCTGGCCGGGCGGCTGGAGGCGGTCAGCCATGAATGGGTACCCAACTCGAGACAGCGCAACAGATGCTTGCGGTGGTACTCGACGCCGATGGAGAACAGCACCATCAAGGCGCCGGAACGCTGGAACCATTGTCCATCACCGGTCGCCAGGCTGACGTAGGCGGAAAGCATGACCGGCACCACTGCCATCATCATCAGCAGCGCCTCGATCAGCGTCGCCTCCCGGGAGGGGAGCGGGTGCTGAACCGCGGATTCGCGAGACATGTGGGCCTCCGAATGAGCCGGTTAGGCGTGTCCGGGGCTACTCCGACTCCTCGGTGGCACGCTTGGCAATGGCAGCGAACAGGGTGTCGAGCTCGCGGCCCACCGTTTCCAGTTCCTCGCCGGCCGCGTCCACGTAGGGCTCGAGCAGATGCGACGGCGTCTTCCAGGAGAGGGTGGCGCTGCCATCATCATTTTCGGTGACATAGAAGCGCATGGGGGCCTCGATCATCGCCGGGACGCTCAGTCTCAGGATCTGAACCGCATAGTCGTTGCGAAACACGCCGACGACCCGGTTGCCGGGGATGGTGACCCCGCGGTTCGCGGCGGCCTCGGTGGGCCCCGCCTCGGTGACCACGAACATGCCCTCGGCCTCGACCGCCTCCCGCAGGTCCTCAAGCAGTTCATCGTAGCCAAACGAGGTGGGCATGACCTGCCAGCCCTGGTCGGGCCAACGGGGTTCGGCGCTCACGGGGGCCGCCACGATCAGCACCAGCAGCCAGCTCGCCAGTATCATGCGCTTCATCAGGCACTCCTCCGCGAGAGTGGCGCCTGCTCCTCGGGTGCCCGCTGCCAGTGCCGAAGAGTGGAGGGATGCACCCCGAACGACTCGGGCAGGTGGATACCCGACTGTTCGGCCAAGAGGGCAATGATCGCCATGTGGTGAATGCTGTGGCTGGTCAGGAAGGCAAGCTCTCGGTTGAGGCTCGACGCCAGGGAGAGCCTCTCGTCGTCCAGGGGATAGGCCAGGGTCAGCGCGGCCGACCACGGCTCACAGTCCGGCGCCGACAACCTTGATTCGATGCCGGCCAGATGGCTTGCGGCCTGCTGCGGCCATTGCTCGAGGGCCTCGTCGCGTCGGCGCTGTTCGTAGTCGATGACCTCCTCTCCTCGATCGAGGCCGTCGAGGAGGGCATCGTAATGATCGATGATGTGACGCACATGCTTGCCCAGGGTGTGGCGCCCGTACTCGCCGAATGCCTGCCGGTAGCGCTCGGGGGCAAGGCCCGCGACCAGGCTTCTAAGCTGGGCAAGGGTCAGCAGGTTCTCCTCGACGAGACGCGCGGTGTCGGGAGACGGCCGGGAGAGACGTGATGTCATGACGGATGTCCTGTGGGTTCCACTGTGGGTTACGTCAGGGGGATCGCCTGAAGCAGCAGAGGGAAGAAGCCAGGCCGCCACCGTGGTGACGGACCTGGTCTCCCGCTGATGGGGAAGGAAGGGCTCACCCCTCGCCTTCTGCCTCACCTTCGCCCTCGGCCTCACCCTCGGCCTCACCTTCGGCCTCGGCGCCACCCTCGGCGCCACCCTCGGCGCCACCCTCGGCGCCACCCTCGGCGCCACCCTCGGCGCCACCCTCGGCGTGGGCCTCGGCAAGCATCAAGGGAGCCTCCTGGCCATTGGTATAGCTCAGCTCGGGGGACGTCTCGCCGGCCACGGCCTGGAAGGCCACTCCGCTGGCGACCAGGGCGAGTGCCGGTGCCGTGTAACCCAGCTGACGGCTGAGGCGACTCAGCAGGCTACGGCGCTTCTCATCTTGCAGTGTCATGATCATGACCTCCTTGATACAGGGTGGGCGACATGCCAGGCATGTCGTCTTGCCGTGACGCCGGCCCGTGGCCGGCTTCTTCAACGGCGATGCCGGGGGCATCACCGGTTGCTCATGCCCCTGTTACCCCCTCGCCATGGCGGGAGGGTTGACCGAAGGGGCGATGTCTATCCGGGTGACCAGCCATTCGGCCAGCGACGCGGTATCCGGCGCCCCTGGCCCTGACCTCAGCAGCAGGGCCGCGTTGACCACCGGTCGGCCGGGCATCGCGGCCTGGCGAACCAGGTGCGCCGTCAATACCGGGCCCAGTTGTGCCAGCGTCAGCCGCGATGCCAGCAGTTGGTCATCGGTGGCCAGGGCATAGCCGCCTGACTCACGCAGTACCGCTAGTCGCGGCAGCCAACTCGCCGCCTCGGCGTCTAGCGGCGAGAGCCGCTCGCCGAACCATCTCGCCAACGTTGCTCTGTCGACGCCGCGACACGCTCCTTACAGCGATAGCAAGCGGAACCCGATCTGTCGCGACTTGAATTATGGAACGATCGATACTAAATTGGTCGACATGACACGAGGACGCCCCATCTCATACAGCCCGGACGAGGCTGCCAACGCCGCCATGCAGGTCTTCTGGGCGCGAGGCTACGAGAGCGCCTCGACCCGGGACCTGCTCGAGGCCATGCATCTCTCGCGCAGCAGTCTCTATCAGGCCTTCGGCAACAAGGAACAGCTGTTCCTCGAGGCCCTGAGGCGCTATCGCGAGTCCCTGCTGGGACGTCTGGTACGCCGCCTCGAGGCCGCCCCCTCGGCCATGGCCTTTCTCGAGACGCTGTTTCGCGAGACGGCACAGGAAGCGGGCAGCGACCGCGCTGCCTTGGGGTGCCTGATCTTCAACTCCGCCAGCGAACTCGGCCAACATAATGGCCTGCCCTCGCAGCATGCCCGCCAGAGCATTGCCGCCATCACGGCCCTGTTCCAGCAGGCTGTGACGCGGGCCCAGGCGGAGGGAGACATCGCCCCGGAACGGGATGCAGCAGCCCTGGCCAGCTACCTGACGATGAGCATGGCCGGGCTCAGGACCCTGTTGAAGAGCGGGGCAGATGCCGGGCAGGCCGAGCAGGCGGTAGAGCTGCTCCTGGACGGCCTGCGACGCTGAACGATCCCTTTTTCTCGCCATTTATGGACCGATAAGTCCATAAATGGCCCAATGGCAGTACACACGACCACGAAGGAGGCACACACCATGTCCGCCGACTATCAGATGCAACTCGCGCCCCAGACCCTCGACAACGCCGATGACAAGGCGA
>NZ_JBMHFZ010000021.1:0-79263 GCF_049166755.1 Halomonas terrestris | reverse complement strand
GCGTGGAGAAAAGTTTCGGACGCATCACAGGGAAGGCGAAGAGACCGCAACCAGGATATCCACAGCCCCTCTCGGCAGAGGGGCTGTGGATGGATGAGCGCGCCGCAACGGAGCACCGCGGACCAGGCAGCAGCGCCCGCCCCTGGAAGGGCGTCGAACCCGCCGTCGGGCTGTCGCCCCACTACTTGTTGAGTGTCACCCGGGCATAGCGCTTCTTGCCGGCCTGGATGACATAGCACTTGCCGGTCTCGAGCATATGGTCGCGCTCGACCACCTCGCCATCCACCTTGACCCGCCCGTTGCCGAGCATGTCCTTGGCCTGGGCACTATTGAGGGCCAGCCCCGAGCGATTGAGCACAGCGGCGATGGGCGCCTGGGCGGCCCCCTCGAAGTCGACCTCGAGCTCGGGCAGATCCTCCGGCAGTTCACCCTCGGCAAGCCGGTTGCCCGCGGACCTGTGGGCATTCGCGGCGGCTTCCTCGCCGTGATAACGACCGATCAGTTCACGCGCCAGGATCATCTTGATGTCGCGGGGGTTGGCACCCTTCGCGGCATCGCGCTTGAGCGCCGCGATCTCCTCATTGGGCTTGAGCGAGAGCAGCTCGAAGTAACGCCACATCAGGCTGTCGGGCATGGAAACCAGCTTGTTGAACATGGCCCCCGGCGCCTCGTCGACGCCGACATAGTTGCCCAGCGACTTGGACATCTTCTGCACGCCGTCGAGACCTTCCAGCAGCGGCATGGTGATCACCACCTGGGGTTCCATGCCGAAGTGCTTCTGGATCTCGCGCCCCATCAGCAGGTTGAACTTCTGGTCGGTGCCGCCCAGTTCGATGTCGGCCTTCAGGGCCACCGAATCGTAGCCCTGCACCAGCGGGTAGAGAAACTCGTGGATGGAGATCGGCTGGCCGGACTTGTAGCGCTTGTCGAAGTCGTCCCGCTCGAGCATGCGCGCCACGGTGCTCTGGCCGGCCAGCTCGATCATGTCGGCGGCGCTCATGGAGGAGAACCACTCGGCATTGAAGCGCACCTCGGTCTTCTCGGGATCCAGGATCTTGAACACCTGATCCTTGTAGGTCTGGGCGTTGGCCTTGACCTCCTCTTCGGTGAGCGGCTTGCGCGTCACGTTCTTGCCGGTGGGATCGCCGATGCGGCCGGTAAAGTCGCCGATCAGGAAGATGACCTCGTGGCCCAGGTCCTGGAACTGGCGCATCTTGGTCAGCAGGACGCTGTGCCCCAGATGAAGATCGGGGGCCGTCGGATCGAAACCCGCCTTGATGCGCAGCTTGCGCCCGGACGCCAGCTTCCTGACCAGCTCCTCCTCCAGCAGGATCTCGTGGGTGCCGCGCTTCAGCAGCGCCAGGGCGCCAGCAACATCGGTCATTGTCTCCTCTCCACTCAGCAGGCGGCCCGCGACCCCGCGGGCACTCGGTGTTCGAATGGTCGAGGATGTTAACATGTCCGGCCATCCACGGTTGAGCCCGCCCGGGAGTCCCCATGACCCTCTTCATCGGCCTGATGTCAGGCACCAGCCTCGACGGCATCGACGCCGCCCTGATCGAGATCCGGAAGGGCGGCGCACCACGCCTGGTCGCCACCCATGACACGCCGATGCCCGAGACGCTGCGCGACCGGCTGTGGCGGCTATGCCATGCCGACCGGGTGAGCTTCGCCGAACTGGCAGCCGCCGAGGATGCCTTCTGCCGCCTGCAGGCCGCTGCCGTCGAGGCACTGATCGCCTCGAGCGGAGCCGAGCGGACGGCCATCTCGGCCATCGGCAGCCATGGCCAGACCATCGAGCATGCCCCCCGGGGCCATGACGGAGGCCCCGCCTACACCCTGCAACTCGACAACCCGAGTCTCCTCGCCGAACTCACAGGCTGCACGGTGGTGGCCGATTTCCGCCGCCGCGACCTGGCCGCAGGGGGCCAGGCCGCGCCCCTGGCACCCGCCTTCCATGAGGCACTGTTCCGAGCCCCCGGCGAATGGCGCCTGGTACTCAACCTGGGGGGCTTCGCCAACCTGACGCTGCTGCCACCGACGGAGGACGAGCGGGCGCCGCTCGGCTTCGACACCGGCCCGGCCAATGCGCTGCTGGACGCATGGCATGCCCGCCACCGCGGCGGGCGCTTCGACGCCGGAGGGGAGTGGGCAGCGTCGGGTCGGGTGGACGACGCCCTGCTCGAGCGCCTGCTGGCGGAGCCGTTCTTCCACCAGCCGCCGCCGCGCAGCACCGGCCGCGAGCTCTTCCACCTGGCCTGGCTGGAGGCAAGGCTGACGGGGAAGGAGTCGCCGGAGGACGTGCAGGCCACACTGGCCGAGCTGACAGCGACGAGCGTTGCCCTTGGTATCGGGATCGCCAGGGAGAAGCTGGCGGCCCCCACTGCCGTCGCCCTGATTCCCTGCGGCGGTGGCGCTCACAACCCTGACCTGCTGGCGCGCCTGGCGCGCCAGCTCCCCGAGACACCGCTGGTCGCCAGCGCAGACTGGGGCTGGCCAGCCGACTGGCTGGAGGCCGGGGCCTTCGCCTGGCTGGCCTGGCGCAGGCTCGCGGGCCTGCCCGGCAACCTGCCCTCGGTCACCGGGGCCCCGAGCCACCGCGTGCTGGGCGGCATCTTCGCCCCCTGACCGACGTCCGCTAGAAGTCGTCCTCGCCGCGCAGCGTCAGGTGCGAGGCCGCCTCCTTGGCCTGGGAGAGCCCCTCGCTGCGTTCGTCGCCATACTTGATCATCATGCGCAGATCGTTGGCCGAGTCGGCATGCACCAGCGCCACCTCCTCGGTGATCTTTCCCGCCTTGAAGAGGTCATAGAGCGCCTGGTCGAAGGTCTGCATGCCCAGATCCCGCGAACGCGACATGACGTTCTTGATCTCGCTGACCGCTCCCTTGCGCACCAGGTCGCCGATCAGCGGCGACTTGAGCATTATCTCGATGGCCGGGCACCGGCCACCGTCCACCGTCGGCAGCAGCTGCTGCGCCACGATGGCGTGCAGGTTGAGCGACAGGTCGAGCCAGATCTGCTCATGCCGTTCGTGGGGGAAGAAGTGGATGATGCGATCCAGTGCCTGGTTGGCGTTGTTGGCGTGCAGCGTGGCGAGGCAGAGGTGGCCGGTCTCGGCAAAGGTCAGCGCATGCTCCATGGTCTCCCGGGTCCGGACCTCACCGATCAGGATCACGTCCGGCGCCTGGCGCAGGGTATTCTTCAGTGCCACCTCGAAGGATTCGGTGTCGATCCCCACCTCACGCTGGTTGATGATCGCCTTCTTGTGCGGATGCACGTACTCGATGGGGTCCTCGACGCTGATGATGTGCCCGCCCAGGGTCTCGTTGCGCTGCTGGATCATCGACGCCAGGGTGGTCGACTTGCCGGTACCGGTACCGCCGACCACGAACACCAGGCCGCGCTTGATGTTGGCCAGCTCGCCCAGTACCGAAGGCAGCGACAGCTCCTCCAGATGGGGAATATCGAAGGCGATGCGGCGAACCACCATGGCCAGCTGGTTGCGCTGCTGGAAGGCACTGACACGGAAACGTCCACGCCCCTTGAGACTCAGGGCGAAGTTGGCTTCACGCTCGGTCTGGAAACGCTCGCGCAGCCCCTCGGGTACCGAGGCATTGACCAGCTCGTTGACCTGCTCGACGCTCAGCGCCTGATCCCCCAGGGGCGTGAGCTGGCCCGCCATCTTCAAGGTCGGCGGGGCATTCACCGAGATCAGCAGATCCGACGCCTCCTTCTGCGCCATGATGTCCAGTAGCTGGTGGAGCCACTCCAATGCTGTCATGTCCCTGCTCCTATCGTGTCTCGTGCTCAGCTCGACAGCACGCTCTTGGCCTTGGTCTGGGCCTCGTCGCGAGCCACCACATTGTCGGCCACCAGCCTGGCCAGCGAGGCATCCAGGGTCTGCATGCCCAGGTTGCCGCCGGTCTGGATGGCGGAGTAGATCTGCGCGACCTTGTCCTCCCGGATCAGGTTGCGCACCGCCGCCGTGGCGATGAGGATCTCGTGGGCGGCCACCCGGCCACCCCCCTGGCGCTTGAGCAGGGCCTGGGAGATCACCGCCTGGAGCGACTCGGAGAGCATCGAGCGCACCATGGACTTCTCGTCGCCGGGAAAGACATCGATGATGCGGTCGATGGTCTTGGCCGCCGAGGTGGTGTGCAGGGTGCCGAAGACCAGGTGACCGGTCTCCGCCGCGGTCAACGCCAGGCGGATGGTCTCCAGGTCACGCATCTCGCCGACCAGGATGATGTCCGGGTCCTCGCGCAGGGCGCTGCGCAGGGCCGGGGCGAAGCCATGGGTGTCACGGTGCACCTCACGCTGGTTGACCAGGCAGCGCTTGCTGCGATGGACGAATTCCACCGGATCCTCGATGGTCAGGATATGCTCGTAACGATTGTCGTTGATATAGTCGATCATCGCGGCGAGCGTGGTGCTCTTGCCCGAGCCGGTCGGGCCGGTCACCAGCACCAGGCCGCGGGGCAGCATGGACAGGCGGCGGAAGACGTCGCCCATCCCCAGATCCTCCAGGGTGAGCACGTCGGAGGGAATGGTACGGAATACCGCGCCGGCCCCGCGGGCCTGGTTGAAGACGTTGACACGGAAGCGCGAGACGCCCGGGACCTCGAACGAGAAGTCGGTTTCGAAGAACTCCTCGTAGTCTCGGCGCTGCCGATCCGCCATGATGTCGTAGATCAGCTTGCGGACCTCGCGATCCTCCATGGCCGGCACATTGAGCCGGCGGATGTCGCCGTCGACGCGTATCATCGGCGGCAAGCCTGCCGACAGATGGAGGTCTGAAGCGTTCTGCTTTGCCGAGAACGCCAGCAGTTCGGTAATATCCATGCGTTTCCCCTGCTCCCGGGATAAGGTTCCCTTCAGTTATGACCAGTATGACAGACCTTTCGTGATGAAGGATTTGGTACTTTCCGAGTCGCTTGCCACCGCCCGCACCCGCCTCGCCGAGGCGCTGCGTGCTGCCGGGCGGCCGGCGACGGATGCCCGCCTGCTCGCCGTGAGCAAGACCAAGCCGGCGGCGATGATCCGCGAGGCCTGGCATCTCGGCCAGCGTGACTTCGGCGAGAACTATGTCCAGGAAGCCCTCGACAAGCAGGCCGAACTCGCGGACCTCCACGACATCGTCTGGCATTTCATCGGCCCTTTGCAATCCAACAAGACGCGAGCCGTGGCCGAACACTTTGCCTGGGTGCACAGCGTAGACCGGGACAGGATCGCTCGGCGTCTGAACGATCAACGCCCCGAGGGACTCGAGCCGCTCAATGTCTGCCTGCAGGTCAACATCAGCGGGGAGCCCAGCAAGTCCGGTGTCACCCTCGACGAGCTCCCGGCCCTGGCCGAGTCGGTGCTGGCGATGCCGGCCCTGCGCCTTCGCGGGCTGATGGCGATCCCCGCCCCTGCCGAGGAGATCGAGGCCCAGCGCGAGCCCTTCGCCAGGCTGCGCCGGGCACTGGAAGCGCTGCGGGTCCGCTTCCCCGAAGCGCCACTGGATACCCTGTCGATGGGCATGACCGCCGACCTCGAGGCCGCCGTACTGGAAGGCGCCACCCTGGTGCGGCTCGGCACCGCCATCTTCGGCGAGCGGACAGCACGACAGTAACGACAACACCGATGCCGGCAGCGCCAGCCGGCCGAACATTCGTCGACCGACACAGGACACAACGCATGGCCAGCAGAATCACCTTCATCGGCGCCGGCAACATGGCCAGCGCCATCATCGGCGGCATGATCGATAACGGCTTCCCGCCTGCCGCCATCACTGCCACCTCGCCGAGTGATGCCTTCCTGGCCCCGGTGCACGAACGCTACGGCATCCACACCAGCACGGACAACGCCGCCGCCGTCAGCCAGGCCGACGTGGTCGTGCTGGCCGTGAAGCCCCAGGTGATGCGTGAAGTCTGCGAGGGCTTGCGTGACGTGGTACAGCGCCGCCGTCCGCTGGTCATCTCGGTGGCCGCCGGCCTCGATGCCGAGTCGCTCGAGCGCTGGCTGGGCGGCGACCTGGCGGTGGTACGCTGCATGCCCAACACGCCCTCGCTGGTCGGTGCCGGTGCCGCCGGGCTCTTCGCCAACGACAGGGTCAGCAAGGAGCAGCGCCGGGTTGCCACCGAGCTGCTGGAGGCAGTGGGTCTGGTCGAGTGGGTCGAGGAGGAGGCCCTGCTGGATGCCGTGACCGCCGTCTCGGGCAGTGGTCCGGCCTATTTCTTCCTGATGCTCGAGGCCATGGAGGAGGCCGGCGTATCGCTCGGGCTGCCCGCCGAGACCGCCCGCCGCCTGGCGATGCAGACGGCGCTGGGGGCAGCGAAGATGGCCCAGCAGAGCGACAAGACCCCGGCCGAGCTCAAGCGCAACGTGATGTCCCCCGGCGGCACCACCGAACGCGCCATCGAGCACCTGGAGGGCGCGAACCTGCGCCGCATCATGCGTGAAGCACTGGACGCCTGCGCCTCCCGTGCCCGCGAGATGTCCGACGAGCTCGGCGAGCGTTAACCCGGCAAGCTTTCACGAACAAGGAGGAGCCCTGATGGGCAGTCAACTGGGAAGTGCCGGCCTGCTGCTGGTCAACACCCTCATCAACATCTACCTGTTCCTGCTGATGCTGCGCTTCCTGCTGCAGGCATCCAGGGCCGACTACTACAACCCCATCAGCCAGTCGGTGGTCAAGATCACCCAGCCGGTGGTCCGCCCCTTCCAGGGTTTCCTGGGGCCGGTGATGAACCGCTTCGACCTGGCGACCCTGGCGGCCGGCTTCGTGATCAAGGCGGTGAGCATCATCGTCATCCTCCAGGTGGCCGGCTTCGGCATGCCGCCGCTGGCCGGCGTGGCCATCGGGTCGGTCGCGGCACTGGCCAACGCCATCCTCAAGATCTACTTCTTCGCGCTGATCGTGATGATCATCCTCAGCTGGGTAGCGCCCAACGCCAGCCACCCCGGCGCGCTGCTGGTGATGCAGCTGGTCGAGCCGATCATGGCGCCGTTGCGCAAGGTGATCCCGCCGCTGGGCATGATCGACCTCTCGCCCATCGTGGCCTTCATCGCCATCAGCATCATCGATGGTATCGTGGTGGGCTCCCTGACCCGAGCCGCCGGCATCTCCGGCGCCCTGGTCGGCCTCTGAGCCAGCCCCACACAAGAACAGGCTCCACGACAACGACTGGACACCGAACGACTGATGCCCGAGCTTCCCCGCGACTCGGTCGGCCTGGTGACGCCACAGACGGCGCACTTCGACGACCCCCTGGCCCTGGCCTGCGGCAAGACGCTGCCGGCCTACGACCTCGTCTACGAGACCTATGGCACGCTCAACGCCGCACGTTCCAATGCGGTGCTGATCTGTCACGCCCTCTCCGGGCACCACCATGCCGCAGGCTTCCATGACCTCGACGAGCGCAAGCCAGGGTGGTGGGACACCCATATCGGACCCGGCAAGTCCATCGACACCGAGCGTTTCTTCGTGGTCTCGCTGAACAACCTGGGCGGCTGCCACGGCAGCACCGGCCCCAACAGCGTGAACCCCGAGACCGGGCGCCAGTGGGGGCCGGACTTCCCCATGATGACCGTGGGCGACTGGGTGCACAGCCAGGCGCGGCTGGCCGATCGGCTCGGCATCGAGCGCTTCGCCGCCGTGATCGGCGGCAGCCTCGGCGGCATGCAGGTGGTCCAGTGGACCCTTTCCTACCCCGAGCGGGTGGGTAATGCCGCGGTCATCGCGGCCACGCCGAAGCTGTCGGCCCAGAACATCGCCTTCAACGAGGTGGCGCGCCAGGCGATCCGCTCCGACCCCGACTTCCATGACGGCTGGTACGCCGAGCACGGCAAGGTACCCCGACGCGGCCTCAAGCTGGCCCGCATGGTGGGACACATCACCTACCTGTCGGAAGACGCCATGGGCAGCAAGTTCGGACGCGACCTGCGCACGGACGACATCAACTTCGGCTACGACGTGGAGTTCCAGGTGGAGTCCTACCTGCGCTATCAGGGCGACACCTTCTCCACCTCCTTCGATGCCAACACCTACCTGCTGATGACCAAGGCACTGGACTACTTCGACCCGGCCGCGGTCCACGGCGGCGACCTTGCCCGGGCCCTGGCACCGGCGGCCTGCCCCTTTCTCGTGGTCAGCTTCACCACCGACTGGCGCTTCCCGCCGTCACGCTCCCGCGAGCTGGTCAACGCACTGATCAGGGCCGGCAAGCCGGTCAGCTATGCCAACATCGACTCGCCCCACGGCCACGACGCCTTCCTGATGCCCGAGCCCCGTTACCAGGCCGTGTTCGCCGCCTTCATGTCCCGAGTCGCCCGGGACCTCGGCCAGGAGGAGCGCCCATGATGCGCGCCGACTTCAAGCTGATCCATGACTGGGTGCCGGAAGGGTCCCACATCCTCGACCTGGCCTGCGGTGATGGCACCCTGCTGGCGGCACTGGCCCGGGACAAGAACGTCACCGGCTACGGCCTGGAGATCGATCCCGACGGCATCACCGCCTGCATCGGCAGGGGCGTCAACGTGATCGAGCAGAACCTCGACGAGGGGCTGGCCAACTTCGAGGACGACGCCTGCGACCTGGTGGTCATGACCCAGGCGCTGCAGGCCCTGCGCCGCCCCGACCGCATGCTCGACGAGATGCTGCGCGTCGCCGGCGAGGCGATCATCACCTTTCCCAACTTCGCCTACTGGCGGCACCGCGCCTATCTCGGCTTCAAGGGCTACATGCCGGTCTCCAAGTCGCTGCCCCATGCCTGGTACGACACGCCCAACATCCACCTGTCGACCTTCAACGACTTTGAACAACTCTGCCGCGACAAGGGTCTGATCATCGTCGACCGGGCGGTGGGCATCGGCGACCACGAGGGCCACTGGACCTCGCGCTGGTGGCCCAACCTCTTCGGCGAGATCGCCATCTTCCGGGTTAGCCGCCGGGACGACTGACCCGGCAGGCAAGGCCCTGCAAGCCGCAGCGCAAGACGGGGAGACACACCATGATCAGACACTTCCTGACCGGCCTGGCCCTGGGCGGCATGCTGCTGCTGGCCCTGCCTCTGCAGGCCCAGCAATTCGAACAGGTCGGCAATTTCCAGATCCACTACAGTGCGGTGAACACCAGCTTCCTGCCCCGGGACGTGGCCGACGAGCACCGCATCCAGCGCAGCCAGGTCATGGCGCTGCTCAATGTCAGCGTGGTCGAGGAGCTCGAGGACGGCACGACTCGGGTCGTGCCGGCCACCGTCAACGGCCGTGTCGCCGAGCTGGGGGGCACGGACGGCGAACCCCTCGCCTTCCGTACCCTGCGCAGCGGGGACAGCGTGTCGCAGATCGCGGTCTTCCGCATCCACGACGACGCCCCCATGCGCTTCGACCTCGAGGTGCGCTACGACCGCAATCGGGAGCCGGCGGCTGTCAGCTTCATCCAGCGCTTCTACATCGACAGGTAACCCTTCGAATGAGTGGTCCCATGCCGGCGAATCCGGCCCCCCTGGAGCTGGCGTTGGACGCGTGCCGTGATCAGGACTCCGCCGGCTTTCACCGGCTGCGACAGGACATCGCTCCCTCGATGCTGGCCACCGCCGACTCCTTTCTGGATGACGCCCGCCAGTCCGAGGATGTGGTGCACGACACCCTCCTGCTGGCCTGGCTCAATGCCAGGCGCTTCCGCTCCGATGGCACGCCCCCCGGCCCCTGGCTCTTCGCCATCCTCGGCAGCCGGCTGCACAACCAGCTCGAGGCCCTGGGCAAGGGCCAGCCCACGGCCGCACGGCAGGTGCCGGCCAGGCTGCAGGGCCAGGCACTCTGGTCCCGCTCCCGCGAGCTGGAGCCGCGCCCCCCCGGGCCGTCACTGGACGGCCGCCTGACCGAGTCGCTGTCGGCACAGCTGGCGGCCCCCCGGTTACCGAGGACCCCCACCGGGGAACGGGTACACCCTCCCCTCTACGATGTCCGGTTACGCCGGAAGATGCTGACCTCCCGGCTCGCCTATCGGACCAAGATGTCCTTTCAACATGGCCTGGGACGCCCCCTGGAAGAGTGGCTGTTCCGTCGCTGGCTCGCCCAGCGTGCCGGCAGCCGCTGGCTGGAGGCCCAGGGGTTGCCGCGGCGCAGTATCGAGGCCGCCCTGGGGGAGCGCCTGGATCTCGCGGTGAATCCCGGGCAACTGGTTCGCTGCCTCAGCTATCCGGCCGCCTTCCCCGACCGCGTGGAACGCCGCAAGGCCTCGAACCTGTTCCTGTGGTCCGGGGACTGGGACCTGCCCTGCCAGTACCTGGCCGACAGCGGCCGCACTCGCTTCATTCGGGACCTCTGGTCCCATCGGCTCGACCCGAGCCGCAGCGAGACCTGCCGGCAGCTCGAACAGCAGCTGGAACAGGAGCGTCCATTGCGCTCCCATCACAAGGGAATGCTGCTGGACAGCCGCGAGCGCATCCTCGAGTACCTGCGGCTCTACCTGCTGTACATGGAGAACATGGCCTGTTTCGGTTTCGACAGGCACGAGGGCAAGGACAGACTGGGGGTGACGATCGACCGCCACGGCGGGATCATCAAGACCAACAAGGGCCTGCATCGGCTCGCGATGGCGCAGGTACTGGGCCTCTCGGAGGTCACGGTAAGGGTCCGCAGCGTCCACCGTCAATGGTGGGAACGACACGCCGGCGACGCCAGGGGGCGCGACGCCCTGGAGCGCATTGCCCGGGCCCTGCCGGAGTGTGTCCCGGCCTGAACGGATGACACGCACGAGGCTGGCCGCCCCCCGCGGGTCGACCCCGCTTCAGTCGATGCCCAGGGCGACTCCCACCCGGCGCTCGAGTGACACCGGAAGCTGACGGTCCAGGTGGATCGCCACCGGCACGCCTGCGCGGCGAGTGACCTTGCAGCCGCAGGCCAGCACCTCCACCCCCCGGGCGGCCACCTCGCGCAGCGTCGCCGCATAGGCCGGATCCAGATGGTCCGCCGGGGCCACGTCGGGGATTCCCTCGTGGGCCACGCAGAACAGCAGCACGGCACGCTGCCCCCGTGCGACCAGCCCGGCCAGCACCTCGAGGTGCCTGCGCCCCCGCTCGCTCACCGCATCGGGGAAATAGCCGTGGCCGTCGTGTTCCTTCAGGGTCACCTGCTTGACCTCCACGAAGGCGGTACCGCGCTCGGGGTCGTCCAGGCGGAAGTCCAGCCGCGCCGAGAGCTGACACTCCAGCACCACCCTTGCCTCGCGCTTCAGGTCGGCGTAGCCGGCGAGCCCGGGCACCCGCCCCTCGCGCAGGGCCTCCTCGACGATGCGGTTGGTCCGCCCGGTATGCACCGAGGCGGTCGCCATGGTGCCGTCGGACTGGGGCAGCTCGATCAGCTCCCAGGTCCAGGCCAGCTTGCGCGCCGGGTTGTCGCTGGGCGAGAGCCAGACACGACAACCCGGCACGTTCACCGCTCGCATGGACCCGGTGTTGGGGCAGTGCGCCACCACCTCGCGACCGTCGTCGAGGCGCACGTCGGCGAGAAAGCGCTTGTAGCGGCGCAGCAGGGTTCCGCCCACCAGCTCGGGATAGTCCATGCCGTCTAGCGCCTTGCCAGGAAGCGTTCGAGCCGGCCCACCGCCTCCTCCAGGCGCTCGATGCTGGTGGTGAAGGCGATGCGCACGTGATGCTCACCGCCCGAGAGGGCGAAATCGATACCCGGGGTGATGGCGACGTTCTCCTCCTCGAGCAGGCGCTGGCAGAAGGCCTGGCTGTCGTGGCTGTAGCGGGAGATGTCGAGCCACAGGTAGAAGGCCCCCTGGGGGGGGAGCGAGGGCGCCAGCCCCAACCGGGCCAGGCCGGCGAGCAGGGCATCGCGGCGGCGCCCGAGCTCGCGGCGGCGCGCCTCGAGGATCTCGCGGCACTCGGGCGTGAAGGCCGCCAGTGCCGCATGCTGGGCGGGAGTGGGCGCCGCCAGGAAGACGTTCTGCGCCAGCCGGGTCAACGGCTCCGCCGCCGCCTCCGGCGCCAGCAGCCAGCCCAGGCGCCAGCCGGTCATGCCGAAGTACTTGGAGAAGCTGTTGACCACGAAGGCATCCGGGGTGATGGATGCCGCCGACAGCGGCGCCAGGTCGTAGCAGAGCCCCTGGTAGATCTCGTCCACCAGCAGGTGGCCGCCGCGGGCCGCTACCGTCTCGGCCACGGCCGCGAGCCGTCCGGCATCGAGCATGTGGCCGGTGGGGTTCGAGGGCGTGGCCAGCATCGCCAGCCGCGTCTCGTCGCGCCAGTGCCGGGCGACCAGGTCCGCGTCCAGCTGCCAGCCGCTCTCGTCGCCCACCGGCACCACGTCCACCTCGGCACCGGCCAGGGCCATGAAGTGGCGGTTGCAGGGGTAGTTGGGATCTGCCATCAGTACCCTGTCACCGGGCTCGACCAGCAGCTGGCTGGCCAGCAGCAGCGCCCCCGAGGCCCCGGGGGTGACCAGGATGCGCCCGGGGTCGACCTCGGCGCCGAAGTGCTCGGCGTAGTGACCGGCGATGGCCTCGCGCAAGGCCGGCAACCCCGCCGCCGGCGTATAACGGGTGTGCCCCGCCGCCAGCGCGGCCTGGCCGGCGTCGACCACCGGCCCGGGGGTGGGGAAGTCGGGCTCGCCCACCTCCAGGTGAATGACGTCGTGCCCGGCCGCCTCCCGGGCCTGGGCGGTCTCCAGCAGGCTCATCACCCGGAAGGGGGCGACCCGCTCGACACGCGAACTCCACGGCATGACTGACTCCTGTACGGATGATCGACCACGACGGGACTCTTTCCCCGCCTTGCGGTCCAACGGGCATATTGTACCGACTTTCGTTGCAACCGCGGAGATCGAGGGAGCCGGGGAGTTGCAAAGCCCGCGTTTTTCCGCTAAACAAGCATCCTTTTGGCGTGAGATACCTTGCACCATGGCGGGTATTGATCAGCAGTCACCACAGTAACGAGGCAATCCCATGCCAGTAGCTGAAAAGAAGACGGAAGCGCCCAAGAAATTCACCCCGTACGAGCCGGCGCCGGGTGAAGAGTACATGAACGAACAGCAGCTGGAGCACTTCCGACAGATCCTGCTGGGCTGGAAACAGGAGTTGATGGAGGAGGTGGACCGCACGGTGCGCCACCTGCAGGAAGAGGCCAACAACTACGCCGACCCTGCCGATCGCGCCACCCAGGAAGAGGGCTTCAGCCTGGAGCTGCGCACCCGCGATCGCGAGCGCAAGCTGCTCAAGAAGATCAACGAGACCCTCGAGAAGATCGACGAGGACGACTACGGCTTCTGCGAGGCCTGCGGCGTCGAGATCGGCATCCGCCGCCTCGAGGCGCGCCCTACCGCCACCCTCTGCGTCGACTGCAAGACGCTGGCCGAGCTCAAGGAAAAGCAGCTGGGTGGCTGATCCGGCCATGCCGACTCCCTTGCAACAGCGTCGTGACGGGCACCCAGGGGTGCCCGTTTGCATGTCTGACGCCCGTCGGCGGAGTCGACCATGAGTCACTACCGCGGTCGCTTTGCTCCGACCCCCTCGGGGCCGCTGCACTTCGGCTCGCTGGTGGCGGCGCTGGCAAGCTTTCTCGATGCCCGCCATGCCGGAGGGGAATGGCTGCTGCGCATCGAGGACATCGACCCGCCGCGCTGCCCAGCGGGCGCCGCCGAGACCATCCTGCGCCAGCTGGAGGCCTGCGGCCTGCACTGGGACGGCCCGGTCCGCTGGCAACACGACCGCGACGAGGCCTATGCCGCCGCGCTGGCACGACTCGAGTCGCTGGGCCTGGCCTACCCGTGCAGCTGCTCACGCAAGCAGTGGCGTGACTTCCCGATCTACCCCGGCTGGTGTCGCGAGGGCGTTCGAGAACCCGGCAAGCCGGTGGCCTGGCGACTGCGCAGTGACCTCGGCCTGCGCCCCGTGGTCTGGCAGGATCGACTGTTCGGCGAACAGCGCTTCGACCCGGCCGAGCTGGGCGATGTGGTACTCAAGCGCAAGGATGGCCTCTGGGCCTACCAGCTGGCGGTGGTGGTGGACGATGCCGACCAGGGCATCACCGACGTGGTGCGCGGCCACGACCTGCTCGACAACACGCCCTGGCAGCGCCAGCTGCAGCACGCCCTGGGGCTGCCCGAGCCGCGCTACCTGCACCTCCCACTGATCATGAGCGGCGATGGCCAGAAGCTCTCCAAGCAGAACCTGGCCCCGCCACTGCCGCTGGAGGATGCCGCGGTTCGCCCCCTGCTGCACCGGGCACTGGTGGCAATGGACCAGGCCCCTCCCGCCGAGCTGGCCACGGCCCCGGTGGCCGACCAGCTCGCCCGGGCCATCACGACCTGGGATGTCGGCCGCATCCACGCCCACCCCGAGCGTACGGCCACCGCCACTGGCCACTGAGAGGAGCGCACCATGTACGTCTACCGCATCATGCTCTTCCTCGTGTTCGGCGGCTACCTGCTCTCGCCACTGCTGATGAGCGGCTGGGCCAGTCCCGGCGTGGCCTGGTATCGCCCCTTTCTCATCTGGGGGGTACTGATCGCCCTGACGCTGTGGCTGGAACAGAAGAGGAAGCTCGATGAACGCTAGTCTCACCGGCCTCCTGGCGCTGGGTACCGGGTACCTGCTGCTGCTGTTCCTCTGCGCCCTGGCGGTGGAGCGCGGCTGGATACCGGTACGCATCGCCCGTCACCCCGCGATCTATACCCTGGCGCTGGGCGTCTATGCCAGTGCATGGGCGATCTACGGCAGCCTGGAACTGGCCAGCAGCGCCGGCTTCGGTTACCTGGCCTACTACCTCGGCGTGGCCGGTGCCTTCCTGCTGGCTCCGGTGCTGCTGGTGCCGATCCAGCGACTCAGCCACACCTATCAGCTCTCCTCGCTCGCCGACCTGTTCGCCTTCCGCTTCCGTTCACGCTGGGTCGGCACCCTGGTCACCCTGGTCAGCCTGCTGGCGGTGATGCCGCTGCTGGCGCTGCAGGTGCAGACCATGGGCGATGCCATCTTCCTGATGACCGGCGCCGCCTCGCCGTCGCTGCTGGCACTGGCCTTCTGCGTGCTGATCGCGCTGTTCACCATCCTCTTCGGCGCCCGCCACACCCGGCTGCATGCCCGCCACGACACCCTGCTCGTCACCATCGCCCTGGAGTCGGCGGTCAAGCTGGTCGCCATGCTCGCGCTGGGGGCCTTCGCGCTGTTCGCCATCTTCGACGGCCCCGCCGATCTCCAGGCCTGGCTCGACGGCCCCGGGCGTGCGGCCCAGGCCGGGGTCGAGCACCTCGACCCGGCCCAGTGGCGCACCCTGCTGCTGCTGTTCTTCGCCGCGGCCTTCCTGATGCCGCACATGTTCCATATCACCTTCGCCGAGACCCTCTCACGACGCACCCTGCTCCAGGCCGCCTGGAGCCTGCCGCTCTTCCTGCTGCTCATGGCGCTGCCGGTGCCGCTGATCCTGTGGGGCGCCCAGCGCCTCGGGGCCGAGGCCACCGGGATCGGCGCGGCCTACCTCGCCTTCGCCTTGTCGGACGCCTGGTGGGTCGGGGCGCTGGCCTTCATCGCCGGCCTCGCGGCGGCCAGCGGCACCATGATCATCATCTCCCTGGCGCTGTCGGGGATGATCCTCAACCACCTGGTGCTGGTGGCTCACCCGCCGGTCGACCAGCCCGATCTCTACCGCTGGCTGCGCTGGTTGCGACGCGCCCTGATCGGCGCGGTGATCTTCGGCGGCTGGCTCTTCTACCGCACCGTGGGGGTGAATCACGACCTCACCACCCTGGGCCTCGCCGCCTTCATCGGCATGGCCCAGTGCCTGCCGGGCATGCTGGCGCTGCTCTACTGGCCCGGCGCCAATCGCAAGGGGATGGTGACGGGCCTCGTCGTCGGGACCCTGATCTGGCTGGCCGGCCTGTGGCCACCGCTGCTCACCGACCTGCCCGCCCTGGTGGTGCTGCCACCGGGGCTCGAGGTGATCGCCAGCGAGCCCGATTGGTACATCGTGACCCTGGTGTCGCTGGCCTCCAACATCCTCACCCTGATCCTGGTCTCCCTGATGACTCGCACCTCGCCGGGGGAGCGCGCCGCTGCCGAGGCCTGCTCGGTGGATGCGGTCATCCGGCCCAAGCGCCTGCCCCTGGAAGCCGCCAACGGCGAGGAGTTCAAGCAGCACCTGGCCCGGGCGCTGGGTGACGACGTCGCCTCGCGAGAGGTCGACCGCGCCCTGGCCGCCCTGCACCTCTCGCCGCTGGAGAGCCGCCCCTATGCGTTGCGTCGCCTGCGGGACCGCATCCAGGCCAACCTCTCCGGCCTGATGGGCCCGTCGGTGGCCCAGGACATCGTCGACCGCTACCTGCCCTATCGCCAGGATGGCGGCGATGCCACCGAGGACATCCACTTCGTCGAGAGTCGCCTGGAGGCCTATCGCACGCGCCTGACCGGACTGGCCCGTGAACTCGACGGCCTGCGTCGCTACCACCGTCGTACCCTGGCCCGCCTTCCCGTCGGGCTCTGCGCCTTCGGCGACGACGGCGAGCTGCTGATGTGGAACGACGCCCTCTCCGCGCTCACCGGCATCCCCGGCGCGAGCGTGATCGGTGCCCGGCGCGATAGCCTGCCCGCGCCCTGGGGCGAACTGCTCGGGCGCATCCTCGCCGAACCCAGGAGCCACCTCTACAAGCAGCCGGTGGCGCTGGAGGGCGGGCTGCGTTACCTGACGCTGCACAAGGCCGACCTCGAGGACGGCGACGACGAGCGCGGCGGCAAGGTGATCCTGATCGAGGACCACAGCGAGATGAAGTGGCTGGAGGATGAGCTGGTGCATGCCGCGCGGCTGGCCTCGATCGGCCAGCTGGCCGCCGGGGTCGCCCACGAGATCGGCAACCCCATCACCGGCATCTCCTCGCTGGCCCAGAACCTGCGCTACGACACCGATGACCCCCAGCTGCTCGAGACCGCCGGGCAGATCCAGCAGCTCACCGACCGGGTCTCGCGCATCGTCTCCTCGCTCGTCGGCTTCGCCCACGGCGGCCGCCACGTGGCGGGCCAGTCCTTTGCTCCGGTATCGATGGCCGCCATCACCGACGAGGCACTGCACTTGATCCACCTGGCCCGCTCGGGGGAGGATGTGGACTACTGCAACCTCTGCGCTCCCGACCTGGAGGTCCCGGGCGACGCCCAGCGCCTGCTGCAGGTGATGATCAACCTGCTCGGCAACGCCCGCGACGCCAGCGAGCCGGGCGGCCGGGTGGTCGTCGACGCCGCGCCGGAAGGGGAATGGCTGCGAATCACCGTGACCGACGAGGGCCACGGTATCGATGCCAGCGTCCGCGATCACCTGTTCGAGCCGTTCACCACCACCAAACCGCCCGGCGAGGGCACCGGGCTCGGCCTGCCGCTGGTCTACAGCATCATCGCCGAGCATCATGGGCAGATCGATATCGACTCCCCGCCGCCCGGGCAGCCACACGGCACCCGCATCAGCCTCTGGCTGCCCCTCAACCGATAGGAGGGTGAAAGCCCCGATGAGCCGGATTCTGATCGTTGAAGACGAAGCCATCATCCGCACCGCCCTCAGGCGGCTGCTGGAGCGCCACGACCACCATGTCAGCGAGGCCGGTTCGGTCGCCGAGGCCCTCGCGCTCGACCCCCAGCGCTACGACCTGGTGATCAGCGACCTGCGGCTGCCCGGCGAGCCCGGCACCGAGCTGATCGCCCATGCCGCCCCGGTCCCGGTACTGATCATGACCAGCTACGCCAGCATGCGCTCGGCGGTGGAGGCCCTGAAGCTCGGCGCAGTGGACTATGTGGCCAAGCCTTTCGACCACGACGAACTGCTCGAGACCGTATCGCGGGCGCTTCACCAGCAGGCCGCCCGGGGCACCGAGCCTCCCGATGTCACCGCACCGGGAGGCAATGCCCAGCCGATGATCGGCAACTGCGCTGCCATGCAGGTGGTCTACACCCGCATCCGCAAGACCGCACCGGCCGACGTCACGGTGTTGATCCAGGGCGAGTCGGGCACCGGCAAGGAGCTGGTGGCACGCGCCATCCATCAGCAGAGCAAGCGTGCCGCGGCGCCGTTGATCTGCGTGAACTGTGCGGCGATTCCCGAGACCCTGATCGAGTCCGAGCTGTTCGGCCACGAGAAGGGCGCCTTCACCGGGGCCAGCGCCGCCCGCACCGGCCTGGTGGAGGCCGCCGACGGCGGCACCCTGTTCCTCGACGAGATCGGCGAACTGCCCCTCGACGCCCAGGCACGCCTGCTGCGCGTGCTGCAGGAGGGCGAGATCCGCAAGATCGGCTCGGTGGAGACCCGTCACGTGGATGTCCGCCTCATCGCCGCCACCCACCGCGACCTGCGCGCCCTGTCGAAGACCGGCGAGTTCCGCCTCGACCTCTACTACCGCCTCAACGTGATGCAGATCGACCTGCCGCCGCTACGCGAACGCGACGAGGACATCCTCGAGATCGCCGACGTGCTGCTGGACAAGGCCTGCCACCGCCATGGCCGGGAGGGGCTGCGGCTCTCCCGTGCCGCCCGGCGCACCATTCACGACTACCCCTGGCCCGGCAACGTGCGCGAACTGGAGAACGCCCTGGAGCGCGGCGTCATCCTCGCCGAAGGCCACCTGATCCACCCGGATGACCTGGGACTGTCGGCACCTCCGCGTCCGGTGTCCGCCACTCCCCCGACGAGCATCGACGGTGGCACCGCAACGCCGACCGACGAGGAGGACCTCTCCCTGGAAGACTACTTCCAGCACTTCGTGCTCGAGCACCAGGACCAGATGAGCGAGACCGAACTCGCCCAGAAGCTCGGTATCAGCCGCAAGTGCCTGTGGGAGCGCCGCCAGCGACTCGGCATCCCGCGCAAGAAGAGCCCCAAGCGCAGCACCGGATGAGGCCCTCGCTTCCCGCGGCATTAGACCAAGGTACCAGCACCCGGATATCGGCGGTGGAGCCACGTCCCTCGACCCGTGCGCACCATTTGTTACCTTCCCACCCAGCCATTGCCCCACGGAGGGGCCCAAGCGGTAACACTCCCGCCCCCCTTCCCCATTTCCGGCCGAGGCGTCAAATATAAGTAGCTGTTATTGAAAGAAAAATATCATCGTGGCACGCGGCCTGCTACATATCAGGGCAAGAAAAACAAATCCGGATGTCACCCGCTGCCAACAACAACAGGGCAGCAGACGTGACAGGCCCTTCTCGCCAACAAGAACAACACCTCGGGCCAGAGACGCTGCAGACGCGACGACCGACAACAAGTACAACGGCGGATTCGCGCAAGCCCTTCGGGTCAACAAGAACAACAGCCTCGAAGCACCGGAGCCATCAGGACGCGACGCACCAGACTACGGCAACCAACAAGAACAAGTGCCGTCAAGGTGCACTCCCGGCAACAACACCAACAAGCCGGGAGGAGGCATACTCCATGCCGTCGTGGTTGGATTATTGTTTTGAATACGAGGCGGTCGCCCTCAGGAGCGTCAACAAGGACAACAACACTGCTTGCCTGAATTCTCCTTGGTGACTGTGGTGCGTATTCAAGGCGATGCGCCATCACGAAGAAGAACCAGCAGCATGGATGCTGCAGAATTGCTTGACAGGGGAGGCCAACCGGCCTCCCCTTTCTGCTTTGCGCCCCATTCTCCCGCACAATCCATGCGCCCTGCCCCCTCGATGCTTTGCAAGGTGTCGGGGGTCGGCTACACTCAACGCTTTTCGTACTCCGCGAGTCGATATCGCCGCATGTTCAAAGGATTTACCCGCTTTCTGCAGAGCCCGGGCGAGCGCCTGAAGTCGCTGTTCGGTCCTCAGGATGCCCCCGTCGGCAGCACCGGGCCGTGCATCATCCCGCGCCAGGAGCACCCGGTATCGCGCCAGCACTTCAGCGATGCGGCGCTCAAGGTCCTCTATCGCCTCCACAATGCCGGCTTCGAGGCCTACCTGGTGGGTGGCTGCATCCGCGACTCACTGCTCGGCCGCATGCCCAAGGACTTCGACGTCGCCACCGACGCCACCCCGGAGCAGATCAAGGACCTGTTCCGCAACTCGCGGATCATCGGTCGGCGCTTTCGCATCGTCCACGTGCGCTTCGGTCGCGAGGTGATCGAGGTCACCACCTTCCGCGGCAAGCCGGGCGACGATCACGGCGACCATATCGCCCAGCAGTCCGACGACGGCCTGTTGCTGCGCGACAACGTCTGGGGCGACATCCAGGAAGACGCCCTGCGCCGCGACTTCACCATCAACGCCCTCTACTACAGCATCGCCGACTTCTCGATCCACGACTTCGCCAACGGCGTGCGCGACATCGAGGCCCGCACCCTGCGGCTGATCGGCGACCCGGCCACCCGCTATCGCGAGGACCCGGTGAGGATGCTCAGGGCGGTGCGTTTCGCCGCCAAGCTCGACTTCCACCTGGACCCGGCCACCGAGGCCCCGATCCACGAGTTCGCCCCGCTGCTGCTGCAGATCCCGCCGGCACGCCTGTTCGACGAGATACTCAAGCTGTTCATGGCCGGCCACGGTGTCGAAACCTTCCACCTGCTGCGCCATTACGGCCTCTTCGCCATGCTCTTCCCCGAGGCCGACGAGGCCATGGCTGAACTGCCCTGGGCCGAGCGCCTGGTCGAGCTGGCACTGGAGAGCACCGACCGGCGCATCGCCGAGGAGCGTCCGGTCACGCCGGCCTTCCTCTTTGCCGCCCTGCTCTGGGGGCCCGTGCAGCTGCGCCACGCCGAGCAGGAGGCCAACGGCCTGCCGCCGATACCCGCGCTCCAGGCCGCCTCCCAGCAGGTGGTCTCGCGCCAGCTCCAGCACATCTCGATCCCCAAGCGCTTCAGCCTGCCGATGCGTGATATCTGGGACCTTCAGCAACGCCTGCCGCTGCGTCGTGGCCGCCGCGTCTACCAGACCCGCGAGCATCCCCGCTTCCGTGCCGCCTACGACCTGCTGCTGCTGCGCGAGGCCGCCGGCGAGCTCGACCCGGGGCTCGGTGACTGGTGGACCGCCTTCCAGCAAGCGGACGAACACGAGCAACGGCGCCTGCTGGGCAAGGTCGGTGCCGACCCCGCCGGCAGCGGCGCACCCAGGAAGCGTCGCCGCCGTCGCCGCAAGCCCAGGAATCCCTCGAGCGACGCATGAGCCGCCATCACGCCTGGATCGGCCTGGGCAGCAACCTCGACGAGCCACGCCTCCAGGTCGAGCGCGCCCTGGAAGCGCTCGACAGGCTGCCGCTGACCCGCCGCGCGGCGGCCTCCCGGCTCTATGCCAGCCGCCCGGTCGGCCCCCGGGACCAGCCCGACTTCATCAATGCCGTGGCCTGCCTCGAGACCCGCCTCTCGCCGCTGGCCCTGCTCGACCAGCTGCAGGCCCTGGAGCAACGCCACCGGCGGGTCCGCCGTCACCGCTGGGGGCCCCGCACCCTGGACCTGGATCTGTTACTCTTCGATGACCGGCGCCTGGCATCGCCACGCCTGACGGTACCCCACCCCGAGATGGAGCAGCGAGCCTTCGTGCTGGTACCGCTGGCCGAACTGGCCCCGACACTGCAACTCCCCGACGGCCGCCGGGTGATCGAGCTGGCCAGGGAGCTGGACGATAGCGGCCTGCGACCGGTGTTACCCACTGCTTGAAGATTTCGCCCGAAGTGTTACCTATCGACACTTCAGGGCCATTCGGGTAACAATCACAGGTTACATCCGCGGCTCGTTCCAAGCAGGCCCCGACGACAACCACGAGAGCACACCATGAAAACCGTCACCCTGAGCTCGCTGCAGGCCTTCAAGCGCGCCGGTGAGCCTTTCAGCTGCCTGACCGCCTATGATGCCTCCTTCGCCCGCGCCGCAGGCACGGCGGGCATCGAGGTGCTGCTGGTGGGCGATTCCCTGGGCATGGTCCTGCAGGGGCATGCCAGCACCCTGCCGGTCACCCTGGACGACATCTGCTACCACACCCGCTGCGTGGCGCGCGGCAAGGGGCCCAGCCTGCTGATGGTCGACCTGCCGTTCATGAGCAACGCCAGCACCGAGCGACTGCTGCAGGACGCCGGCGAACTGATGCGCGCCGGGGCCGAACTGGTCAAGGTCGAGGGCGAGGCCTGGATGGCCGAGGGCATCCGCGAGCTGACCCGCCGCGGCGTGCCGGTCTGTGCCCACCTGGGCCTCACGCCGCAGTCGGTCTACCAGCTGGGCGGCTACAAGGTGCAGGGGCGCGAGGCCGACCGGGCCGCGCAGATCCTCGAGGATGCCCGCACCCTGGTGGCGGCCGGTGCCTCGGTGATCCTGCTGGAGTGCGTACCGGCGAGCCTCGGCCGCGCGGTGAGCGAGGCCCTCGAGGTACCGGTGATCGGTATCGGCGCCGGCCCCGACACCGATGGCCAGATCCTCGTGATGCACGACATCCTGGGCGTGACCCACGGCCGCACCCCGCGATTCGTCAAGAACTTCATGCAGGAAGCCGACGACATCCCGGACGCCTTCCGCCGCTACCACGAGGACGTCAAGGCTCGGCGCTTCCCGGCCGAGGAACACTGCTTCTAGGAGCTCGCCCCGATGCGTACCCTGCGTGAGATTGCCGCCCTGCGCGAGACCCTCGGTGACTGCCGCCGGCGCTGCCAGCGTATCGCCCTGGTGCCCACCATGGGCAACCTGCATGCCGGCCACCTGGCGCTGGTGGAGAGCGCTCGCCGCTATGGCGACGTGGTGGTGGCCACCATCTTCGTCAACCCGATGCAGTTCGGCGCGGGCGAGGACCTGGACGCCTATCCGCGCACCCTGGCCGAGGATCAGGAGAAGCTCGAGAGTGCCGGCTGCGACCTGCTGTTCGCCCCGACGACGGCGACCATCTACCCCCGCGGCCTCGAGGCCCAGACCCGGGTCAGCGTCCCCGGCGTCAGCCAGGGACTGTGCGGTGGCTCGCGGCCGGGGCACTTCGATGGTGTCGCCACCGTCGTCAGCATGCTCTTCAACCTGGTGCAGCCCGACGTGGCCTGCTTCGGCGAGAAGGATTACCAGCAGCTGGCGGTGATCCGACAGCTGGTCGCCGACCTGCACTTTCCGATCGAGCTCGTCGGCGTGCCCATCGTGCGCGCGGAGGACGGCCTGGCGCTCTCCTCCCGCAATGGCTATCTCGACCCCGACCAGCGCGCCATCGCCCCCCGGCTCTACCGGACGCTCTGCGAGCTGCGTGACGCCCTGGAAGGCGGCGAAGCGATCGACACCACCCTGGCAACGGGCCTGGAGCGCTTGCGCGATGCCGGCTTCGAGCCCGATTACCTGGAACTTCGCGCCCCGGACCTGGGCGCGGTCACGGCGACCACTCGCGATGCCGTGCTCCTCGCAGCCGCCCGACTCGGACCGACCCGACTGATCGACAACCTGGCCCTGACCCTGCCCCGCTAAGGCGGAGGCCACGACACTGCACCCGGAGGAACACCCCACCCATGTTCACCATCATGCTCAAGGCCAAGCTGCACATGGCCCGCGTCACCCACGCCGTCCTCAACTACGAAGGCTCCTGTGCCATCGATGGCGATCTCCTGGACATGTCCGGTATCCGCGAGAACGAGCAGATTCAGATCTACAACGTCGAGAATGGCCAGCGCTTCACCACCTACGCCATACGCGCCGAGGAGGGCTCCAGGGTCATCTCGATCAACGGCGCCGCGGCCCACCTGGCCGGCCCCGGTGACCGGGTGATCATCTGCAGCTACGCCCACTACAGCGAGGCCGAGCTGGATAACCACCAGCCGGCCCTGGTCTACCTTCAGGAAGGCAACGAGGTGAGCCACACCAGCCATGCCATTCCGGTCCAGCTGGCCTGACCCTCGGTCCGGCGGCACTCGCCCGGCGCCCCCGCCGGGCATGGCCCCTCCCCCGCTCCGCCGAAGCTCCCGGCCGCCCGCACTTTCGTGCCATTGGGCATTGCCGCAGCGCACAAGAGTCCCCTATGCTGACAGGGCTAGTGCCCGCATCTGACTTCAGGAGTAACCCCTCATGCAAGAAGTGGTGATCGTTGCCGCACGCCGCACTGCCGTCGGCGCCTTCGGCGGCTCCCTGGCCGGCATCCCCGCCAGCGACCTCGGCGCCGTGGTGATCAAGGACATCATGGCCAGCACGGGAGTCGCCGCCGACCAGGTCGACGAGGTACTGCTCGGCCAGGTCCTGACCGCCGGCGTCGGCCAGAACCCCGCCCGCCAGGCATCCATCAAGGCCGGCCTGCCGGATGCCGTCCCCGCCATGACCATCAACAAGGTGTGCGGCTCGGGCCTCAAGGCCCTGCACCTGGCCACCCAGGCGATCCGCTGCGGCGACGCCGAGCTGATCATCGCCGGCGGCCAGGAGAACATGTCCGCCTCGCCCCACGTGCTGCCCAACTCCCGCAACGGCCAGCGCATGGGCGACTGGAAGGCCGTCGACACCATGGTCCACGACGGCCTGTGGGACGCCTTCAACAACTACCACATGGGCATCACCGCCGAGAACCTGGCCGAGAAGTACGCCATTACCCGCGAGGCCATGGACGAGTTCGCCGCCTCCTCCCAGCAGAAGGCCGCCGCCGCCATCCGCGAGGGCAAGTTCAAGGGCCAGATCGTCCCGGTGGAGATTCCCCAGCGCAAGGGCGACCCGGTGGTCTTCGACACCGACGAGGGCCCGCGTGACGTGACCGCCGAGAAACTTGCCGGCATGCGTCCGGCCTTCAAGAAGGACGGCACCATCACCGCCGGCAATGCCTCCTCCATCAACGACGGCGCCGCCGTGGTGATGCTCTGCTCGGCCGAGAAGGCCAAGGCCCTGGGCCTCGAGCCGCTGGCCCGCATCAAGGCCTACAGCAACGCCGGCGTCGATCCCTCCATCATGGGCATCGGACCGGCCCCGGCCACCCGCCGCTGCCTGGAGAAGGCCGGCTGGAGCCTGGACGACCTGGACCTGGTCGAGGCCAACGAGGCGTTCGCCGCCCAGGCGCTCTCGGTCAACAAGGAGCTGGGCTGGGATGTCAGCAAGGTCAACGTCAACGGCGGTGCCATCGCCATCGGCCACCCCATCGGCGCCTCCGGCTGCCGCATCCTGGTGACCCTGGTCCACGAGATGATCGCCCGCGATGCCAAGAAGGGCCTCGCCACCCTGTGCATCGGCGGAGGGCAGGGCGTCGCGCTCGCCATCGAGCGCTAAGCACGCACCACAACACGAGCGGCCCCGGGGACAGGTCGAAGCGGAGATCCGATGCCACAGATGGCATCGGTAGCGCCCAGGGAAGGGTTCACAGCGCCTCCGCGATGGTCCGACACTTCGGGGCCTGTCACCGGGAAAGCCGCGCCACCCCAAACGTGAACCGCCCCCGCAGCCTGGCTGCGGGGGCGGTTTTTCTTACGGTTTAACGCTTACGGCTCACAGCTGGGGCTCGGCGGCCTCCTCAGCCTCGAACGCCGCCTTCTCTTCCGGGGTGATCTCCTTGATGGTGAGCTTCACGCGATTGCGGTTGTCGATGTCGAGCACCTTGACCACGATCTCGTCACCCTCGTTGAGGAAGTCACGCACATCGTTGACCCGCTCGGGCACGATCTGGGAGATGTGCACCAGGCCGTCGGTGCCCGGCATGATGTTGACGAAGGCACCGAAGTCGGCGATGCGCACCACCTTGCCGCGGTAGAGCTTGCCGATCTCCGCCTCGGCGGTGATCGCCAGCACGGTGTCGATGGCCTTCTTGGCCGCCGCCTTGTCCTCGGCGTAGATGCGCACGGTGCCGTCGTCGTCCAGGTCGATGGAGGCGCCGGTGTCCTCGCAGATCTTGCGGATGGTGGCGCCGCCCTTGCCGATGACGTCGCGGATCTTGTCCGGGTCGATCTTGATGGTGGCCATGGAGGGGGCATTCTCGGAGACCTCGGCACGACTCTGGCCGATCACCGCGTTCATCTGCTCGAGGATATGCAGGCGCGCCTCGTTGGCCTGCTGCAGGGCGACCTCCATGATCTCCTCGTTGATGCCCTCGATCTTGATGTCCATCTGCAGCGCGGTGACGCCCTCGGAGGAGCCGGCCACCTTGAAATCCATGTCACCGAGGTGGTCCTCGTCGCCGAGGATGTCGGTCAGCACCGCGAAGCCGTCGTCGTCCTTGACCAGGCCCATGGCGATGCCCGCCACCGGAGCCTTCATCGGCACGCCGGCATCCATCAGCGCCAGCGAGGAACCGCACACGGAAGCCATGGAGCTGGAGCCGTTGGATTCGGTGATCTCGGAGACCACGCGGATGGTGTAGGGGAACTCGGCGTCATCGGGCAACATGGCCTCGACACCCCGACGCGCCAGGCGTCCGTGACCGATCTCGCGACGCTTCGGGCCGCCCATGAAACCGGCCTCGCCCACGCAGTAGGGCGGGAAGTTGTAGTGCAGCAGGAAGCGGTCCTTGCGCTCGCCTTCCAGCGACTCGATCAGCTGGGCGTCGCGCAGGGTGCCCAGGGTGGCGATGACGATCGCCTGGGTCTCGCCGCGGGTGAAGATCGCCGAGCCGTGGGTCTTGGGCAGGGTACCCACCTCGATGGAGAGCGGACGCACCGTCTTCAGGTCGCGGCCGTCGATGCGCGGCTCGCCCTTGACCACGCGCGAACGCACCACACGCTTCTCCAGGCCGGCGAAGGCGCCCTTGACCTCATCGGCGTCGAACTTGCCTTCCTCCTCACCGGCCAGCTGCTCGACCGCCTGCTCCTTGAGGGCGGAGAGCGCGTCCTGGCGGGCCATCTTGTCGGTGATACGGTAGGCTTCGCCCACCTTGGCCTCGAACGCCTCGGCCACGGCGGACTTCAGCGCAGTGTTCTCGGCCGGAGGCTGCCAGTCCCACTTCGGCTTGCCGGCCTCGGCGGCCAGCTCGTTGATGGCCTGGATGGCGACCTGCATCTCCTGGTGGGCGTAGAGCACGGCGCCCAGCATCTCGTCCTCGAGCAGCTCCTTGGCCTCGGACTCCACCATCAGTACCGCCTTCTCGGTACCGGCGACCACCATGTCCAGCTCGGAGGTGGTCAGCTCCTCGACGGTGGGGTTGAGGAAGTAGCCATTGGCCTCGGTGAAGCCCACGCGGGCCGCACCGATGGGGCCGTTGAAGGGCACGCCGGAGATGGCCAGGGCCGCGGAGGTGCCGATCAGCGCCGCGATGTCCGGGTCATGGTTGCGGTCGGTGGAGAGAACGGTACAGATCACCTGCACCTCGTTCATGAACCCCTTCGGGAAGAGCGGGCGGATGGGGCGATCGATCAGCCGCGAGGTGAGGGTTTCCTTCTCGGTGGGGCGTCCCTCGCGCTTGAAGAAGCCACCGGGGATCTTGCCCACCGCATAGGTCTTCTCCTGGTAGAACACGGCCAGGGGGAAAAAGGGTTGATCGGGCCTGGCGTCCTTCTTGGCGACGACGGTGCAGAGCACCACGGTATCGTCCATGGTGACCATCACGGCACCGGTGGCCTGGCGGGCGATGCGCCCGGTTTCCAGGGTGACGGTGCTGCGACCGTACTGAAATGTCTTCTTGACCGGATTCACGGCGACTTCCTTCAATATCTACTTTTCTGTGTTTGGGTCGTTTTGACTCGGCGACCATTTTAGGGGTTGACGCGCGCGAGGGCCACCAGGTAGCGACATTTCCGTCCACGAGGAGCACCAGCACTGGCGGTCTCTTTGGGGTCAGACCCCGACGGGGGCGATGCCGACCGAACCGTGCACCGTGACAGGCCTGACGGCTGGGCTGGGGTCTGACCCCAAAGGGGCCATGTCGCCGACGACTTCGGTGGAAAGACCGCCAGCAGCATGGCGCCGTTCCCCAGACGCGAAACGGGCAGCCCGAAGGCTGCCCGTTTCTCTACCGCTTGGGGTACGTCGCTTAGCGACGCAGGCCCAGACGCTGGATAAGTGCCTGATAGCGCTCGAAGTCCTTGCGCTTCAGGTAGTCCAGCAGCTTGCGGCGCTGGTTGACCATGCGGATCAGGCCACGACGGGAGTGGTGATCCTGCTTGTTGGTCTTGAAGTGGTCCTGCAGGCCATCGATGTTGGCGCTCAGCAGGGCCACCTGCACCTCGGGGGAACCGGTGTCGTTGTCGCCACGACCGAATTCGTTGACGATCTCGGCCTTCTGTTCGGCTGTCAGTGCCATCTGTCTCTCCAGTAAGCAATATGCCTGAATGATGTAGGTGTGAGACCACGCATATTTGCAGTCTCGAGCGTCTTTCCCTTCAATCGGCTGCCGTGCTCAGCAGTCGTTTCGGCGCCACCTCCTGTGGCCCCGTCACCGCGCCGAGCCCCAGGAAGGCCTCGTCACGGTATAGCCTTGCCACCTCGCCTTCCGCCAGGGCACCGGTGCCGACCCGGGCCGACTGGCCATGGGTCAATCGACCGGCCGCCGCGACATCGACGTCGAGCCGCGGCAGGTGGGCGACCAGCACGTCGACGGGCAGCAGCAGCGCCTCGCGCTCGGCCTGACCGGGCAGGGCCTCCAGCGCATCGAGGGTCAGCATGCCCTCGCTCGTGAAGGGGCCCGTCTTCAGCCGCCGCAGCGCGCTGATGTGGGCCCCGCAACCCAGCGCCCGGCCGATGTCCTCGGCCAGGGTGCGGATGTAGGTACCCTTGCTGCAGCTCACCTCCAGCTCGAAGGCAGCGCCTTCGAAGGCCAGGAGGCGCGCATCATACACCGTCACGCGCCGCTCTGCACGCTCGACCGACTTGCCCTCCCGGGCCAGTTCGTAGAGCTTGCGCCCCTGGTGCCTGAGCGCCGAGTACATCGGCGGCACCTGCCCGATCTCGCCGCGAAAGCCCTCGAGCACGCCCTCGACATCGGTCTCGGTGAGCCGGGGCACCGCGTGGCGCTCGACCACCCGGCCCTCGGCATCGCCGGTATCGGTGACCACGCCGAGCTCCACCCGGGTGCGGTAGACCTTGTCGGCCTCCAGCAGATGGGCGGAGAACTTGGTCGCCTCGCCGAAGCAGATCGGCAGTAGCCCGGTGGCCATGGGGTCCAGGGTCCCGGTGTGCCCCGCCTTCTGGGCCTGGAACAGGCGCCGCACCCGCTGCAGGGCGTGGTTGCTGGACACGCCCTTCGGCTTGTCCAGCAGCAGCACCCCGTTAACCGGCAGGCCACGACGCCGACGCGCCATCAGTCGCGCCCGCCCTGGTCGTCGCCGACGTCACTGCCCGAGGCGTCGTCGCCCGGCGCATCGCCCTGACGGACCTTGTCGCTGGCCACGGCCTCGTCGATCAGCGACGACAGCCGCTGGCCGCGAACCACGCTCTCGTCGTAGTGAAAGCGCAGCTCGGGCACGTGCCGCAGCTTGATGCGCCGGGCGATCTGGCCGCGCAGGAAACCGGCGGCCTGGCGCAGCACCTTGAGGTTCTCCTTGATCCGCTCCGGCGTGTCCTCGCCCAGCAGTGTCACATGGACGTCGGCGTAGCCGAGGTCACGGCTGACCTCGACCCCGCTCACCGTGACCATGCCCAGCCGCGGGTCCTTGACCTCGCGCTGGATGAGGACCGCCAGCTCCTTCTGGAGCTGGTCGGCCACCCGGTCGGTACGCTTGAACTCGCGCATGATCGACTCCTCGAGCCGTTACAGGGTCCGCTCGACCTTGACCTGATCGAAGACCTCGATCTTGTCGCCGACCTGGACATCGTTGTAGTTCTTCACACCGATGCCGCACTCCATGCCGTTGCGCACTTCCTGGACATCATCCTTGAAGCGACGCAGCGATTCGAGCTCACCCTCGTAGATGACCACGTTATCGCGCAGCACGCGGATCTTCTTGTTGCGGAAGACGGTGCCCTCGACCACCATGCAGCCGGCCACGGCGCCGATCTTGGGTGCGCGGAAGACATCGCGAACCTCGGCCACGCCGACGATCTCCTCCTTCCACTCCGGTGCCAGCATGCCGCTCATGGCCTGCTTGACCTCGTCGATCAGCTGGTAGATCACGCTGTAGTAGCGCAGATCCAGGCCTTCACGCTCGATGATCTCGCGGGCGGCGGCATCGGCACGCACGTTGAAGCCGACCACGATGGCGTCACTGGCCAATGCCAGGTTGGCGTCGGTCCCGGTGATACCCCCCACACCGGAGGAGACCACGGCCACCTGCACCTCATCGGTGGAGAGCTCCTCGAGGGCGCCCTTGATGGCCTCCAGCGAGCCCTGCACATCGGCCTTGAGCACGATGTTGACCTTGGCCACCTCGTCCCGGCCCATCTGGCTGAACATGTTCTCCAGCTTGGCCTTCTGCTGGCGGGCCAGGCGAACCTCGCGGTACTTGCCCTGGCGGAAGTTGGCGACCTCGCGGGCCTTCTTCTCGTCGGCCACGACCATGAAGTCGTCGCCCGCCTCGGGCGTGCCGTCGAGCCCCTGGACCTCCACCGGCATGGCGGGACCCGCCTCGTCGACCTGCTTGCCCAGCTCGTTGGTCAGGGCACGCACGCGGCCATAGTGCAGGCCGGCCAGCACGATGTCGCCCTTCTTCAGGGTGCCGTTCTGGACCAGCACGGTGGCCACCGGGCCGCGGCCCTTGTCCAGCCGCGACTCGACCACCACGCCCTTGCCGGGCGCCTCGGGGACGGCCTTGAGCTCGAGCACCTCGGACACCAGCTGGATCGCCTCCAGCAGCTCCTCGATGCCTTCCCCGGTATGCGCGGAGACGTGCACGAACTGGGTGTCGCCGCCCCACTCCTCGGAGATGACGCCGTGCTGGGAGAGCTCGTTCTTGATCCGGTCCAGGTCGATGCCGGGCTTGTCGATCTTGTTGACCGCCACCACCATCGGCACCTCGGCCGCCCGGGAGTGCTCGATCGCCTCGACGGTCTGGGGCATCACGCCATCATCGGCGGCCACCACCAGCACCACCACGTCGGTCGCCTTGGCACCGCGCGCCCGCATGGCGGTGAACGCCGCGTGGCCCGGGGTATCCAGGAAGGTCACGCCGCCATGGTCGTCCTCGACGTGATAGGCGCCGATATGCTGGGTGATGCCGCCGGCCTCGCCCGTCGCCACCTTGGCCTTGCGGATATAGTCGAGCAGCGAGGTCTTGCCGTGGTCGACGTGGCCCATGACCGTGACCACCGGAGAGCGGGTGATCTCGTCGCCCTCGTAGGAGATGCCCTCGAGCACCTCGGTCTCCAGTGCATCGTCCTTGACCAGCTTGGGCTTGTGGCCCATCTCCTCCACCACGATGGCGGCGGTGTCCTGGTCGATGGTCTGGTTGATGGTCACCGCGGCGCCCATGGTGAACATGGCCTTGATGACCTCGTTCGCCTTGATCGACATCTTGTCGGCCAGGTCGGCGACGCTGATCGACTCGGGGATGGAGACCTCGCGGACGATCGGCTGGGTCGGCTTCTGGAAGCCGTGCTTGCCGCCGCCCTGGCTACCGCCACGGCGGGTGCCGCGACGCTCGGCACGCTTGGCCTTCTTGCCGCCACGGCGACGCTCCTCGCGATCGCCGCGGTCGTCCTCCTCGCGACCGCCACGCCCCTTCTTGGCCGCGGCCTTCTTGGGCGGCGCGGTACGGCGGTCGGAGCGACCCTCCTTGGGGGGCGCCGGCGGCTCGTCGCCGGCCGGCTGCTCCACCAGCTCCGGCACCGGAATCTGCGGCTCGGCGGCAGCCTTCTCGGCCTCGAGCTTGGCCGCGGCCTCGCGGGCGGTCTCCTCGGCGGCGCGTGCCTTGGCTTCCTCGGCCTCGCGGGCCTCCTGCTCGGCACGGGCCTGCTGGGAGTCGGCCATGTCGCCGACCAGCTGGCGCGGACCGGACTCCTCGGCCGGCGCGGGCTCCGGCGCCTCTTCCTCGGCACGCTTGACGTAGGTGCGCTTCTTGCGGACCTGCACCTCGATGGTCTTGCCCCGCTCACCGGTCTTGATGCGACTCTTGGTCTTGCGGGTCAGGGTGATGCGGTTCCTGGCACCGGCACCACCGCCACCGTGGCTCTTGGTGAGATAGTCGAGCAGCTGCCGCTTGTCCTCCTCGGACACGGCATCACCCTCGGACTTGTGCTCGAGCCCGGCTTCTTTCATCTGTTCCAGCAGGCGGGGCACGTCGCGGCCCACCTTCGCTGCAAAATCCTTAACGGTCATCTCTGACATTACGACCCTCCTCAGCCCGTGACCCTAATACTGTTCGCTATCGAATGATTCCTGACTCGAATGATTCGACGACGAGCGATTCGCTCTCGATCTATTCGTTCTCGGCTATTCGCTTTCGAACCATGGCGCACGGGCGGTCATGATCAGTGCCGCGGCGCGCTCCTCGTCCATTTCCTCGATATCCATCAGATCATCGACGGACTGCTCGGCAAGATCCTCCATGGTGACGATCCCGCGGCTGGCCAGGATGAAGGCCAGGTGGCGCTCCATTCCGTCCATCTCCAGCAGGTCGTCGGCCGGCTGGGCACCGTCGAGCTCTTCTTCGGAAGCGATGGCCAGGTTCAACAGCTCGTCCTTGGCACGAGCGCGCAGCTCCTCGATAAGCTCCTCGTCGAGCTCCTCGATCTCGAGCATCTCCTCCACCGGCACGTAGGCGACTTCCTCGATCGAGGTGAAGCCCTCCTCGACCAGCAGGCGCGCGACCTCCTCGTCGATGTCCAGGTGCTGGATGAAGTGTTCGACCAGGCTGTCGATCTCCTGGTCACGCTTGGCCTCGGCCTCCTCCTCGGTCATGACGTTGAGACGCCAGCCGGTGAGTTCGGAGGCCAGGCGCACGTTCTGGCCACTGCGGCCGATGGCCTGGGCCAGGTTGTCCTCGGCGACGGCCACGTCCATGGCATGGGCGTCCTCGTCGACGAGGATCGAGGCGACATCCGCCGGCGCCATGGCGTTGATCACCAGCTGGGCGGGGTTGTCGTCCCACAGCACGATGTCCACGCGCTCGTTCTGCAGCTCCGAGGACACCGCCTGGACCCGCGAGCCTCGCATGCCGACACAGGCGCCCACGGGGTCGATGCGGCGATCATTGGTCTTGACCGCGATCTTGGCACGGGAACCGGGATCGCGTGCGGCCCCCTTGATCTCGATGAGCTGCTCGGCGATCTCCGGCACCTCGATCTTGAACAGCTCGATGATCAGTTCCGGGCAGGTACGCGACAGGATCAGCTGGGCACCGCGGGCCTCGGGATCGACCTTGACCAGCAGGGCACGAACCCGCTCGTTCATGCGGTAGCGCTCGCCGGGAATCATCTCGCTGCGCGGCAGGAAGGCCTCGGCGTTGTCGCCGAGGTCGATGATCAGCCCGTCGCGGGTCGTCTTCTTGACGATGCCGGCAACCAGCTCGCCCTCGCGCTCGGCATAGAGCCGCACGACCTCGGCCCGCTCGGCCTCGCGCACCTTCTGCACGATGACCTGCTTGGCGGTCTGGGCAGCGATGCGGCCGAAGGCGGCATTCTCGATCTGCTCCTCGACGACGTCGCCCAGTCCCAGGGGCGGGTCGCGGCGCTCGGCGAAGGAGAGCTTGATCTGGGCGTCGGGGCCATCGAAGTCGTCATCCTCGACCACTTCCCAGCGACGGAAGGTCTCGTAGTCACCGGTGCGACGATCGATGTGCACCCGCACGCTGGCCTCCTCGCCCTCGAAGCGCTTGCGTGACGCGCTGGCCAGGGCCGCTTCGACGGCCTCGAAGATCACCTCGCGGGGAACGCCCTTCTCGTTGGAGATCGCATCAACGACCGTCAGAATTTCTTTACTCATGCCTATGCCTCGCCAGAAAACCTGTCCTTGAGCATCGTGCTCGTTCGCCACGCCCGGGGGCCGGGATCAATCCTCGAACCGGGGCACGATATGTGCCTGATCGATGCTGTCGATGGGAAAGCAGTACTCTTCGCCGTCGAGCTGCAGCAGCACCTCGTCGTTCTCGATGCCGGCCAGCAGCCCCTGGAACTTGCGCCGCCCGTCGAAGGGCACGCGCAGCCTGAGCTTAACCTCGTGGCCACGGTAACGCTCGAACTGGTCGAGTGTGTAGAGCGGCCTGTCCATGCCCGGCGACGAGACCTCGAGGCGATATTCGCCGCGGATCGGGTCCTCGACGTCGAGCACGGCACTGACCTGGCGGCTGATGTCGGCGCAATCATCCACGCTCACACCATCCTGGTGATCGATATAGATCACCAGGCGCGAGTGCTTGCCCTGGGACAGGAAGTCGATGCCCCACAGTTCGAACCCCATGGCCGTGACCACCGGCTCGATCAGCGCATGCAGCGCAGCATCCTTGATTGCCACGGAAAAGACTCCTACAGCCGTTGCATCAGGCACCTGGCCGGGAGTGAACAAGAGAGTCAGGTGGCTGATTGGCGTTGCCCGGAACAGCGCCCTCGACGCGGGCGTCACCGGGCAAGCTGCTAACAAAAAGCCCCTTCACAGGAAGGGGCTTTCACAAGAAACCTGTAATACCACTTCGGCTAGGCGGCAGCCCCATGATTCCGAGATACTGCTCTCGAAAGGCGCCTGCCTGGAAGATGGTAGCGGGGACCGGATTTGAACCGATGACCTTCGGGTTATGAGCCCGACGAGCTACCAGACTGCTCCACCCCGCATCAATCTAGGTCGGTGATTGTATGCCTGACTCGTACTTTCGTCAAGGCATCGGCATCACCACAGTGCCAATCCTGCTTCTGATGAGCCGGCGATTCCTCAGTGCCGAATCGTGGCGTATCAGATGGTGCCGAAGGCGGGACTTGAACCCGCACGACCGTAAGGTCACTACCCCCTCAAGATAGCGTGTCTACCAATTCCACCACTTCGGCATCGGGGAGGCCGGAACTACGACAGCCAAGGAGCCACTGGCTCAGTCGCTGCTTTCCTCCAGCACTGGCGCGGTATTATCCACATCGCGGCCCTCGTCGTCAAGGGTCGGGATGCCCTGCTGCTGTTCGACCAGCCGCGAGTCGGGAATGCCCGCCTCCGGCGCCTGGCTCGCCTGGGTGGCATACCAGGCCAGGGCCAGGGAGGTGGCGAAGAAGGCGGCCGCCAGCACACCGGTGAACTTCGACAGGAAGCCGCCGCTGCCGCGGGAGCCGAATACCGTCTGCGAGGCCCCGCCACCGAAGGCGGCGCCGGCTTCGGCGCCCTTGCCCTGCTGCAGCAGGATCAGGACGACCAGGGCGATGGCGATCGCCACGTGGATCATGAGAATGGCAACTTGCATGGATTCAACCTGCTGACTGACAAATGGCTAGGAAATCGTCGACCTTGAGCGAAGCACCGCCCACCAGGCCGCCGTCGATATCCGGCTGAGCGAGCAGCTCAGCCGCGTTGTTCGCGTTCATGCTGCCACCGTAGAGCAGGCATAGTCCTTCGGCCAGCTCACGATCATAGCCGGCCTGGTAGGCCCGGATCGCGGCCATGACCTCCTGAGCCTGCTCGGGCGTCGCCGTGCGACCGGTACCGATGGCCCACACCGGCTCGTAGGCGATCACCACCCGGGTACGCTGCTCCGGCTCCAGGCGCGCCATGATGAAGCCCACCTGGCGCAGCACCACGTCCAGGGTCCGGCCGGCATCGCGCTCCTCCAGGGTCTCGCCGACGCAGAGCACCGGCGTCATGCCGGCGCTCAGCGCGGCCAGCAACCGATCGCACACCTCCCTGTCGCCCTCACGATAGAGCTGGCGACGCTCGGAGTGACCCACCAGCGCATATTCGACGCCGAACTCGCGCAGCATGCTGCCGCTGACCTCGCCGGTCCGCGCGCCCGAATGCAAGGGATTGAGCGTCTGGGCGCCGAGCCGGATCGGCGTACCGTCAAAGGCGCGCCGGGCCGCATCGAGATACGGGAACGGTGGAAAGATGGCGACCTTCAGCGCCGCCGGCAGAGCGGCATCGGCAAAGGCGCGTCCGAACGCCTCGACCAGCTCGGTCGAGCCATTCATCTTCCAGTTACCGGCGATCAGCGGCGTGCGCATCGGCTGTCCTCTTTCAAGGTGGTGCGAAATGGTATAGGAGAGGCCCTGTCAAGACAACCGCCAGGCCGCCGTCGACCGGGCACCCGCCCCAGGGGTCGGCTCAGGCGAGCAGCCCCTCGACCTCGCCGGCCAGGTGACGTGCCAGGCCGGCGACATCGAGATGGGCACGCCCCTCGACCATCACCCGGATCAGCGGCTCGGTGCCGGAGGGACGCAGCAACACCCGCCCCTGGTCGCCCAGCTGCGCCTCCACACCGGCCACGGCGTCCTGCAGCGCCGGCATGTCCATCAGGGCCTTGGCATCGGTACCCGCCGTGAGGCGCACATTGACCAGCACCTGGGGCGCCTTCTCCAGCCCGGCCAGCAGGCGAGTCAACGGCTGACCCTCGCGCACCATGATCGCCAGCACCTGCAGCGCCGAGACGATACCGTCGCCGGTGGTCTGCACGTGACCGCAGACGATATGCCCCGAGGATTCGCCGCCGAGCTGCCAGCCATTGGCGGCCAGGCGCTCCATCACGTAGCGATCGCCGACCCTGGCACGCTCGAAGGGAATGTCCATCTCCTCGAGGGCAGCGGCCAGGCCGAAGTTGGACATCAGGGTACCCACCACGCCGCCGCCCAGATCACCGCGGGCATGGCGGTCGCGGGCGATCAGGTAGAGGATGTCGTCGCCGTCGATCTCGCGGCCGTCGGCGTCGACCAGCAGGACACGGTCTCCGTCGCCGTCGAAGGCCACGCCCAGGTCGGCACCCCGCTGGATCACCGCCGCGCGCAGCGCCGCCGGATGAGTGGAGCCCACCTCGCGGTTGATGTTGAGGCCATCGGGCTCGGCACCGATCAGGCTCACCTCGGCCCCCAGCTCGCGGAACACGCTGGGCGCGATGTGATAGGTGGCGCCGTGGGCACAGTCCAGCACCACCTTCAGGCCGCGCAGGCTGACCCGGTCGGGAATCGTCGACTTGCAGAACTCGATGTAGCGACCGGCGGCATCGTCGATGCGTGCCGCCTTGCCCAGCTGGTCGGCCGCCACGGTGGTCAGCGGCTCCTCGAGCATCGCCTCGATGCGTGCCTCCACCTCGTCGGCCAGCTTGACCCCTTCGGTGGAGAAGAACTTGATGCCGTTGTCGGCGAAGGGGTTGTGCGAGGCCGAGATGACGATGCCGGCATCCGCCCGGAAGGTACGGGTCAGGTAGGCGATGCCGGGCGTCGGCATGGGCCCCAGCAGGGCCACGTCCACGCCCGCGGCGGAGAGCCCCGCCTCCAGGGCCGACTCGAACATGTAGCCGGAGATCCGCGTATCCTTGCCGATCAGCACCCGATGGCGCCGCTTGCCGTTCGTCTCCGCCAGCACGCGCCCGGTGGCCCAGCCCAGCTTCAGCATGAAGTCGGCAGTGATCGGGGGCTCACCCACCGTGCCACGGATGCCATCGGTGCCGAAATAGCGTCTAGTCATGCTCGCAACCTTCCTTGAGTACGGCCCAGGTCATGTTCACGGCGTCCACGCTGGGCCCCACATCGTGGACGCGCAGGATTCGCGCCCCACGCTCGACGGCCAGCGCCGTCAGGGCCAGCCCACCGGGCAGGCGCTCCTCCACCGGTCGCGCGAGCACCTTGCCGATCATGCTCTTGCGCGACGTGCCCACCAGCAGCGGCAGGCCGAGCTGCGCCAGGCGCTCCATGCGATTGAGCAGGCGAAGGTTGTGCTCGACGGTCTTGCCGAAGCCGAACCCCGGGTCGATCAGCAGGCGCTCGCGGCGCAGACCGGCTGCCTCGCAGGCGGCCACGCGAGCCTCCAGGTAGTCGGCGACCGCCTCCTCCACCGGCACATCATAGCGGGGTGCCTGCTGCATGTCGCGGGGCTCGCCCTGGCGATGCATCAGGCAGACCGGCAGGCCGCTGCAGGTCGCCGCCTCCAGCGCCCCCTCGCCCTCCAGGGCGCGCACGTCGTTGATCAGGCCGGCCCCCAGGGCGGTCACCTCACGCATCACCTCGGGGCTGCTGGTGTCCACCGACACCAGGGCATCGAGCTCGCGGACCAGGGCTTCCACCACCGGTGCCACCCGTTCCAGTTCCTGCTGCGGGTCGACCGGATCGGCACCCGGGCGAGTGGACTCGCCACCCACGTCGATGACCGCCGCCCCCTCGGCCAGCATCTGCTCGGCATGGCGCAGCGCGTCGTCCAGGGCCAGGTGACGACCGCCGTCGGAGAAGGAGTCGGGGGTGACGTTGAGGATGCCCATCACCCGGGGAAAGGAGAGATCGAGCCGATGCCGGCCACACGGCAGGGAAGTGGGGTTATCGTCCATCATGGTGCCTGAAATCGAGAGCCTGGGTCGGTAAACGGAGAACCAGAATGGCGAAGGCGCCCCGCGGGGCGCCTGCCATTCGACGGAATGCCTCAGGAGCCGGCCGGCCCCCCCAGGGGGTCGGAGGGGCGGCGACGGGGTTCGTCGTCGTCCTCCTCGTCGCCGTCATCGACCTGCTCCGGCGCTTCCGGCGCGGCCTCGACACCAGCCCCCCCGGCAGAGGAACCACCGCCGCTCGGGTCGTCCCAGCCCTCGGGGGGACGCGGCTCACGCCCCTCCATGATGTCCCTGAGCTGGGTGGAGTCGATGGTCTCGTAGGTCATCAGCGCCTCGGCCATGGCATCCAGCTTGTCGCGGTTGTCCTCGAGGATCTGCCTGGCCTGGGCATAGCAGTCGTCGATGATCTTGCGCACTTCCTTGTCGAGCTTGGAGGTGGTCTCGCCGGACTTCAGCTTGCCACCCTGGCCGGGGCCGCCGAGGAACTGGTGGGACTCGTCCTCGTCGTACATGATCGGCCCCATCTCCTCGGAGAGGCCCCACTTGGCGACCATGTTGTGGGCCAGCTCGGTGGCGCGCTTGATGTCGTTCGACGCCCCGGTGGTCACCCCGTTCGGCCCCAGGGTCATCTCCTCGGCGATGCGCCCGCCGAACAGCGAGCAGATCTGGCTGATGATCTGCTGGCGCGACAGGCTGTAGCGATCCTGCTCGGGCAGGAACATGGTCACGCCCAGCGCCCGACCACGCGGAATGATGGTCACCTTGTAGACCGGGTCGTGCTCCGGCATCACCAGGCCGATGATGGCGTGGCCCGACTCGTGGTAGGCGGTGTTGAGCTTCTCCTTCTCGGTCATGACCATGGAGCGCCGCTCGGCCCCCATCATGATCTTGTCCTTGGCCAGCTCCAGCTCCTCCATGCTGACCAGGCGCTTGTTGCGGCGGGCAGCGAACAGCGCGGCCTCGTTGACCAGGTTGGCCAGGTCGGCGCCGGAGAAGCCCGGGGTGCCACGGGCGATCAGCGACGGCTTGACGTCGTCGGCCAGGGGGACCTTGCGCAGGTGCACGTTGAGGATGTGCTCGCGACCACGGATGTCCGGCAGCGGCACCACCACCTGGCGGTCGAAACGGCCCGGGCGCAGCAGCGCCGGGTCGAGCACGTCGGGACGGTTGGTGGCGGCGATGACGATGATGCCCTCGTTGGCCTCGAAGCCGTCCATCTCCACCAGCAGCTGGTTCAGCGTCTGCTCGCGCTCGTCGTTGCCGCCGCCCATGCCGGCGCCGCGCGAACGCCCCACGGCATCGATCTCGTCGATGAAGATGATGCAGGGCGCCTGCTTCTTGGCCTGCTCGAACATGTCGCGCACCCGCGAGGCACCCACGCCGACGAACATCTCGACGAAGTCGGAACCCGAGATCGAGAAGAACGGCACCTTGGCCTCGCCGGCGATGGACTTGGCGAGCAGCGTCTTGCCGGTCCCCGGCGGGCCGACCATCAGCACGCCGCGCGGGATGGTGCCGCCCAGGCGCTGGAACTTGGTCGGGTCACGCAGGAAGTCGACCAGCTCCTCGACCTCCTCCTTGGCCTCGTCGCAGCCGGCCACGTCGGAGAAGGTGGTCTTGATCTGGTCCTGGGAGAGCAGCTTGGCCTTGGACTTGCCGAAGCTCATCGGCCCGCCCTTGCCGCCGGCACCGCCCTGCATCTGGCGCATGAAGAACATGAAGATCGCCAGGATCAACAGGATCGGGAAGCTGGCGATCAGCAGGCGCGTCCACAGGCTCTGCTGCTCGGGCTCCTTGCCGACCACGGTGACGTTGTTGGAGAGCAGGTCGTCGATCAGCTTGGGATCCTCGGCCGCCGGGCGGATGGTCTGGAACTGGGACCCGTCCGTGCGCTCACCGGTGATCTTGTAACCATCGATGGTCACGCTGCGGACCTGCTGATTCTGCACCTGCTGGACGAACTGCGAGTAGTTCGTCGTCTGCGGTGCGCTGTCGACACTGAAGTTGTTGAACACCGTCAGCAGCACTGCCGCGATGACCAACCACAGGATCAGGTTCTTCGCCATGTCGTTCAAGGGACCACCCTCAATTGCAAATATCTGTCAGCCGGATGCGCCTGGCATCTTGGACACTACATGAGCGGGCCGTGTTCAGCCACTGGCGAGCGGCTCGCTGCCAGTCTGCATCATGCTCGACTGTGACACAGTCGAGACGCCATGTCCGGCAATGGCGCCAGTAGTCCCTGCCTATCAGGACGCTGCGTATGTCTCTTGGGCGGCCGAGGCACTGCCGCTTTCCCGGGTCGACCCGGGCCCTGCCTCAACCGCGAAAATTCTCTGCCAGCAGGTAGACCTCACGGGAGCGGGCGCGCGAGGCCTCGGGCTTGCGCGTCACCACCCGGCCGAAGCTGCCACGCAACTCCTTGAGAAACTCGTCGAACCCCTCACCCTGGAACACCTTGGCCAGGAAACACCCGCCGGGCGACAGGGTCTGGCGCGCCAGGTCCAGCGCCAGTTCCACCAGGTACATCGCCTGGGGCTGGTCGATCGCCGCCATACCACTCATGTTGGGGGCCATGTCCGACATCACAAGGTCCACCGGGCGCTCGCCCAGGGCCGCCAGGATCGCTTCGAGCACCGGCGCCTCGGTGAAGTCCCCCTGGATGAAGTCGACCCCGGCCAGGGCATCCATCTCCAGGATGTCGGAGGCGATCACGACTCCCTCGGGGCCGACCCGCTCCGCCGCCACCTGGCTCCAGCCACCGGGGGCGGCGCCCAGGTCGATCACCGTCATGCCCCGCCGCAGAAGTCGGTCCTTGTCGTCGAGCGCCATCAGCTTGTAGCTGGCACGGCTGCGATAGCCGTCCTGCCAGCTGCGCTGCACGTACGGGTCGTCGAAGTGCTCCTTCAGCCAGCCCTTGCTGGTCTTGCTGGCGCCACTCTTGCTCGCGCCCTTGGCGCCCTTGCGGGAAGAGGAGGAAGTTGCCACGGCATCACCTGCGATGAAACGGGAATGACAGACAGGCGGTCGAGCGGAATCCGGAAAGACCCGGGGAGTGCGACGGGGTCCTGACCTGCGGGCCCGGCAGAGCACGACGGCGAACCGCTCGCGGCGCGCCCTTCACACGGCAGCCTGCCGTGTGGTTTTCGTCGTAGCCCCTCCCGCGGCTTTCGCCCCACGGCGTTTCGCCGTATCGATTTTCATGTACTATGGGCGGCTGCGCGCAACCGGGAAGACGCAAGATACCATGAGCTTGTCACAGGCACAAAAGAAAGCATTCCGCAGCATCGGCCACCACCTGAACCCGGTGGTCACGGTCTCCGACAACGGCATCTCGGAGGGCGTGCTGGCGGAACTCGACCGGGCGCTCGGCGACCACGAGCTGGTCAAGGTCAAGCTGGCCCTGCCCGAGCGCGACGACCGCGCCGCCATGCTCGCCGAGCTGGTGCAGGCGAGCGGGGCCGAGCTGGTACAGACCATCGGCAAGATGGCACTGCTCTACCGCCACAACCCCCAGGCCAACCCGAAACTCTCCAACGTCAAGCGCTTCGAGGGACACCACGGCCGACACTGAGCTGCCGCTCAGAGCTGTAAGCTTCAAGCCGCAAGTCAAACCCAGAACACCTCCAGCTCAAACCTGAACTGGAGGTGTTCTTCTTGCAGCTTAAAGCTCATGGCTTACAGCTGCCCGAAGGGCTACAGGTGCTCGACGCTGGAGATCTCGTACTCGACGTCGCCACCCGGGGTCCTGACCGCCACCACATCGCCCTCCTCCTTGCCGATCAGGGCGCGGGCGATGGGCGAGGTGACCGAGATGCGGCCCGACTTGATGTCGGCCTCGTCCTCGCCGACGATGCGGTAGGTCACCTCCTCGTCGGTATCGAGGTTGATCAGCTCGACGGTGACGCCGAAGATCACCTTGCCGGTACGCGGCAGCTTGGTGACGTCGATCACCTGGGCGCTGGAGAGCTTGCCCTCGATCTCCTGGATGCGCCCCTCGATGAAGCCCTGCTGCTCGCGGGCGGCATGGTACTCGGCGTTCTCCTTGAGATCGCCATGCTCACGGGCTTCCGCTATGGCGGCGATCACCCTGGGACGCGCCTCACTCTTCAGCTCCTCGAGCTCCTTGCGCAGGCGTGCCTCACCGGCAACGGTCATCGGGACCTTGTTCATTGTGCAGCTCCTGCATGCAAATCCTGAAGCCGCCGCACCGTGATGGCATTGCCGTACTCCAGCGCCATGCAGACGGCACTGGCTCCCGCCAGGGTGGTGGCGTAGGGAACCTTGCGGGCAAGCGCGGTGCGGCGGATCACCGAGGAGTCCTGGATCGCCTGACGACCCTCGGTGGTATTGACGATATAGGCAATGTCGTCGTTCTTGAGCAGATCGACGATATGCGGGCGACCTTCGAACACCTTGTTCACGACCTCGACGTCGAGGCCGGCAGCCTCGAGGGCGGCGGCGGTACCCCGGGTCGCGCACAGCGTGAAGCCCAATTTTACCAGAGAACGGGCCACCTCGATAACACCCGCCTTGTCGGGCTCGCGCACCGAGAGGAACGCCTTGCGCGGCCCCTCGAGGGGCGGGATCGCCTCGCCGGCACCCAGCTGCGCCTTGTAGAAGGCCTCGGCGAAGGTGTCGCCGCTGCCCATCACCTCGCCGGTGGACTTCATCTCCGGCGACAGGATGGGGTCGACGCCCGGGAACTTGTTGAACGGGAAGACCGCCTCCTTGACGCTGTAGAAGTGCGGCACCACCTCGGCCTCGAAGCCCTGCTCGGCCAGGGTCTTGCCGGCCATGCAGCGGGCGGCGACCTGGGCCAGCGAGGTACCGATGCACTTGGAGACGAAGGGCACGGTACGCGAGGCGCGCGGGTTGACCTCGATGACGTAGATCTCGCCGTCCTGCCAGGCCAGCTGCACGTTCATCAGCCCCTTGACACCGAGCTCCACGGCCATGCGCTCGACCTGGCGGCGCATCTCGTCCTGCACCTCGGCGGGCAGCGAATAGGGCGGCAGCGAGCAGGCGGAGTCACCGGAGTGCACGCCGGCCTGCTCGATGTGCTGCATGATGCCGCCGATCACCACCCGCTGGCCGTCGGAGACCGCGTCGATGTCGATCTCGATGGCGGCATTGAGGAAGTGGTCGAGCAGTACCGGCGAATCGTTGGAGACCTTGACCGCGTGGGTCATGTAGTTCTCCAGCTCCGAGGCGTCGTAGACGATCTCCATGGCGCGGCCGCCCAGCACGTAGCTGGGGCGTACCACCAGCGGGTAGCCGATCGCCTCGGCCTTGGCGAAGGCCTCCTCGAAGCTGCGCGCGGTGGCGTTGGGCGGCTGCCTGAGGCCCAGCTTGTCGATCATCTGCTGGAAGCGCTCGCGATCCTCGGCGCGGTCGATGGCGTCCGGGGTGGTGCCGATGATCGGCACGCCGGCGGCCTCCAGCTCGCGGGCCAGCTTCAGCGGCGTCTGGCCGCCGAACTGCACGATCACGCCGACCGGCTTTTCCTTGTCGGCGATCTCCAGCACGTCCTCCAGGGTCACCGGCTCGAAGTAGAGACGGTCGCTGGTGTCGTAGTCGGTGGAGACGGTCTCCGGGTTGCAGTTGACCATGATGGTCTCGTAACCGTCGTCGTGCATGGCGAAGGCGGCATGGACGCAGCAGTAGTCGAACTCGATGCCCTGGCCGATGCGGTTGGGCCCGCCGCCCAGCACCATGATCTTCTGACGGTCGCTGACCTCCGCCTCGCACTCCTCCTCGTAGGTGGAGTACATGTAGGCGGTGTCCGAGGCGAACTCGGCCGCGCAGGTGTCGACCCGCTTGTAGACCGGGCGGACGCCGGCCTTCTGGCGGGCCTTGCGGAACTCCTTCTCCGAGACACCGAGCAGGCTGGCCAGGCGGGCATCCGAGAAGCCCTTGCGCTTGAGGCCGAACAGCTCGCGGGGGGAGAGTTCCGACAGCGAACGCCTGGCAACCGCCTTCTCGCTGGCGATCAGGTCCTCGATCTGCACCAGGAACCAGGGGTCGATCCTGGTCAGGGCGAAGACGTCATCCACGCTCATGCCGGCACGCATGGCGTCGGCGACGAAGAAGATACGCTCGGCGCCGGCGGCCTGCAGCTCGCCCTTGATATGCGCCAGGGCATCGTCGGTGAACTCGGTCACCTTGGGGTCGAGGCCGTCGTTGCCGGTCTCCATGCCGCGCAGCGCCTTGTGCAGCGACTCCTGGAAGGTGCGCCCGATGGCCATCACCTCGCCCACCGACTTCATCTGAGTGGTCAGCCGGTCGTTGGCCTGGGGGAACTTCTCGAAGGTGAAGCGCGGGATCTTGGTGACCACGTAGTCGATGGAGGGCTCGAACGACGCCGGGGTGCGACCGCCGGTGATGTCGTTCTGCAGCTCGTCCAGGGTGTAGCCCACCGCCAGCTTGGCGGCGATCTTGGCGATCGGGAAGCCGGTGGCCTTGGAGGCCAGCGCCGAGGAGCGCGACACTCGCGGGTTCATCTCGATGACCACCATGCGCCCGGTGTCCGGGTCCACGCCGAACTGCACGTTGGAGCCGCCGGTCTCGACGCCGATCTCGCGCAGCACCGCAAGCGATGCGTCGCGCATGATCTGGTACTCCTTGTCGGTCAGCGTCTGGGCCGGGGCCACGGTGATGGAGTCGCCGGTGTGCACGCCCATGGGGTCGAAGTTCTCGATGGCGCAGACGATGATGCAGTTGTCGTTCCGGTCACGAACGACCTCCATCTCGTACTCCTTCCAGCCCAGCAGCGACTCGTCGATCAGCAGCTCGTGGTTGTTGGAGAGCTCGAAGCCGCGGGTGCAGATCTCCTCGAACTCCTCCTTGTTGTAGGCCACGCCGCCGCCGGAGCCACCCATGGTGTAGGAGGGACGGATGATCACCGGGAAGCCGAGCGAGGCCTGGATGCGCCAGGCCTCCTCCATGCTGTGGGCCACCTCGGCCTTGGGGCACTCCAGGCCGATGCGCTTCATGGCCTGGTCGAAGAGGTCGCGGTCCTCGGCCTTGTTGATGGCATCGGCGTTGGCGCCGATCATCTCCACGCCGTACTTGGCCAGCACGCCATGCTTGTCCAGCTCCAGGGCGCAGTTGAGCGCGGTCTGGCCGCCCATGGTGGGCAGGATGGCGTCGGGGCGCTCGGCCTCGATGATCTTCTCCACCGCCTGCCAGGTGATCGGCTCGATGTAGGTGGCATCGGCCATGGCCGGGTCGGTCATGATGGTGGCCGGGTTGGAGTTGACCAGGATGACCCGGTAGCCCTCCTCGCGCAGCGCCTTGCAGGCCTGGGCGCCGGAGTAGTCGAATTCGCAGGCCTGGCCGATGACGATGGGGCCGGCGCCGATGATCAGGATGCTTTGGATGTCTGTACGCTTGGGCATGACGGTTCCCGCGGCAAATCGGTGATAGACAGGCTGATGTCGGGCGGTGCGCGCTTAGCGGCGCGCCTTCATCATGGCGACGAAACGGTCGAACAGCGGCGCCACGTCGTGCGGGCCGGGGCTCGCCTCGGGATGTCCCTGGAAGCTGAAGGCCGGGCGGTCGGTGCGCTCGATGCCCTGCAGCGAGCCGTCGAACAGCGAGCGGTGGGTGGCGCGCACGCTGGCCGGCAGGGTCGCCTCGTCGGCGGCGAAGCCGTGGTTCTGGCTGGTGATCATCACGCGACCCGTGTCGAGGTCCTGGACCGGGTGGTTGGCACCGTGGTGGCCGAACTTCATCTTCACCGTCTTCGCCCCGCTGGCCAGCGCCAGCAGCTGGTGGCCCAGGCAGATGCCGAACACCGGAAGCTCGGTCTCGAGGATCTCGCGGATCGCCGTGATGGCGTAGTCGCAGGGCTCGGGGTCGCCGGGGCCGTTGGCCAGGAAGATGCCGTCCGGGTTGAGGGCCAGCACCTCGGACGCCGGGGTCTGGGCCGGCACCACGGTGAGGCGACAGCCGCGGGAGGCGAGCATGCGCAGGATGTTGCGCTTGACCCCGTAGTCGTAGGCCACCACATGGTAGGGCCGCTCGCCCCGGGCGGTGTCCGCGTAGCCCTCGCCCAGGGCCCACTCGCCCTCGCTCCACTCGTAGGGGGCCTGACAGGAGACCACCCTGGCCAGGTCCATGCCCTTGAGCCCCGGGAAGGCGCGGGCGGCCTCCAGGGCACGCGCCACGGCAGCATCGCCCTCGGCGTCGGCACCGGCGAGGATGGCGCCGTTCTGGGCCCCCTTGTCGCGCAGGATGCGGGTCAGGCGACGGGTGTCGATGTCGGCGATGCCGAGCACGTTCTGGCTCGCGAGATAGTCGGAGAGCGACTGCTCGCAGCGGAAGCTGCTGGCCAGCAGCGGCAGGTCGCGGATCACCAGGCCGGCGGCGGCGATGGCGCCGGACTCGACGTCCTCGGCGTTGACGCCGGTGTTACCGATATGCGGGTAGGTGAGGGTGACGATCTGGCGAGTATAGGAAGGATCGGTCAGGATTTCCTGGTAGCCGGTCATGGCCGTATTGAACACCACCTCACCGCTCGTTTGCCCATCGGCGCCGATGGCCGTGCCGTGGAACACACTGCCGTCTTCCAGGGCCAGTATCGCGGGTCTGTTCAATGCAACGTCCTCCCATGTTTATAAAACGACGGCTCGTCAAGGAATACTGCTTACCGATGGCCGGCCCGCAAAAAAGCGGGACGAAACCCGATGAAGACCGGTTTCATCCCGCTTGTTGTCATTCGCTCGGAATGCGGGGCCGAAGCAACAAGCGCTTGAGAGGGCTTTCGCCCGATGCGCCCGGCCAAAATTTTGGAGATGTTACAGGATTCGCCCCGTCCTGACTAGGCCAGACCGAGCACATCCTGCATAGCGTAGCGGCCGTTGTCCTGGCCGGCCACCCAGCGCGCCGCGCGCACCGCGCCCTTGGCGAAGGTCATGCGGCTGGACGCCTTGTGGGTGATCTCGATTCGCTCGCCCTCGGTGGCGAACATCACCGTATGCTCGCCGACGATGTCCCCCGCGCGCACGGTGGCGAAGCCGATCTCGCGGTCCGAACGCGGCCCGCACTGCCCCACCCGCTCGAACACGCCATGCTCCTTGAGGGTGCGCCCCAGGCTCTCGGCCACCACCTCGCCCATCTTCAGGGCGGTGCCGGAGGGGGCATCCACCTTGTGGCGGTGGTGCGCCTCGATCACCTCGATGTCATAGCCCTCGTCGCCCAGCGCCCTCGCGGCCGTCTCCAGCAGCTTGAGGGTCAGGTTCACACCCACGCTCATGTTCGGCGCGAACACGAAGGGCAGCCTCGCGCCGTAGCCGTCCAGCTCGGCCAGCTCCTCGTCGGAGAGCCCGGTGGTGCCGATCACCATGCGCTTGCCGTGCGCGGCACAGAAGGCCAGGTTGGCGAGGGTGGCCCGGGGCGCGGTGAAGTCGATCAGCACGTCGAAGTCATCGACGATGGCCTCGAGGGAATCCACCGCAGCCACCCCCAGCCTGCCGACCCCGGCGAGCTCGCCGATGTCGGCGCCGGCAAGCGAGCTGCCCGGCTCGACGATGCCGCCGGCCAGGGTGGCGCCGTCATCCTGCTGCACGGCATTGACCAGGGTGCGGCCCATGCGGCCGGCGACACCGACGATGGCGATACGGGTCATGCGGACTCCTGCGAATTCGATGGCGTTGACGATGGGCGGCAGTATATCAGAGCCGCGCCTCCCCGAGGACGACGATGCGCTTGGGCAGCCGCGGAGGAATCGCCCACACTGGGCGTATCGATGCAAGGGTCACCGCCATGCACTCGCCCCCCGACCGACTGCCTCCGGGTCACCCACTGCTGGCGCTGCTCCAGCGGCACGCACGCGTGCTGCTGATCGGCGCCCCGGGCAGCGGCAAGAGCACCCTGGCCTGCGCCGCGGCCGCCAGCCTGGCCGACGAGGGCCGGGCCTGCCTCTGCCTGAGCGCCGATCCGGGACTGCCCGGCGTGGGACCTCCCGGCGCCGTCTGCCTGGGGCGCTGGAATCCGCAGCCGGGAGAGGATGGCCGGTGGCGGCTCGAGGCCATGCAGGCGTTGGCGACGCTGGACAGTGCCCGCTTCCGCCTGCCGCTGGTCGAGGCGGTACGCCGACTGGCCGACCTCGCGCCGAACGGTCCGCTGCTGCTGGATGCCCCCGGCGTGGTACGCGGCGCCGCCGGGGCAGAACTGCTGCCGGCACTCGCCGCGGCCGGGCGGGTGAGCGCCCTGGTCATGCTGGCACCCGACGCCAACCCCGCCCCCCTGAGTCACGAGTGCCGCGCCCTGGACCTCGAACAGCTGTCACTGACCCCGGACCCGCGGGCCCGCCACCCGGGACGTTCGGTACGCACCCGGCGCCGCACCGACGCCTGGAACGCCTACCTGGCCACCGCCACCGAGCAGGCGCTCGACCTGTCACGCCTGGCGGTGGTCGGCACGCCGCCACCACGCTCCGCCCCCGACGCCTGGCGTGGCCGGCAGGTCGGGCTGCTCGATGCCCACGGCCGTACCCTGGCGCTGGGCGAGGTACTCGCGCTGGACGGCACCAGCCTGCGGCTGCGGGCGCCGCCGACGAGCGCGCCGGCCTGCACCCTGGTGATTCGTGACGCCCAGCGACGCGGCGACGGGCAGCTGGGCACCGCCCGCCCCCACCTCGCACCGACCCGGCATGCCACCGAGCCGGCCGACACCCCCGCCCCGCTGACGGCCGGATCAGGAGCGCGCCCCCAGGTCCGGCTCACCACCCTGACGGCGACCCTGGTCAATGGCGCCTTCGGCGACCCCCTGCTGCACCTGCGCCTGAGGCACCAGAAGCGCAGCCTGCTGTTCGACCTCGGCGACCCGGGCCGCCTGCCGGCGCGCCTCGCGCACCAGGTGACCGACGTCTTCATCAGCCACGCCCACTTCGACCATATCGGCGGCTTTCCCTGGCTGCTGCGTTCACGCATCGGCGACTTCCCCACCTGCCGGTTCTACGGCCCGCCGGGGCTGGCCGATCATCTGGCCGGACAGATCCGCGGCGTGCTCTGGGACCGGGTGGGTGACAAGGCTCCCCGCTTCGAGGTCAGCGAGCTGCACGGCGAGAGGCTCGAGCGCTGGCGCCTCACCGCCGGCGAGGAGCCGACTGCCCTGCCGCCACGGCAGGCGACCGAGGGTGTGCTGCACGAGGAACTCGGCTTTCGCGTGCGCGCGGCGACGCTGGATCACGGCACCCCGGTGCTCGCCTTCGCCTTCGAGCCCGACATCCAGGTCAAGGTGCGCAAGGAACGACTGGAGGCCCTCGGCTGGCCACCCGGTCCCTGGCTGGGCGAGCTCAAGCACCTCGTGCTGGCCGGCGATGGCGACTCCCGGCTCACCCTGCCCAACGGCGAGCACTGGCAGGTGGCGCGGCTGATGGAGACGCTGCTGCTCACCGAGCCCGGCCAGCGGCTGGTCTACGCCACCGACCTGGGCGATACCGCGGAGAACCGCCGGCGACTGGTCGCCCTGGCCCGGCGGGCCCAGGTGCTGTTCTGCGAGGCCCCCTTCCTGTCACGCGAGGCCGAGCAGGCGCGGCTCACCGGCCACCTTACCGCCCGGGCCTGCGGCGAGATCGCCGCCGCGGCCGGCGTCGACCAGCTGATCCCCTTCCACTTCTCGCGCCGCCATGCGGGAGACGCGCAGGCGATTCACGACGAGGTCCGCACCCGCTTCGCCCACCTGCTGCCAGCGGCCGATGCCCCGTGAGCGCCCCTCGCCGCCCGACGGCTTACCCCGCCGGCGCCGGTGGCCGGCCGTTGCGCAGCAGCAGGGTGATGGCGCTCAGCACCAGCAGGCTGCCCGGCAGCCAGACCCAGCCGATCCGTTCCGGCGACTCGACGAACAGCAGCAGCATGGAGACGAAGGGCACCAGGTAGCCATAGGCGGTGACCGCCCCCGGCGTCAGCACCGAGGTGGCCCGCTGCATCAGCCAGAAGGTCAGGGCGCTGGAGAAGAGCCCCAGGTAGACCAGCAGCAGCAGGTCGTGCCGGCTCATCGCGGCGAGCCGGCCGACGGGTTCGACCGCCAGGCCCAGCAGGCCGATCAGCACCCCACCCAGGCCCAGGCTCCAGAAGGTACGCACCGCCGCCGACTCGGCCAGGCGCCCGGTCGCCAGGCCCCACTTGCTGAGCACCGGATAGAGCGCCGAGGAGAGGCAGCCGAGGAAGAACACCGCCTCGCCGATGCCGAGGCTGAACCCTTCCGGCTCCCCCAGCGACTCGGCGAAGGCCAGCCCCAGGGCCCCGGCCGCCCCCAGGGCCAGGATCGCCGGCAGCCGCCAGGCCAGGCGCTCGACCCCGAACCCCAGCCCCAGCAGGAAGGCCAGCAGCGGCACGGTGACATAGAGGGTGGCCATGGAGAGTGCCGTGGCATGGTGCGCCGCCCAGAACATGGCGCCGAAGAAGCCCGCCAGGCAGAGCCCCATCAGGCCGTAGAGCGGCAGCGCCCGCCACCCGGGGAGAAAGGCCGGCGAACGACGCGCCAGCCACCACAGGCCGGCACAGGCGATGGCGAAGCGCAGGGCGGTGAGCGACAGCGGCGGCATCTCGCTCATCAGCCCCACGGCGGGAAACGACAGCCCCACCAGCAGCGCCCACAGCAGCATGCCCAGGTGGGCGACACGCACCGGTGATGCGGCGACGCTCACGTCTCCCAGACGATATCCGGTGACACCCCCTTGAGGGCCTCCAGGGCGGCGTGCACCTCCCCTTCAAGCCGGTCGTGGCTCTCGTCGTCCAGGGCCTCCACGGCGACGATCAGCCGGTCGGATTCCGCCCGGAGGTGGCAGCTGCCCTCGCCGAAGACGACCCTGGCGTCGCTGCCTTCGCGCTCCACCGCCCGCTTGGCGGACCAGTGCTTGCATAGCTGCTCGACCAGCGCCGCCGCGTCCTCGGCGGGAATCTCGGTTCGTGAAATGGGCATGGCTGTCTCCTTCGCGATCGAGGTGGAAGCCACAGACTATGACGCCAGGGACGCCCGGCGCCAGCCCCGCCGCCTGTTCGCCGGGCACAACGACGTGCTCGACCAGGCGGATCATCGGGCGTCACCCCGCGGCAGTCGTCCGGAATTGCCGTACAGCTGCAGGCGTGTTGAGCTCACCCTCGCGACATGATGAGGCGCCCTCTGCATTACGCCAGGCATTGGCGGCGTGCTCGCGGCAGATGTCGGTGGCATGTCCCTTGGGGCCAGACCCGAGGCCACCCAGACGCATTTCAGAATTATCAATACGTTGGACATGGGCAGGTGACAGACTGCCAGCGCTGGGAGCCCCTATGGGGTCAGACCCCGGCGGCGTCGAAACCGCTCGCAAGACGCACCATGACAGGCTTCGCGACTTGGCTGGGGTCTGACCCCATAGGGGCAGCCTCGGCGCCTTCCTAAGAAACCCGCTGCCTGACGGCTTGCACCGGCGCTGACGGCCTACTGGCCCAGCTTTCCACGCAGCTTCATCAGCCTTGCTCATACCTGGAGAGGAAATCTGGGCCTGCTGCATGCCCCTCCCCTCTCGACCGGCGTGATAACGTGACAGCAACACGGCGCAGGGAAAAAGGGAGACACCGCATGGCCGACACGCTTGGCTGCCTGACTCGCCTCAGGGTCGGACAGAGCCGAGGACAGCCGGCCCTCAACAAGCCCTGCTTGTTGCTGGCCATCATCTGTGAGATTCAGGCCGGCCATATCGCATCGAACCCGATCGCCATCGACTCCCGCCTGCTGGCTCGCTACCACGACCTCTACGAGGTGCTCACAGAAGAGCGGCACAAGGCCAATGCCTGGCTCCCCCTTTGGCACCTCGGTACAGACAAGGGCCCTTCCGGATCGCTCTGGTCTCCCGAATACCCGAGCGAGATCGCCTCATTGGCGAGTCAATTTGGGCAGCCGAAATCCTTGAACCAACTGCTGGAACGTTTCTCCTCTGCGCGACTGGACCCCGTGCTTTTCTCGGCCCTGCAGGACCGCCATACGGCCGAAGAGGCCTGCGCCCTGCTGGGATCACGTTATCTGCCATCGGCCCCAGCGGCCCAGGAGCGCCTTCGGGCCTATCTCGAGGTGGCGCTGGCCAGCGGTGAATACGAGCAGCATCCCGAACGCCTGGTAGGTCGCGTCCAGGAGAGTCGACAGCAGTATGCCCGCTCCGCGGCCTTTCGCTCCCTCGTACTGGAGGCCTACGACTACCGCTGCGCAGCGAGCCGATTGCGGTATATCACGCCGGATTACCGCTACCTGGTGGAGGCGGCTCACCTGATCCCCTTCTCCGAGAGCCAGGACGACCGTCCCGTGAATGGCCTGGCCCTTACGCCCAACCTGCACTGGGCCATGGATAATCACCTGATCGCCCCCGGCCCCGACCATCGCTGGCACGTCAGTCCCACCGTGGATGCCCTGGTGCCCGACAACCGCTGGCTCTGCGAGTTGGACGACACGCCGCTGGTACTGCCCCGCGACCCGCTGTGGCACCCGGCCCGCGATGCCCTGACCTGGCGCATGGACCACCTCCAGCGCTGAAGCCCGAACACACAAGGCCCCCGGCATCTGGCGATACCGGGGGCCTGTCGCTTCGGGGCGAAAGCCGGGAGGTTACGGCTTCATGTCCTCGAAGAACTTCTTCACGCCGTCGAAGAAGCCGCTCTTCCTGGGCGAGTGATGGGCGCTGTTGCTGCCCCCGAGGCTCTCCTGGAACTGGCGCAACAGCTCCTTCTGCTCCTCGTTGAGCTTGACCGGGGTCTCGACCACCACCCGGCACAGCAGGTCGCCCGGGGGGCCGCCGCGCACCGGCTTGACGCCCTTGCCGCGCAGGCGGAACAGCTTGCCGGTCTGGGTCTCCGGCGGGATCTTCAGCTTGACCCGGCCGTCGAGGGTCGGCACCTCCAGCTCGCCGCCCAGGGCCGCGTCGACGAAGTTGATCGGCACCTCGCACTGCAGGTGGCGACCCTCGCGCTGGAAGATATGGTGCGGCTTGATCGCCACCTGGACGTAGAGGTCGCCGGGCGGCCCGCCGTTGATGCCTGACTCGCCCTCGCCGTTGAGGCGAATGCGGTCGCCGGTGTCCACCCCGGCGGGGATCTTCACCGACAGGGTGCGGGTCTCGCGGGTGCGCCCTTCGCCGTGGCACTTGTGGCACGGCACCTTGATGTGCTGGCCACTGCCGTGACAGGTCGGGCAGGTCTGCTGCACGGCGAAGAAGCCCTGCTGCATGCGTACCTGACCCATGCCGTTGCAGGTCGGGCAGGTCTCCTTGGAGGAGCCCGGCTCGGCGCCGCTGCCGTCGCACCGTTCGCACTCGACATGACGCGGCACGCGGATATCGACGGTGGTACCCGCCACCGCGCTCTCGAGGTCGAGCTCGAGGTTGTAGCGCAGGTCGCTGCCACGGGCCGGGGCATTGGGATTGCGACGCCCGCCGCCGCCACCGAAGATGTCGCCGAACACATCGCCGAAGATGTCACTGAAGCCCCCGGCTCCGGCACCCGCACCACCGAAGCCACCGAAGCCTCCGGCCTGGCCGTCGACACCGGCATGGCCGAACTGGTCGTAGGCGGCACGCTTCTCGCTGTCGGTCAGGACCTCGTAGGCCTCGGAGACCTCGCGGAACTTCTCGGCCGAGGTGTCATCGTCCGGGTTTCGATCGGGGTGATACTTCTGGGCCAGGCGTCGGTAGGCCTTCTTGATCTCTTTCTGGTCGGCCCCGCGCTCAACGCCCAGCACCTCGTAATAGTCTCGTTTGGACATGGGTCTGTCCGCCTCCGTAGCGACACCGCGGAAACACCAACGCGGGAGTCTGGCCCCCGCGCTGGCGTCATCCGTGGATCAGATGCGTGGTTTACTGCTTCTTCTGGTCGTCGTTGACTTCCTCGTACTCGGCGTCGACCACGTCATCTTCCTGCTTGGCGCCAGCTTCACCAGCCTCGCCACCGGCCTGCTCGGCCGCCTCGGCCTGAGCGGCGTACATCTTCTGCGCCAGGTTGCCGGAAGCTTCGGTCAGCTTGTCCAGCTTGGCCTGGATATCGTCCTTGTCGTCGCCCTTGACCGCCTCTTCCAGCTCGGAAGCGGCGCTCTCGATGGCCTGCTTCTCCTCCTCACTGGCCTGGTCGCCGGCCTCCTCGAGGGTCTTGCGGGCGGCGTGGATCATGCCGTCGGCCTGGTTGCGCAGCTGCACCAGCTCCTCGAACTTCTTGTCCTCGTCGGCGTGCGCCTCGGCATCCTGGACCATCTGTTCGATCTCCTCGTCGGAGAGGCCACTGGAAGCCTTGATGACGATGGACTGCTCCTTGCCGGTGGCCTTGTCCTTGGCGGACACGTGCAGGATGCCGTTGGCGTCCAGGTCGAAGGCGACCTCGATCTGCGGCACGCCGCGCGGCGCCGGCGGGATGTCGGCCAGGTCGAAGCGGCCCAGCGACTTGTTGCCGCCCGCCTGCTTGCGCTCGCCCTGCAGCACGTGGATGGTCACGGCCGTCTGGTTGTCATCCGCGGTCGAGAAGGTCTGGGTCTTCTTGGTCGGGATGGTGGTGTTCTTCTCGATCAGCGGGGTCATCACGCCGCCGAGGGTCTCGATGCCGAGCGTCAGCGGGGTGACGTCGAGCAGCAGCACGTCCTTGACGTCGCCGCCCAGCACGCCGCCCTGGATCGCGGCGCCCACGGCCACGGCCTCGTCCGGGTTGACGTCCTTGCGGGCGTCCTTGCCGAAGAAGTCGGCGACCTTCTTCTGCACCATGGGCATGCGGGTCTGGCCGCCGACCAGGATGACGTCGTCGATCTCGGAGGCGGACAGGCCGGCATCGGCCAGCGCGGTCTTGCACGGCCCCAGCGAACGCGCCACCAGCTCTTCCACCAGCGACTCCAGCTTGGCCCGGGTCACCTTGACGTTGAGGTGCTTGGGCCCGGTGTTGTCGGCGGTGATGTAGGGCAGGTTGACGTCGGTCTGCTGGGCGCTGGACAGCTCGATCTTGGCCTTCTCGGCGGCTTCCTTGAGGCGCTGCATGGCCAGGTTGTCGCCGGACAGGTCGATGCCGCTGTCGGCCTTGAACTGGTCGACCAGGTAGTTGATCAGCTTGAGGTCGAAGTCCTCGCCGCCCAGGAAGGTGTCGCCGTTGGTGGCCAGCACCTCGAACTGGGTCTCGCCGTCGACGTCGGCCACCTCGATGATGGAGATATCGAAGGTACCGCCGCCCAGGTCGTAGACCGCGATGGTCTTGTCGCCGCGCGACTTGTCCATGCCGTAGGCCAGGGCCGCCGCGGTGGGCTCGTTGATGATGCGCTTGACCTCGAGACCGGCGATGCGACCGGCATCCTTGGTGGCCTGGCGCTGGCTGTCGTTGAAGTAGGCCGGCACGGTGATGACCGCCTCGGTGACTTCCTCACCCAGGTAGTCCTCCGCGGTCTTCTTCATCTTCTTCAGCACTTCGGCGCTGACCTGCGGCGGTGCCAGCTTCTTGCCCTTCACTTCCACCCAGGCGTCGCCGTTGTCGGCCTCGGTGATGGCGTAGGGCACCATCTTGATGTCCTTCTGGACGACGTCGTCCTTGAAGCGACGGCCGATCAGGCGCTTGATGGCATAGAGGGTGTTCTCGGGGTTGGTGACCGCCTGGCGCTTGGCCGCCTGACCCACCAGGATCTCGCCATCCTCGGTGTAGGCGATGATGGACGGCGTGGTGCGCGCGCCCTCGGCGTTCTCGATCACCTTGGCGCTGTCGCCGTCGAGCACGGCGACGCAGGAGTTGGTGGTCCCCAGGTCAATACCGATGATGCGTCCCATAGGAAATCCTCGAAAGTCGTTGCAGTGTTTCTGAAAGTCGCGTTCTGCGGCCTTCGCCGCGGAGTTGTCGTCTATCTGGGGGCCGCTCGTCGCTTTTCAAGACCCGCCGCCCCCATTTGTTGATCGCCGTCAGCCGGCGGCCTGGCTGACCACCACCATGGCGGGGCGTACCAGGCGGCCATTGAGCAGGTAGCCCTTCTGCATCACCTCCATCACGGTGTTGGGCTCGAGCTCGGGGTTGGGCACCATGGCCATGGCCTCGTGGTACTGCGGGTCGAAGGGTTCGCCATGGGGCTCCACCACCTCGACGCCGAACTTGCCCAACACGTCGTGCTGCATCTTCAGCGTCATCGAGACCCCCTCGCGATGGGCCTCGGTGGCATCCTCGCCCATGGCCTCGAGGGCCTTCTCCAGGCTGTCGACCACCGGCAGCAGCTCCCTGACGAACTTCTCCAGGGCGAACTTGCGCGCCTTCTCGGCCTCCTGCTCGGCACGCCGGCGCACGTTCTGCGCCTCGGCGGCGGCACGCAACGCCTGGTCCTTGGCCTCGGCCACGCTCTGCTCGAGCTCCTCGACGCGGGCCGCCAGCACCTCGGCCTCGGGATTGTCGGAGGTCTCGGCCTCCCGGGCGGCCTGCTCGGCCTCATCGGCCCCCTCGATGGCGGCCTCCAGCTCGCCCTCCTGGGCCTGGGGCTCGGCTTCCTCTTCCTGGCGGGCGAGTTCCTCGTCAAGCGGGGTCTGGGGGTCTTTGGCCATGTGTCTCTCCTGAAATGCCGCTCTTGAATGCTGAGGGGCGGCGTGAGCGCCGCCCGCCTGGGATGTCGAAACATGTTCGCAGTCTGCGGGGATATATGGGGCTGGGTGCGCCGAACTCAAGCCATGGCAGCGACAAGGCATCCATCGAGGGCGACGACGTGCATTGTCGGCCACCCTGGACTACTGTATAAACGCACAATACGTGTACGAATAGACAGTGGTTTCGGAAGGCCCCGGGGAGGCGTCATGCTGACAGAGCTTGCGATTCGCGACTTCGCCATCGTCGATCACCTCGAGCTGGAGCTCGCCACCGGCATGACCGCCATCACCGGCGAGACCGGCGCCGGCAAGTCGATCCTGCTCGGCGCCCTGGGGCTCTGCCTGGGCGAACGCGCCGATGCCGCCAGCGTGCGACACGGCCGCGAGCGCGCCGACCTCTCGGCCCGCTTCGATATCCACCGGCTCCCCGCGGCACGCGCCTGGCTCGAGGCCCGCGAATTGCCGGCGGACGACTGCCTGCTGCGCCGGGTGGTCACCACCGCGGGGCGCTCGAAGGCCTGGATCAACGGCCAGCCGGCCACCGTGGCCGACCTCAGGTCGCTGGGCGAGCAGCTCATCGAGATTCATGGCCAGCACGCCCACCAGGCGCTGCTGCGCGAGGAGACCCACCTGCGGCTGCTCGACGACTTCGCCGGCCAGCGCGAGGCGGTGACCGAGCTCGCCGAGACCTTCAACCACTGGCAGGCTGCCCGCCGCAAGCTCAAGCGCCTGGCCGAGGATGGCGACGAGCAGGCCGCCCGCCGCCAGCTGCTGCGCTACCAGGTCGAGGAACTCGACCAGCTGGCGCTGGCGGAGGACGAGCTCAAGCGCCTGGAGGAGGAGCAGGAGGAGCTCGCCCATGCCGAGGAGCGCCTGCGCGAGGCGCAGTTCGCCACCGAGTGCTGCGACAACGAAGAGGGCGGCGCCGCCACCCTGCTGACCCAGGCGATCAACCGGCTTTCGGCACTGCCGGGCAGCGACCGCGGCAGCCTGTACGAGGCCCTGACCATGCTGGGCGAGGCGCGCATCCAGGTCGAGGAGGCGGCCCGCGAGCTCAACCACTTCGCCAGCACCACCGAACTCGATCCGGAACGGCTGGCCTGGGTGGAGGAGCGGCTCGGCGAGATCCACCGCCTGGCCCGCAAGCACCATGTGATGCCGGAGGAGCTCACCGCGCTGCACCGAACCCTGCAGGTGGAGCTCGAGGGGCTCGAGGGGGACGACCAGGACCTCGAGGCGCTCTCCGGCGAGGTCGACACCTGGCGCGAACGGTGGAAGGAGCAGGCCCGCGCCGTGGGCGAGGCGCGCCGCAAGGCGGCCCGGCGCTTCGGCAAGGCCGTCCAGGAGCAGCTCGCCTTCCTGGCCATGGGCAAGGCACGCTTCGAGGTGGAGGTCGAGACCCGCGACACCCCGGCGGCGGGAGGCCTGGAGGCCGTGCGCTTCCTGATCAGCGCCAACCCGGGCCAGCCGTCGCGGCCGCTGGCCCGGGTCGCCTCGGGCGGCGAGCTGTCGCGCATCAGCCTGGCGATCCAGGTGGTGGCCGCCCGCCACTCGACCGTTCCCTGCCTGGTGTTCGACGAGGTGGACGTGGGGGTCTCGGGCGCCACCGCCGAGATCGTCGGCCAGCTGCTGCGTCGGCTGGGCGAGCAGGGCCAGGTGCTGACCGTGACCCACCTGCCGCAGGTGGCCGCCCAGGCCCACCATCACCTGCATATCGAGAAGCGGGCCAAGCGCGACAATACCCTGACCCGCATGGCACTGCTCGACGAAGCGGGCCGGGTCGGCGAACTGGCCCGCATGCTGGGCGGAATCAACCTCTCCGACCACACCCTGGCCCATGCCCGGGAGATGCTCGACGCCAGCCGGCGCGCCCATCACTGACCCGGCTGGAACCACCCGCCCAGAACGAGCTCGGCCCCGATCGATGATCGGGGCCGAGCTGTGCCTGCGGCCTATGCGGGCTACTTCTTCTGTATGCCTTCCTGGCGGGTCGCCTTGGAGCCCTTGGGACGCACGTAGAGCACCAGCGCATGGTCGACGAGCTCGAAGCCGTGCTCGTCGGCGATCTCCTGCTGGCGACGCTCGATGGTCTCGTCGAAGAACTCGATGATCTCGCCGCTGTCCAGGCAGACCATGTGGTCGTGGTGCTCCTCCTGGGAGAGCTCGAAGACCGCATGACCGCCATCGAAGTTGTGGCGGATCACCAGGCCGGCGGACTCGAACTGGGTCAGCACGCGATAGACGGTGGCCAGGCCCACGTCCTCGCCGGCTTCCAGCAGGGTCTTGTAGACATCCTCGGCACTCAGGTGGTGCTGCTCGGAGGCATTCTCGAGGATCTGCAGGATCTTGACGCGCGGCAGGGTCACCTTCAGACCGGCCTTGCGTAATTCATGGTTCTGGTCGGCCATGGTCGCTCTTCGCAGTATCGGGTAGGGTCGGGTATGATCGACCGAAACCACGATAGTGAAGAACAGGCGCAAATGCAAAAGTTGACAGGAATCGTCACCCTTTCGGCCCTACTGCTGCTGAGCAGTGGCTGCAGCTACTTCGGGGTCTACAAGCGCGACCTGCCCCAGGGCAACCTGGTGACCGCCGACATGGTCGACCAGCTCCAGCCCGGCATGAGTCGCGAGCAGGTCGTCCGCGTGATGGGGCGCCCGCTGCTGGAAGCCCCCTTCGATGCCAACCAGTGGGACTACGTTTTCCGCCTGGACGAGGCGTATGGTGGCGTGGATAGCCGCCGGGTCACCCTGACCTTCTCCGGCGACCGCCTGGCCAACGTCGAGCGCATGGGGGATCTCAGCGGCGACATCGAGCTGCGCCCCGTCGAGGGCATCGGCCCCCAGACCGAGGGAGCCGATCCGCTGGACGCCATGCCGACGCCGGAGCCACAACCCGAGGCCGGAGGCACCCTGCCCCAGGGCGGCGAGCCGGCCGGCGAGCCTCTCGACCTCTGAGCCCCCGTCTCCCCCCCCCGCCGCCGGGTGCATCGGCCCGGGGGTCAGCGCTTGGTGCGGGTGGCACGCCGGGCGCGTGCCTGCTTGGGGTCGATCTCCAGCGGCCGGTAGACCTCGACGCGATCACCGGCCCGCAACACATGGTGCTCGGGATCACGCAGCCGCTTGCCGAAGATCCCCAGGTCCGCCTCGAGGAAGGCCGGCGGGGGCAGCTCGGGGAAGTGCCGCTCGAGCCGTGCCAGCCGCACGGCTGCTCGGGCCGTGGTGGCCTCCGGCACGGCGAGGGTGACGATGCGCTGTCGGTCCGGCAGGGCGAAGGCCACCTCGACCTCGATCTCAGTAGCGGCCATAGATGTCATCGGCACGCCGGGTGAAGGAGTCCACCAGCTGGCCGGCCACCTGCTGGAAGAGCCTGCCGAAGGCCATGCCCAGCAGCCGGCTGGCGAACTCGAACTCCATCTCCAGGCTCACCTTGCAGGCATTCTCCCCCATGGGCATGAACAGCCAGCGACCGCGCAGGCGCTTGAAGGGGCCGCTGACCAGCGACATCTCGATGCGATCGGGCTCGATCAGGTCGTTCCGGGTGGCAATGCTCTGCTCGATGCCGGCCCGCCCCAGGGTCATCTCGCCGATCAGGTGAGAGTCGTCGCGCTCGATCAGCCGCGCACGACGGCAACCGGGCAGGAATTCCGGATAGCGCTCGAAGTCGTTGACCAGATCGAACATCTCCTTGGGGGTGTGCCGCACCATGGCGGATCGATTGACCGTTGGCATTGAGCTCTCCGCTGACTTCACCGTGCCCAGGGCGTATCATGAGCCGTTATTTCGGGCCTTGAATGGTATCACGCTTCCCCCCATGTCGGAGGGGCAGCCGCCATCGGCAGAACACGACACGAGGTTTCATGGCCAACAAGAAAGGCAAGGGCAAGGGGCCCGGCAGCAACGTCATCGCCTTGAACAAGAAGGCGCGCTTCGAGTACCACATCGACGAGACCTTCGAGGCCGGCCTGGTGCTGGCCGGCTGGGAGGTGAAAAGCCTGCGCGCCGGCAAGGCACAGCTGACCGACACCTACATCCTGATCAAGGATGGCGAGGCGTGGCTGCTGGGCAGCCATATCATGCCGCTCAACACCGCCAGCACCCACGAGGTGGCCGACCCCACCCGTACCCGCAAGCTGCTGCTGCATCGCAAGGAGATCGCCAGGATCTTCTCGCGCACCCAGGACAAGGGGCACACCTGCGTGCCGCTCAAGCTCTACTGGAAGGGCAACCGGGTGAAGTGCGAACTGGCACTGGTGACCGGCAAGAAGCTGCACGACAAGCGGGCCACCGAGAAGGACCGCGACTGGCAGCGGCAGAAAGGTCGCATCATGCGGGAACAAAACAAGGCCTGAGGTGTCACAGAACTGCACATCCTGATAGGATGGGCGTTATGGGGGCGACATGGCTTCGACGCTGGTGACAACCCCTGCGGTGCATGCCGAGAGCGTGATGTATCTCGTAAATCCAACATCACGACTAAATAGTCGCAAACGACGACAACTACGCTCAGGGCGCGCTGGCAGCATAAACGCTGTTAGCTTCTAGCCCGGCCCCGAAGCGATGTGCCCATTCATCGCGGAGGGGATATGAGCCAAGACTGATGGGATCGCGAGCGGTGGCGTCCTCACGCCGATCGTTAAAACTCTGAGGAATCGCGTTGCTGGATCCTGCCCGTCGGAGCCAGTAGCGTTAAAGCAAAAGACGGACCTAAGCATGTAGAGCCAATGGGCGAGTGCCGGCGGACGCGGGTTCGATCCCCGCCGCCTCCACCAATCAAGCAAGCGAATCAAGCACCTACGGGTGCTTTTTTCGTTTGTGCCCTCGACACTTCGTCAATGGGTGGAACCTCTGCCACTTCTCCCTCCCGATCCGTCCTGTCGCATGACCTGGCCGTCAAGCCTACCGGCATGCAGCGCCTGCAGCGCGCCCACCTGCACAGGGGCACCGCTACAGGCGACGAACCCGAAATAGTCCCTCTCCGGTTCAGAAACCTCTCGCGCCTTCGTTATCCCTTGATCTACGCCAATAAATGATAAGGATTCGCATTATCATCGAGTCCGGTCGTGCTCCCGGATCCGGGACGGGCACGGCCTCCCCCAGATGCCGCGGCCACATCGGCGACGGCACGACGAACGCACGAGGTGACACCATGACTCCAGAGGTCCTAGAAGAGGAAAGATCCCTCCGCAGCACACCCGCCCCCCTGGCGACGGATCAGCTGTTCAATGCCCGTCATGCCGAGGCCTACTGGCAACAGGCGACCCGCTGCCTCGACCTGGTACGGCGCAAGGTGGCCGGCGTGGACCGCCCCTTCAGCGGGGCCCGTCCCGAGGAGCTCAGGGGGCACTTCGCGACCATCGACCTGGACACCCCCCTCGGCGAGCTGCGTCCCGCCCTGGAGGAACTGGAGCGGGTCTACCTGGACGACGCCGTCTACTTCCACCACCCCCGCTACGTGGCACACCTCAACTGCCCCATCGTGCTGCCCGGCATCCTCGCCGAGGCGATCCTCTCGCCGATCAACTCCTCGCTGGACACCTTCGACCAGAGCGCCGGCGGCACCTTCATCGAGCAGTCGCTGATCGACTGGACGGCGAACCGCATCGGCCTGGGCCGGGACGCCGATGGGGTCTTCACCAGCGGCGGCACCCAATCGAACCTGATGGCGCTGATGATCGCCCGGGACCACCACGGGGCCTCCCTCGCGGATCACGGCGGCAACAAGTACGAGGGCCTGCCCGCGGACTACCGTCGGCTGCGCATCCTCGGCTCGCAGGTCAGCCACTTCAGCCTGCAGAAATCGGCGGCGATCCTCGGGCTCGGCTACCAGGCGGTGATGCCGGTGGCCTGCGACGACCGCTACCGCATGGACCCGGCGGCCCTCAAGGTGCGCCTGGAGGAGTGCCTGGCGATGGACCTGATCCCCATCGCCGTGGTGGCCACCGCCGGCACCACCGACTTCGGCAGCATCGACCCCCTCGAGGAGATCGCCGCCCTGTGCCGCGAGCACGGCATCTGGCTGCACGTGGACGCCGCCTACGGCGGGGGCCTGCTGTGCTCTCCGCGCTATCGCCACCGCCTGGCCGGCATCGAGCATGCCGATTCGGTGACCGTCGACTACCACAAGACCTTCTTCCAGCCGGTGAGCTGCAGCGCCTTCCTGGTGCGGCGGCGCAGCGACCTGCGCCACGTCACCTATCACGCCGACTACCTCAACCCGCTGTGCCAGGCCGAGGCCGGCACCCCGGACCAGGTCAACAAGAGCCTGCAGACCACCAAGCGCTTCGACGCCCTCAAGCTGTGGCTGACCCTGCGCATCATGGGCGCCGATGCCCTGGGCGAGCTGTTCGAGCGGGTCATCGACCTGGCCGGCGAGGCCCACGCCGAGCTGGCCCGCCGCCCCGACTTCGAGGTGCTGCTCGATCCGCCCATGAGCACCCTGGTGTTCCGCTACCGCCCCGCGGGCCTGGACGACACCGAGCTCGACGACCTCAACGCCCACGTGCGCGCAGCGCTGTCACGCAGCGGCGAGGCGGTGATCGCCGCCACCCGGGTCGACGGGAAGCGTTACCTCAAGTTCACCCTGCTCAACCCGGACACCCGGCTCGAGGATCTCACCGCCATCGTCGAGCGCATCGTCCACCACGGCCGCGACTGGTGTGAAGCCCAGGCCCCGTCCCGTGCCGCCGCTTCCTGACACTGACGAGATCCCATCATGCAACAGACAGTGCACGACTTCATCGCCATCGGACTGGGCCCGTTCAACCTGGGCCTGGCCTGCCTGACCGACCCCATAGAGACGCTCGACGGCCTCTTCCTCGAGCGCCGCGACGGCTTCGACTGGCACCCCGGCATGCTGCTGGAGGACGCCACCCTGCAGACCCCCTTCATGTCGGACCTGGTCACCATGGCCGACCCCACCAGCCGCTTCAGCGTGCTCAACTACCTGAAGCAGCAGGGCCGGCTCTACAACTTCTACATCCGCGAGAACTTCTTCCTGCTGCGCAACGAGTACAACCGCTACTGCCAGTGGGCGGCCTCCCAGCTCGACACCATCCGCTTCGGCACCGAGGTGACCCGGGTGGAGCACGACGCGGCCGCAGGTGTCTACCGGGTGAACTGCCGCGACACCCAAAGCGGCGAGGCCCGGGTCCACCTGAGCCGGCACCTGGTGCTCGGCACCGGCACCAGCCCCTACCTGCCGGAGGGCTGCCGCGACCTGGACCCGCGCCCGCTGCACTCCAGCGAGTACCTCGAGCACAAGGCCGAGCTGCAGCGCCAGGCGGCCATCACCCTGATCGGCAGCGGCCAGAGTGCGGCGGAGATCTACCACGACCTGCTCGCCGACATCGACCGCTTCGGCTATCGCCTCGACTGGATCACCCGCTCGCCGCGCTTCTTCCCCCTGGAGTACGGCAAGCTGACCCTGGAGATGACCTCGCCGGACTACATCGACTACTTCCACGCCCTGCCGGAGGCCACCCGCAACGCGCTGATGCAGCGCCAGAAGAGCCTCTACAAGGGCATCGACCTGGCGCTCATCGACGCCATCTACGAGCTGCGCTACGCCAAGGAGCTCAGCGGCGAGGTGCGCTCCGAGCTGCTCACCAATACCCGCCTCGAGACCTGCCGCCATGACGCCGAGCGCGGCGAGTACGACCTGACCCTGTGGCACACCGAGCAGCAGCGCCACTTCCGCCATCGCACCCCGGCGCTGATCATGGCCACCGGCTACCGCTACCACATGCCGGACTTCCTGGCGCCCATCACCTCGCGCATCGCCTTCGATGACGCCGGACGCTTCGCCGTGGGCCGCTTCTACGACATCGACGGCGGGCGCGGCGAGCTCTTCGTGCAGAACGCCGAGCTGCACACCCACAGCCTGGTGGCGCCGGACCTCGGCATGGGGCCCTACCGCAACGCCTGCATCATCCGCGCCCTGACCGGCAAGGAGGTCTACCCCATCGAGGAGCGCATCGCCTACCAGCGCTTCGGCGCGCCCAGCGAGGCCGTCTTCGAACCCATGGACGCGGAGCCCGCATGAGCCCGACTCCCTGGCTGGTGGCCGTGACCGCCGTGGCGGTGGTCAGCGACGCCATGCTGCTGCCCTTCTACCCGCAGTTCTTCGCCGAGCGCTTCGGCGTGGCCGATCCGTCCCATGTCGGCGGCTACCTGGCCATGAGCTGCCTGGTGGTGATGCTGGCGCTGCCCGTCTGGGCGCGCCTGGCGCGCCGGCTCGGCACCCTGCGGCTGCTGATCGCCACCCAGCTGGTGGCCGGCGGCCTGAGCCTGTCCTGCGCGGTGATCACCTCGCTGCCGTGGTTCTGGGGCCTGTCGCTGGCCATGCTGGTGGCCAAGGCCAGCTACCTGCTGGTCTATCCCTACCTGATGCACTTCGCGCCCCGGGACCGCCACGCCTCCCTGATCGGCTTGCTCTCGGTGGTGGTGCATGCCGGCGGCATCCTCGGCGCCGTGATCGGCGGCCTGGTACTGGAGCACTGGCAGGCGGCCCAGGTGTTCCGGGTGATGGCGGTCAGCGACGCCCTCCAGGTGGCGGTCTGCCTGCTGCTGCTCCGGCGCGGCCGGGCGCCCCATGCCGCCCCCGCCACCCCGCCGGCCCCGGGCACCAGCGGCGCCATCCTGCGCCTGGGCCTGGTGATGCTGCTGTTCACCTTCAGCGCCACCCTGGCCCGGCCCTTCTTCGCCCAGTACTGGGCACTGGCCTCGGGCCTGCCCGGCGAGGTGCTGGCCGGGGCGGTCTTCGCCATTCCCGGCGGGGTGGCCGTGGCCCTGCTGGCCCTAGACCTGCTGGGCCGCCGCCCCGGTGGCGAGGCCATCGTCCTGCCCCTGGCCATCGGCCTCACCGGCCTGCTGCTGCAGGCCAGCGGCGAGATCGCCGCCATCCTGGCCGGCCGGGTGCTGTTCGGCTGGGCGCTGTTCCGCGTCACCGTGCGCCTGGAGGTGCGCCTCTTCCAGTTGAGCACCCCGGCGCGCTACGCCAGCGACTTCAGCAAGATCCACGTCTTCCAGGGGCTCGGCGTGCTCGTCGCCTCCTGGGGCGCCGGCCGCCTGGTCGACGCCCAGGGCCTGGCCAGCCCCTTCCTCGTCGCCGCGCTGGGCTTCGCCCTCTGCGCCCTGGCCCATCGCCTGCTGCTCGCCCGGGCCGAGGCGACCCCGGCGCGGCCTAACGAACCCGTTTCTGCAAGGACCTGACCATGAAGCTCTTCCAACCGACCCCGACCACCCGCCTCACCTATTCCCGCCACGCCCAGGGGCTGGGCACCTTCAGCCTGCGCCCGCTGCAGCTTCCCGAGGACCTGGCGCGGATCCACGCCTGGGTCAGCGCGCCCCGGGCCCGTTTCTGGGGCATGCAGGGGCACTCCCCCGAGCGGGTCCAGGCCTTCTACCGCAACCTCCAGGAGAGCGAGCACGCCCAGGGCTACCTGGGGCTCTTCGACGGCGAGCCGGCCTTCCTGGTGGAGTGCTACGACCCGCGCCACGATCCCATCGGCGCGCACTATGACGTGGCCGAGGGCGACCGCGGCATGCACTTCCTGGTGGCCCCGGCCGAGACGCCGCTGCCCGGCTTCAGCGCCCAGGTGATCACCACCATCCTGGCCTTCATGTTCGAGGATGCCGAGACGCGGCGGGTGGTGGTGGAGCCGGACGTCGACAACCGCAAGATCCATCCGCTCAACCGCCGGGTCGGCTTCGTCTACGACCGCGAGGTCGAGCTCCCCGAGAAGACCGCCCACCTGGCCTTCTGCGACCGGGCGGCCTTCGCCTCGGCGGTGAGCGCCGGGAACCCGCGCCTGGACCCGGCCCTGGCCGCCGACCCGGCCCGCGCCGCCGCCCACCTGACCCCCGCGCTCTGGGCCCGGGCCAACCGCTGGCTGATCCGCAAGGCCATCGCCGAGTTCACCCATGAGAAGCTGCTGGCCCCCGAGGCCCTGAATGTCGAAACGACGGCCGTCGATGCGGACGACCACGGCGACTACCGCCTGGCCGCCCCGGACGAGGCGGCCGAGTACCGCTTCCGCGCCCGCCGCCTGGCCCTGGATCACTGGGTCATCGACCTCGACTCGCTGGAGAAGCGCGTCGACGGCGCCCCGGCCGAGCTCGACGCCCAGCGCTTCATCCTCGAGTTCCGCCGGCCCCTGGGCATCGGCGACGCGATGCTGCCGGTCTACCTGGAGGAGGTCGCCAGCACCCTGTTCGGCGGCGCCTACAAGCTCGCCGGCACCCGCCCCGACGCCGACGGCCTGGTCGACGCCGACTTCCAGACCCTGGAGGCCGCCATGACCGAGGGCCACCCGGTGTTCGTGGCCAACAACGGCCGCATGGGCTTCGACGCCGTGGACTACCACGCCTATGCCCCGGAGGCCGCCGCCCCCATCACCCTGGTGTGGCTGGCCGTGCACCGCGAGGACGCCCACTTCAGCGCCATCGAGGGCCTGGACTACGCGGCCCTGCTGCGCGACGAGCTGGGCGAGGCGACCCTCGACGACTTCCACCGCCGGCTCGAGGCCCACGGCCTCGACCCCGCGGACTACCTGCTGATGCCCGCCCATCCCTGGCAGTGGTTCCACAAGCTGGCCATCACCTTCGCCGCCGAGGTGGCCCGGGGCCGCATCATCTGCCTGGGCTACGGCTTCGATCAGTACCGCGCCCAGCAGTCGATCCGCACCTGGTTCAACGTCAGCCAGCCGAGCCGGCGCTACGTGAAGACGGCCCTGTCGATCCTCAACATGGGCTTCATGCGCGGCCTCTCGCCCCACTACATGCGTGCCACCCCGGCCATCAACGACTGGATCAAGCGACTGGTCGACAATGATCCGGAGCTTGCCGCCCGGGGCTTCACGGTGCTGCGCGAGGAGGCCGCCATCGGCTTTCGCCGCGATGCCATCGAGCCGGCCTTCGACCGCTACAGCGCCTACAAGAAGATGCTGGCCTGCCTGTGGCGGGAGAGCCCGGTGCGCTACCAGCAGGACGGCCAGCGGCTGATGACCATGGCCGCCCTGCTCCACGTCGACGCCGACGAGCGCGCCCTGCTGCCGCGGCTGATCCAGGCCTCGGGGCTCGCCACCCACGACTGGCTGGACCGCTACCTGCGGGTCTACTTCCGCCCGCTGCTGCACTGCTTCTACGCCTACGACCTGGTGTTCATGCCCCACGGCGAGAACCTGATCCTGCAGCTCGAGGACGGGGTGCCGGTGCGCGCCATCATGAAGGACATCGCCGAGGAGATCGGCATCATGAACACCGAGGTGGAATTGCCCGAAGCCATCTCGCGCATCGCCGTCGAGGTGCCCGAACCGCTCAAGGTGCTGTCGATCTTCACCGACGTCTTCGACTGCTTCCTGCGCTTCATGGCACCGCTCCTCGTCGAACAGGGCGACATCACCGAGGGCGAGTTCTGGGAGCGGGTGGCCCGCTGCGTCATCGACTACCAGCAGGACCATCCCGAGTTCGCCGAGAAGTTCGCCCGCCACGACCTCTTCGCCCCGGAGTTCACCCGCTCCTGCCTGAACCGGCTGCAGCTCAACGATCATCAGCAGATGATCGACCTGGCGGACCCGGCGAAGAACCTCCAGTTCGCCGGTACCCTGGTCAACCCCATCGCCGCCTATCGGCCGATCCCGGTCGCGGCCAGGACGAGCGACAACGCCCTGGCCTGACGTCGCGCCACTGGCCAGGCGCTGTTCGGGCGGCGCCTGGCCATCTTTAATTGATAATAAGACTCATTATCATAATAATGGGGCGCTCCGGTTCCCAGGACGGAGCTCGCATGACGGCCCACCCCGATCTCGATGCCCTCTTCCAGCGTCACGCCACGGACCTCGCTGGCTACCTGCGGCGCCAGCTGCAGTGTCCCCACCTGGCCGAGGATCTCTGCCAGGAGATCTTCCTGCGCCTCGGCCAGCACCCCGAGCCCGGAGGGCTCGAGGCGCCCCGGGCCTACCTGTTCCGCATGGCCCGCAACCTGGTGATCGATCATCACCGACGCTGTCGCTCGCGCCCCGCCAGTCAGCCCCTCGACACCCCCGGCCTGTGCCTGGTCTGCCCGCGCCCCTGCCCGGAAGAGGAGGCCGAGCGCCACCTCTGCCTGATGCGCCTGCGCGAAACCATGGATACCCTGCCCACCCGCCTGAGGCAGGCCCTGACCTGGCACCGTCTCGAGGGGCTGACCCAGGCGGAGATCGGCCGCCGACTGGGCGTCTCCGAACGCATGGCCGGCCGCTATGTCGCCCAGGCCCTGGCGCGGTGCCGCGACCGGCTGGCCAGGGAGAGGGGTCGAGGCTCCATTTGATAATGATTACCATTTTACTTATCATCCGACCCCCGACACCCTCGGCGGAGCCACCATGACCCAAGCGCTGTCGACACTCTATATCGGCCCCCTGGAGGGCCTGACGCCGCCCCGAGTCTCGCCGGAACCCGGCCCTGACGCCGTGCCCGCATGCACGCTGCTGGACCCGACCTACCTGGTCGACCTGTTCGAGCGGTTCGGCGCCCGGTACGGTCGCAGGGTCGATCGCCGGGCGGTGGCTTCGCTATGGTCCAAGTGGCACTTCAGCGCTCTCGCGGCCCATGGCCTGGCGGCCAACCTGCTGCTCGAGCGCGACCTGCCGCTGGGGCTGGACGACCTGCACCTGGCGCAGTCCCCGGAGGGCCAGACCACCGGCCTCGACCTGCGCCATGCCGGCCGCCCGCTGGCCGATCTCGGCGCCCTGTCACGCTTCGCGACCCTGCTCGACCACCACCTGTCGCCGCTGGTCGAGGCGCTGGCCTCGGCCACCGGGGCCTCGCCCAGGGTGTTCTGGAGCAACGCCGGCAACTACTTCGAGCACTTTGCCGGCGCCATCCGCGAGCATCCCATGGCCGTGCCGGACGTCGGCGAGCCCGCTCGGGCACTGATGGAGAGCCGTACCCTGCCCGACGGCCGACGCAACCCCCTCTACCGCCCGGTGCGCTATGTCGAGTCCAGCGAGCCAGGCGCCCCCGCCCGTATCCGCCGTCTGTGCTGTATCCGCTACCTGATCGGCGAGCTGGGCGTCTGCGGCAACTGCCCCCTGGCATGCCGGCGCAACGCCAGGACGACGAAGGTAGCCGGATGAACCCGCCCGACCCTGCGATACGCCAGCACACGCCCCGGGACCTGCAGGCCTATGGCCGGCGCTACGGCCTCGACTATCGGGTGCCGGATCTCTCGCCCCAGGCCGAGGTACCGGTGGTCAGCGGGGTGGTGCGCGAATTCTCGCCGCGACCCGGCATGCAGCTGGTCACCTCCGACGTGGAGGTCATCCACCGCTACGACTCGCGCTCCCGCGCGTCCTCACCGTTGTCGATCATCGTCCTGCTGGAGGGGCGGGCCGAGGTGGCCCTGGACGACGAGCGTCCACTCACTCTCATGCCCGGCATGGCGCTGAGCGTGCGGCTCGAGCCCCGGCGGGGACTGGTCGCCAGCCAGCCGGCCGGCCAGCGCCTGCGTGCCCTGACCCTGAGCCTCGACGAGAATTGCCTGGCCCGCCTGGGGATGAGGTCGCCGGCCCCGGGAGGCGCCGGCTGTCATCCCTGGCGACTGCCCGTCCCCTTGCGCCAGTGCCTCGAGCAGACCCTGGACGCCCCGCTGCCCGGGGAGGCCCTGCGCCTTGTCCTCGAGGGACTGAGCCTGCAACTGCTGGCCCACGGCGGTCGGTTCGCTGCCCCGCCATCGGGGACGCTCCCCAGGCTGCCCCCCCAGGAACGCCTGCGCCTGGAACGGGTCCGCGACGCCCTGCACGACGACCCGGCCGGTGACCATCGCCTGGCGACCCTGGCCGAGCTTGCCGCCATGAGTCCCGCCAGCCTGAGGCGCAAGTTCCGGGCGGCCTACGGCCGTTCCGTGTTCGACTACCTGCGCGAGAGCCGGCTGAGCCTGGCCCACGACTACCTGAGGCGCGGCTACAGCGTCCAGCAGGCCGCACACTTCTCGGGCTATCGCCACGCCAGCAACTTCGCCACCGCCTTCCGGCGTCACTTCGGCTACCCGCCGAGCTCCCTGGCACCGGCAAGCTGAGCGCCCGGCATAGACGGGTGAGCATCGCGGATACCTCACTCGGGCCCCTGATCGTAATAATTCTCATTCGTGACATGACTTCCCATCCGCAGGAAACCACTATGCCGACTCCACGCTCCCTGACGCTGGCGGTGTCGCTCGTTGCCGCCGGTGCCTCGCTCACCGCCCAGGCCCAGCAGACCGATCAGCTCTCGACCCTGACCGTCACCGGCCAGGCCGCCACCAAGACCGCGACGCCCTTCAACGAGACCCCGCAGTCGGTCTCGGTCGTCGAGAACGAGGAGTGGGAGGCCCGGGGCGCCGAGACCGTGCAGCGCGCCGCCGACTATACCCCCGGCGTCTTCACCAACCAGATCGGCGCCTCCAACCGCTACGACTACCTGGTGCTGCGCGGCTTCGCCGACGGCAGCATCAACAACACCTTTCTCGACGGCCTCAAGGTGATGAGCGACGGCGGCTCCTTCAGCTCCCTGGTGATCGATCCCTGGTTCCTGGAGCGCCTCGAGGTGGTCAAGGGGCCCGCCTCGGTGCTCTATGGCCGCGCCTCCCCGGGGGGGCTGGTGGCTCAGACCAGTCACCGCCCGGCGTTCGAGCCCGGCGGCGAGGTGCGCCTCGGCGTCGGCAACAACGCCCAGCGCAGCGCCGCCTTCGACCTCACCGGTCCGCTGGACGCCGAGCGCCGACTGGCCTTCCGCCTCACCGGCCTGACCCGCGCCGCCGATACCCAGTTCGGCCCGGTGGAGGAGGAGCGCTATGCCATCGCCCCCCAGCTCACCTGGGACATCACCGACGCCACCAGCCTCACCCTGCACGCCTACCTGCACAAGGATCCGGAGGGCGGCTACCACGCCGGTCTGCCCTTCGAGGGCACGGTGGTGGATCGTAACGGCCGACGCATCTCCAATAATTTCTTCGAGGGCGAGGAAGCCTTCGAGACGTTCGAGCGCGACCAGACCATGGTCGGCTACGAGTTCGAGCATCGCTTCAGCGACGCCCTGAGCGCCCGCCAGCGGCTGCGCTACACGGAATCCGACGTCGAGCTCGAGCAGGTCTACGCCTACGGCTGGGCCTCCGCCACCGAGCTCAACCGCTACTTCTCCGGCGGCGAAGAGTCCCTCGACGCCCTGACCGTGGACAACCAGCTGGAGGCACGCCTGGCCACCGGCGGCGTGGACCACACCCTGCTGCTGGGCCTGGACTACCAGCAGCGCGACAACGAGGTACTCTGGACCTCGGGCATGTTCCCGCCCATCGACGCCTTCGATCCCCGGTACGGCGCCGAACCCAGCATGATGTTCCCGGAGGTCCGCCAGCACCGCGAGCTGGAGCAGACCGGCCTCTACCTCCAGGATCAGCTGGCCTTCGGCAACTGGCGGGCCAACCTGGGCCTGCGCCACGACTGGGTGGATATCACCAACACCGACCCGGTGAGCGGTGCCGAAAGCGTGCTGGATGACACCCAGGTCAGCGGCCGCGCCGGCCTGCTCTATGCGTTCGACAACGGCCTGGCCCCCTACGCCACCTACTCCACCTCCTTCAGCCCCAACAGCACCACCGACCAGAACGGCGACCTGCTGGCGCCCACCGAGGGCGAACAGGTCGAGCTGGGCCTGAAGTACCAGCCGCCGGGCACCCGTGACCGCTACAACCTCGCCCTGTTCGATATCACCCAGGAGAACGTCTCCTCCAAGCTGCCCAACGAGAACTTCCATCGCGCCACCGGCGAGATCCAGTCCCGGGGAGTCGAGCTGGAGGCGCATAGCCAGCTGACCGAGGCCCTCTCGGTGCAGGCCGCCTACAGCTACACCGACGTGACCCTGGAGAAGACCGGTGACGCCAACCAGGGCAACCACGACAACCAGGTGCCGCGCCACCAGCTCGCGGCCTGGGGCAACTACGCCTTCCAGTCCGGCGCCCTGGCCGGCCTGGATGCGGGGCTCGGCGTGCGCTACCACGCCGATATCCACGCCGACGACGCCAACTCCGAGAGGGTGCCGGACTACACCCTGGTCGACGCTACCCTGGGCTATGACCTGGAGCGCCTGGGCCTGGACGGCATGACCGCGCGTCTCAATGTCAGCAACCTGCTCGACGAGGAGTACGTGGCCTCCTGCTACGACCTGAACTTCTGCTACTTCGGCGCCGAGCGCAGCGTCAAGGCCACGGTCAGCTACGCGTTCTGATCCCCGCCCGCCTCGCCTGCCTGTCGGCCTGCGGCAGGCGCGTGAGGCGGGCTCACCCCCTCCCCGACTTGCGTGGCAGCCTTGACGCGAAAACCACTTGATACCAGCCTCAGGGGACGCCATTATCAGCGCCCACTCGCCTCCTCCTGTCGGGGGGCCGGGCGAGGCCAAGACACTTCCACTTTCCCCGATCTGGATTCGAACCCCCATGAGCAAAGTCCTGATTATCGGCGCGGGTGGCGTCGGCGGCGTCGTCACCCACAAGTGCGCCCAGCACCCCGAAGTCTTCAGCGATATCCTGCTGGCCAGCCGCAACCAGGAGAAGTGCCGCGCCATCGCCGCCCAGCTGGACCGCCCCATCCAGACGGCCCAGGTGGATGCCGATGACGTCGAGGCGCTGGTCGCGCTGATCGAGTCGTTCCAGCCGGACGTGCTGATCCACGTGGCGCTGCCCTATCAGGACCTGACCATCATGGAGGCGTGCCTGCGTACCGGCGTGCCCTACCTGGACACCGCCAACTACGAGCATCCCGACGAGGCGAAGTTCGAGTACAAGGAGCAGTGGGCCTTCCAGGAGCGCTACGCCGAGGCGGGTAACATGGCCACCCTGGGCTGCGGCTTCGACCCGGGCATGACCAACATCTACTGCGCCTACGGCCAGAAGAACCTGTTCGACGAGATCCACCGCATCGACATCCTGGATGCCAACGGCGGCGACCACGGCTACCCGTTCGCCACCAACTTCAATCCCGAGATCAACATCCGCGAGATCACCGCCAACGGCCGCTACTGGGAAGAGGGCGAGTGGAAGGAAACCGCGCCGCTGGCCGAGAAGCGCACCTTCGACTTCGACGGCATCGGCGAGAAGGACCTCTACCTGCTCTACCACGAGGAGCTCGAGTCCCTCAGCCGGAACATCAAGGGCCTGAAGCGCATCCGCTTCTGGATGACCTTCTCCGAGAAGTACATCACCCACCTGAAGGTGCTGGAAAACGTCGGCATGACCAGCATCGAGCCGATCGAGTTCGAGGGTCGCCAGATCACCCCGCTGCAGTTCCTCAAGGCGATCCTGCCCGACCCTGCATCGCTGGGCCCGCGCACCAAGGGCAAGACCAACATCGGCGTGATCCTCGACGGCATCAAGGACGGCAAGCGGCGCAAGGTGTACATCTACAACATCTGCGACCACGAGAAGTGCTACGAGGAGGTGAAGTCCCAGGCCATCTCCTACACCACCGGCGTGCCCGCGGTGACCGGCGCCATGCTGATGCTCGAGGGCCTCTGGAAGGGCGAGGGCGTGTTCAACGTCGAACAGCTCGACCCCGACCCCTTCATGGCGCGCATCGGCGACATGGGCCTGCCCTGGCAGATGGTCGAGCTCGACCCCGACGCCGACCCGCTGGCCTGATCGCACGACATGGGAACCACGGCTTATCCCTTTGACGTGCAGGCCTGCCCGTCACCTGCCTATGTGGTGGACGACGCCCTGCTGCGCCGCAACCTGGAACTGCTCGGCGAGGTCCAGGCGCGCAGCGGTGCCCGCATCCTGCTGGCCCTGAAGGGCTTCGCCATGTGGGACACCTTCCCGCTGGTGAGTCAGTATCTGGTAGGGACGACCTCCAGCGGCCAGGACGAGGCGCGGCTGGGGGCGGAGACCTTCGGCGGCGAGGTGCACGTCTACTCGCCGGCCTTCACCGAGGAGGAGATGGCCGTGGTCCTGCGCTACGCGGACCACCTCAGCTTCAACTCCCCGGGCCAGTGGCGGCGCTTCCGCGATACCGTCGCGGCGGCGCCCCGGCGGGTCTCCTGCGGCATGCGGGTCAATCCGGAGCACTCCACCGGCGCGGTGCCGCTCTATGACCCCTGCGCCCCGGGCTCGCGGCTGGGCACCCGCGCGGTGGACCTGGAGGACGCCGATCTCGAGGGCCTCGAGGGGCTGCACTTCCACACCCTGTGCGAGCAGAACAGCGATGCCCTCGAACACACCCTGGAAGCCTTCGAGGCGAAGTTCGGCCACTACCTCGCCGGCATGAAGTGGATGAACCTCGGCGGCGGCCACCATATCACCCGCGCCGACTACGACGTCGAGCGGCTGGTGCGCGTGATCCGCGAGTTCAAGGCGCGCCATCCGCACCTCACGGTCTACCTGGAGCCCGGCGAGGCGATCGCCCTGAACACCGGCTATCTGGTGTGCACGGTGCTGGACATCGTCGACAACGGCGGCCCCATCGCCATCCTCGACACCTCGGCCACGGCGCACATGCCGGACGTGCTGGAGATGCCCTACCGACCGGAGATCATCGGCGCGGGCGAACCGGGCGAGAAGGCCCACAGCTATCGGCTGGGCGGCCTGACCTGCCTGGCCGGCGACGTGGTGGGCGAATACTCCTTCGACGCGCCGCTGGCCATCGGCGACCGCCTGGTGTTCACCGACATGGCCCACTACACCATGGTCAAGACCACCACCTTCAACGGCATCCGCCTGCCGTCGATCTGCCGCATCGACGAGGCGAGCCGCCAGGTGCGCACGGTCAGGACCTTCGGCTACGTGGACTACATGCAGCGCCTGAGCTGAGCTCGAGGCGCGAGGACGAGGGAAGCACCTGCGGATGCTTCTTTCGTTCCTGGGCCACTCATTTTCCCTCTCCCACCATTCCCCCTTTTCCCTGGCCCGGATTTGCCGCATGGTGCCCATAGCAACCTCGACAGACAGGGAGAGCCAGGGATGACCACGGTCTACAAGTTCGGCGGCGCCTCGATCAAGGACGCCGCGGCCATCCGCCATCTGGGCGAGCTGCTGGCAAGCGTCAGGACGCGACCGCTGGTGGTCGTGGTCTCGGCCATGGGCAAGACCACCAATGCCCTGGAGGCGCTGCTCGCCGCCGCGCGCAGCGACGACGAGGCGGACTACCGCAGCCGACTCGACGAGCTGCGCCGCGCCCACCTCGCCACCGTCGACGCCCTCTTCGGCGACCGGGCGGCCCGCGTCGCCGAACGGGTCGCGGCGTTGTTCGAGGAGCTCGACCGGCGGCATCGGGCACATTGGCGGGAGCCGCGCCCCTTCCACTACGACCAGACGATCTGCTTCGGCGAACTGCTTTCCACCACCATCGTGAGTGCCTGGCTCGACGAGATCGGCACCGCCACCGACTGGCAGGATGCCCGTGAGCTGATCGTCACCGACGCCTGCCACCAGGCCGCCAATATCGACTGGGAGGCCACCGGCAGGAAGATCCGGGCGCTCCCGAGGGATGGCGACCGGCTACTGCTGACCCAGGGCTTCATCGGCGGCACCCCCGAGGGGGTCTCGACCACCCTGGGCCGGGAGGGCTCGGACTTCAGCGCGGCGATCTTCGCCCACTGCCTCGAGGCCAAGGAGCTGGTGATCTGGAAGGACGTGCCGGGGCTCTTCAACGCCGATCCACGGCGCTTCGACAATGCGGTACAGCTCGCGCAGATCTCCTACGACGAGGCCATCGAGCTGGCCTGGCACGGCGCCAAGGTGATCCACCCCAAGACCCTGGCCCCGCTGCGACAGCAGGGTATCCCGCTGACGGTACGCTCCTTCGAGGCGCTCGATGCCCCGCCCAGCACCATCTCCGCCGAGGGGGCGAGTGCCGCCGCGCCGGCCTTCATCCTCGCCGAGGAGCAGGTGCTGCTCGAGGTCTCGCCTCGGGACTTCTCCTTCATGGACGAGGCCCGCCAGCACGACATCCTCGGCCGCCTCGTCGAGGCCGGCGCGCACGCCAACCTGGTCGACAGCGGCGCCATGCGCCTGTCGCTCTGCCTCGACTCGCACCCGGCGCGCCTCGAGCCGCTGGTCGAGGCGCTGGCCGCCGACTATGCCCTCGAGCGCCACGACGACCTGACGCTGCTCACCGTGCGCCACCCCAGCGAGCCCCTGCTCGAGGCGCTCGGCGGGGGCCGCGAGATCCTCGCCGAACGGCGCAACCGTGACACCGCGCAGCGGCTGTTTCGCAGCAGTGAGTGCCCCGGGACCTGGCATATCCCGAGGTGAGACTCACCCCAGCGCCTTGACCACCAGCTGCACGCCGACGATGGCCATGGCCAGGATCACCAGGCGGTAGAAGAGCACCTCGCTGACCCGGTGCTGCAGCCACAGGCCGCTCTTCACCCCGGCCCAGGCCACCGGCACCAGCACCAGCGACGCCCAGGCGCTGGTCAGGTTGATCTCGCCGAGCCACAGGTAGGGCGGCAGCTTGATCAGGTTGACCGCGGCGAAGGCGATGGCGCTGGTGGCGATGAAGGTCTCCTTGGAGAGCCGGCGCGGGATCAGGTAGAGGTTGAGTGGCGGTGCCCCGGCATGGGCCAGGAAACTGGTGAAGCCGCAGCCGGTGCCGGCCGGAAGCGCCCAGAACGAGGCAATGGGCCGGCCTGCCGCCGGGCGCAGCAGCATATAGGCGGCGAATAGCAGGGAGAGCACGCCGAGCAGCAGGCGCACCCCGTCCTCGTCGAGGGTGCCGGCCAGCAGGGTACCGATCACCACGCCGACCACCAGCCCCGGCACCAGGCGGCGCACCTCGGCCCCGTCATCCCGCCCCCACCAGGCCTTCACCGTGAAGGCGTCCATCACCAGCAGCAGCGGCAACAGCAGGCCGGCGGCCTCGATGGGCCCGATGGCCAGCGCCATCAGCGGCACCGAGAGGGTCCCGAAGCCCCCGGCAAAGCCGCCCTTGGAGACGCCGGTGAGGTAGGTGGAAGTCACGATGAGGCTCCAGGCGAGCCAGGAGTAGTCGGGCAGCATGACGCGTCCTTGCGGAAGAGGTGATCGGAGCGGCACTCGGGACAGGCAGGCCCGGAACGCACGAACGCCGGGGCGGTTGCCCGCCCCGGCGTTCAATCATACCACCTGCGATCACCGCATCAGGCCGCATCTCGCTTGGCGTCGCTCGCGGCCTGCATGGCAAGCGCCGTATCGAGCATGCGGTTGGAGAAGCCCCACTCGTTGTCGTACCAGGCCATCACCTTGACCAGGCGACCATTCACCCGGGTGTGGTTGGCATCGAAGGTGGAGGAGTGGGCGTCGTGGTTGAAGTCGATGGAGACCAGCGGCTGGGCGTTGACCGCCAGCACGGGCGACGCCTCGGCCGCCTTGGCGACGATGGCGTTGATCTCCTCCCTGGTGGTGTCGCGACCGGCGGTAAAGACCAGGTCGACCAGTGAGACGTTGATCACCGGCACGCGCACCGCCAGGCCGTCGAACCTGCCCTCGAGCTCCGGCAGCACCAGCCCCACCGCGGCGGCGGCGCCGGTCTTGGTGGGGATCATGGAATGGGTGGCACTGCGCGCCCGGTAGGGATCCTTGTGGTAGACGTCGGAGAGGTTCTGGTCGTTGGTGTAGGCGTGGACCGTGGTCATCAGGCCGTTCTCGATGCCCACCGCCTCATGCAGCGCCTGGGCCACCGGGGCCAGGCAGTTGGTGGTGCAGGAAGCGTTGGAGACCACCTTGTGTTCGGGGCGGAGCACACCCTCGTTGACCCCATAGACCACGGTGGCATCGGCATCGGGGCTCGGCGCGGAGATCAGCACGCGCTCGGCGCCGGCGGCCAGATGCTTCGCCGCCGCCTCGCGCCGGGTGAACAGGCCGGTGCACTCCATCACCAGGTCGACATCCAGCGCCTGCCAGGGCAGGGCGGCGGGATCACGCTCGGAGAGAATCGCGATACGGTCGCCATCCACCCCCAGGCTCTCCTCGTCGTGTTCCACGGTGAAGGGAAAGTGGCCGTGTACGGTGTCGTGGCGCAGCAGATGGGCGTTGAGAGCGGGATCGCCCAGGTCGTTGATGGCGACCACCTGCACCCGGTTGCGGTAACCGTTCTCGTACAGGGCGCGAAGCACGTTGCGGCCGATGCGGCCGAAGCCGTTGATGGCGATCTTGAGCGTCATGGCGTCTTCCTCTCGCTCCAGTGGCGTCGGATGGGTCGTGGTTGAGCCGATTGGTGGAGGCATCCAGGCTTGGCGACCGGCGTCGATCTCGTCCCTGCGTGACGGCCTGCGGCTCATCTTCCACTCAATGTGGACCAGCCGACGAAAAGTCTCAAGCGTTTTTTAGTAACTTTACAACATAATGTTCTTCCCCTCCCGACGCGCCCCATCGCCTCAATAGCGGCCATGATCAACCATTGCACTGCGATGCGCCGGTTCTTCCGGAGCATGCCGTCATCGTAGCCCGGCTGGCCAGGCCGCCTTTATGTAGTAAACTTACCATAAAAGCGCTATCGTGACCCGACAACAACACTACCCACCGGAGGAGCCCGACATGTCGAGCACACCGCTGCACGATCCCATCCGC